>NZ_JBVVPR010000092.1:0-8742 GCF_055811835.1 Bradyrhizobium sp. WSM4874
GCCGGATGAGTCGAGAGGCTCACGTCCGGTTCTCGGAGGGCGTGGGGGTGGGATTCCCCCGCGCTACTCGACTATCTGCGAGCCTACGAAAGCGTCGGTGAGGCGCGAAGCTCGATTGGTCGATATCTTGACTTTTACAACGGGCGACGGCCGCATTCGAGCCTTGACGACCGCACTCCGGATCAAGCCTACTTCGATCTTCCTCCGCTCCGCGCGGCGGCCTAAACCCGGCAGAGAATCCACTTATCGACGCGGATTTTTTGTTCAGACAACCGAGACCAGTTCTCACCTTGAGCCGGTAGGCTCTTGATCGGATCGGGCCTGGAAAGAACACACTGATCCATCACGACCGCGCATGTCTTCATAGCGAGCTGGTATTTCGCGCCTGAATGGTGTGCAGTTAATGCGTTGTGACAGGTGTCCTCCATTTGGGTCTCAGGCCGTCAAATCGGCTGTGGGCGAACTCTTCCTCGACCAAAACGGAACTGGCGTATGGTCCTATTGGCACAGTGTGGACTGTCACTGGACTACTTTCCCGATACACATCGGTGGTCGGATTCGGGCCTGCAGGCACACGCAAGTCCAATCCCGCCGGCGCACGGATGCATGTGCCTGCAGACTGTCAGGAGAGCTCATGGGCATAGATGAAACGGTGGAATCGGCGCGACAGACAATCGCGCAAACGGATCGTCTATTAATCCAGGTTCGGGAGCAACTTAACCGTTGCGCCGAGCTGGTGGACGACAGGACGATCAGTGCGGCTTCAATTTCTGCATTCGTGGCAGACCAACATCAAGAGTTCCAAGCAGCGTATGCGCGCGAGCTGGCGACCCTCAGTCACGTCATGCCTCGGCCGAATCCAACATTGAATGTCCATCCCCTGGCGTCGGCAGCAGCAGGCGAATTGAGGGATTAAGATGGCGGACGGGGATCTCTTGAATGCTGGTGAGTCGGCCGATGCGGCTGAGGCTGGGCGGCTGGCGTGGCTCGCGATCGAGGTCATGGCGGGGCGGGCGGACCTCGCTACAATCATTGGGATCACGGATGATGAGCTTGAGGCCGTGTACGTATATGGCTATCGCTACTATTCTTGCGGAAAGTATGAGGAGGCACTGAACTTCTTTCGCTTTCTATGCATACACAGGCATTTGGACGCACGATTCTGGCTTGGTCTGGCCCTTGCTAGTCAGATGGTAGCCGATGCAGAAACCGCCGTGCACGCCTATAGGCGCGCTGCGCTCCTGAACCGTGAGGATCCGCAGATACCGCTTCGCACAGCGGAATGTTTCCTACAACTCGACCAGCCAGTAGCGGCCATAAGTGCACTCGAGAATGCGTTAGCACTGAGTACTAAAAAGCCAGAACACGACGCTTTGGCTCACCGCGCGCTGATGATGCTGGGCCGCCTCAAGTCCGAAGCGGAGTTCCACAATGCATAGCTTGAGCGTGAGCTCTTTAATCGGAACAACACTCCTCGAAATCGGGCCGCCGCCTTCCGTCGGTAGCTCCGCAACCGGATGTTCAGGTAGTGCTCACAAAAGTATCTTGAACCCTTTGCCGCCACTACTTCTCGGGGAGGCTGTCACATCTGGCGCAAGCTCAAGCTTGCCCGCACCGCGTGCGCTTGACGAAATTGGTCTCCTTACCAGTATTCTGTCTCTGCAGGCCAAGATGACGGATCGACTGGTCACTGCCGGAATAAAAGATGCGCAACACTGGGGTGAGCAGCAAAGGCAGTTGCATGAAAAGATCTCAAAGAACATCATCGAAACGGCCGAGAAGTTGGCGGATTCGAAGAAGACCTCGGGCATTATGAAGTTCTTCGGATGGCTCGCGGCCGGAGTGGCAGTCCTGGCTGCCGTCGTCAGTGGGGGAACTCTGGCTGTGGCGGCAGCGGCAGTAAGCGTCGGAGTAGCGACGCTCGGTGAGACGGGTGTCATAGACAAGATGACGGAGGCAATTGCGAAGAGTCTCATGAAAGACGGGATGGAAGACGGCGAAGCAAAAACGATGGCCATGACCATTACGATCGGGATTATGCTCGCAATCTCGCTGCTAACCGCAGGCGCTGGTCTTGTTGGTGGAGCTACGAATGGATTGGGCTCCGCGGGGGCCTCAGCCGCTGGGATAATGTCTAGCTCTGCGAGGGCTGCTCAGATCAGCCAAGCGGTTTCGACTGCAGCTCGATGGGCCCAAGCGGGTGCCACACTGGTCGAGGGCGGCGCCGGCATTGCCAATGGAGTCCAGCAGAAGGCGGCAACCGACACTCAGGCCGAAACGATGGACATTAGAATCTGCATCGCCAGGTTAAGACAGCTTCGAAACGACGAAATGGAATTCATTAGGGAGTTACTCCTCGAGAGGACGACTACTACGCAGAGAGTTGTCGAGGCCATTGAGACGCAGAGTGCGAGCAGTGCGAATCTTATACGAAACCTCGGCTGATAAGCGCTTGAGGCGGACCGGGCGTTAAGGAACACAGATATGGTAGTGACAATTGAACGTGAAAGACACATTGGGGCCCCTCACCCGTTGGATGCTGCTGCGCAACACAAACTGCCGTCGGTCCCAATCTCTGCCGCTATCGCCACCGGGAGCGTGCCAGACAGCGAGGCCACACTACCTCTTCCGGATCCAGGCGATCGGGCGCGGGATTGCCCATCCCTAGCTGTGTCGGGACTCCCCGACCGTATCGCGGAAGAGGAGCTTCCGAACGTCCTGGCGAGGCTGGAGGGATTCGCTACGGGAGCCGAAATATCAGCGGTCGCGGCGCTCATCGTTCGCCTCAATACGGAGCTTCGTAGGGCTGCGAGATTGGACAGGTGCGCTGCGCTGGACGTCGATATCGCCGCCCAGGAGGCTGGGGCCAAGGCGCTTCGCAATGCAGGGTTGTGCCAGTTGTTTGGCGCAATAGTAACCTCCGCCGGAGCGATGGCAGGTGCCACCGTGAGCCTCAAGGGCGCTCGCCAGATCCAATCACGCTTCGACGAGCTGTGCAGGCCAAAGATCCAGAGGCCGCTCCCCCCTTCGCCTGATAGCGCGAGCGATTCCCTAGAATTTACGCGCGTTACCCACGCGCAAACAGCAGCTCAGCAGGCCGCGATGAGATGGAATAGCTACAGCACGATTGTAACAGAAGCCATCAAGCTCCCGGGAGCAGGCCTGAACATGGGGGCGACGCATTACCAGGAGGAGAAGGTGAAGCTGGAGGCGGACAGCGCAAAGGCTCGCGCACAGGTGGAGGATGAAACTGAATTCATGGCGACCTACGAGAAGCTGATTGAGGATGTTGTGGAGAAGCTTGCTGAAATCCGTCGTGCTGATACCGAGACGAGAAGTAAAATCATCAACATGGGTTGAGCCGAAGAGGGCCGTTTGAACAACAAGTATGTGAGTTTTTTCGAATGATTGAGCCGAACGCTCTGTATCGATCTCCTTGGGTGCACACAATGGGAGATGTCCCCGCTGAGGACCTGTCTTTAACCTCTATTATGCTGCTGGCCCTAATGGAGCGGCACGGCCTATACCAGGCTCAAGTCCGATCTGAATACGGCGAGATGCAGACGCGGAATAATTACTTGCACGATATGACTGGGGCTTTGGGTAAGTTGCGGACCAACCGTCCTCCTGACGACAAAACGGTTGCAGACTATGGCACCTTTGAAGATTGGCAGGGCAAGACTCAAGATGTTTATGATTGGCTGCAGGCACACGGCATTTCCATCGAGAAAAAAAAGCACGAGCCTGATGTGCTGGAGGTCCAGGGCATTTTCATTGAGCCGAAAAAGGAGGACGATAAGCGTGGTGGGCAGTCGCAATTCGACGCCGCCATCAACAATGTCAAGGCAGCAATCGACAGCGCAAACAGCGAGAGTCAGGTCGCGTTAATTCATCTGCAGTGGGGAATGGATAGCCTCAGTAAGGTTAGCGAACTGATGTCTAACCTTCTCTCAAGAGATCAAAAACTCACGGACGCTATAATTGGTAACATTCGCTAAAAACGCGGCAGGAATGAACAGTCCAGGATGGGCAGTTATCCCTGTGCCGACCAATTTCAGCGTCAGCACAAATCCACTTTTCGCGGGGGTGAATGGGACAGTAGAATGGAGATGTCGTATTCTCGGCGGGAACGCCGCTTCATCATCATCTCGCAGCCTTTTGCTGGCGTTCCTCTGTCTACTCCTTACTGGATGTGCTGGCTCCGGCTCCATTGCGGAACGTGGCGTTCTGCTGACTTCACCAAGCCCCGGCTGGCGTGCGTCCGAGCCCTCCTTAGCAGCCCGGGCGTCGCAAGAACGTGGCTTTGAAATGCTAGCAGAGCCACCGGCCCAGCCGATCACCGCCCTGGAGCGGCGGCTGCCGGTCACTTCAGATAGCACGCGCGTGAGCCTCGACTACACCAACGCCGACATTCGGCAAGTTGTGAATGACGTGGTGGAAGACATTATGAGCATGCCGGTTGTCATCGATCCGGGCGTTGGGGGAAAGATGACGCTGCGTACCTCTGACAAGATCCCGGCGAGTGATGTGCCGCGACTGCTCGACCAAGCGCTTGCGCCGTACGGTTTTGGACTAGCGATGGTTGACCGCGGGGTTCGGGTGGGGCGTTTGGCGGACCTGGCCAGCGGCCTCCCAAGCGGTGTTCAAGTGATTCCCGTCAGATATGTCGACGCAGCTGATCTGATTAATGTCATCCGACCGAACGTTGAGGAGAGCGTGCATCTGTTCCCCGCGCCCGGAGAGCGGGGCATCGCCATCCGTGGACCGCCCGCCTCCATCAATTCTGTGCGCGAACTCATCGGCTTGCTTGACACTGATGTCATGCTTCACAAGACGTTTGCGCTGCATACGCTGTCTCAGGCTAGTCCGGCGGAAGTTGAGCGAGAACTCAGTTTCTTGTTCAACCAGAATGGCAAGGGCGCAGCGCGCGTCCGGTTTGCGTCGCTCGAGCGATTGAACGGGGTTCTTGTGGTAGCGGACGACGCTGCCGTACTCCAGCAAGTCCGTCGCGTAATCGTCAAGCTGGACAAGGCGTCGGAGGCGGCGGCACACATTCAGGTGCGTCCATTGCAGCACCGAAGGGCGACCGAAGTCGCGCAGGTGCTCGCTCGAATATTTGGCACTGAGCCAGCCAGTGGCGGACCTCACGCGCAGCCCGCGGGAGAGTTTGGAAAGTTGTCAGTCGGAACTGCATCCAAGGGGATGAGTCTTCCGCTCAATCTGCCGGGCCCGCCGGACGCAGGACCAGCTGCCTTGACAAAGGCGAAGAGCGAATCGGTGATTTCCGCAGTCGGTCTCGGTTTATCAGCGCCAGTTGGGATCCAGGCGGATCCCGGCCAAAATGCGCTCGTGATCCTAGCAGCACCGCAGGACCAGAAGATCATCGAGGCCGCAGTTCGTCGGCTTGACGTTAAGCCTCGGCAGGTGCTCATTCAAGCCATTGTTGCGGAGGTGCGGCTGAGCGATCGCCTGCGATACGGCGTCGACTATCTTTTGTCCTCACTGGATTTGGGTGCCGTTCCACAGGGGGGGTTATCCTATGTGTTTCGCGGCACGGGCGTCAACGCCGTGCTACACGCGCTGAGCGGGGTTGGCGACGTTAAGGTCGTATCGGCGCCACGCATTCTCGCACTCGACAATCAAACCGCGACAATTCAAGTGGGCGACCAGGTCCCGATCCTATCGCGATCATCACAATCGACGGTAAGCCAGGGCTCGCCAATCGTGAGCGACGTCGAATTGCGCGACACAGGAGTAATCTTGGCTGTCACGCCTCGAATCGGCGCTGGTGGGAGTGTGACGCTCGACACCTTTCAGGAGGTCAGCACCGCGAACAAAAACACATTGACCAATGTCCAGTCGCCGGTCATTTCGGTGCGCCGGCTGCAGAGCAGCGTATCCACACGAAACGGCGATACGATAGCAATCGGCGGATTGATGCAAGATAGCACTGACCGGGTCCATTCCGGGGTTCCCGTGTTGATGAACATCCCGCTTTTGGGGCCGCTGTTCCGCAACGCGGAACAGACCGAGGACCGAACCGAGCTCTTGGTGTTGCTCAATTCTCGCGTGGTTGAGAGTGACGCGGAGGCAGGGGCTTTGACTCAGGAACTGAGGGAGAAGTTCGAAACGCTGGCCCCCGCACTCGGCCGCCGACTAACACCCGGACCGCGATCGACCCCCTCGGTGCCGACGCCCGAGTCACCCGCCAATGGTCAGCGCAGGCCGCCAACTCCGGCTGTGGGCTCCTCTTCTCGATTGGGGAATGGCGTTTGAGAGTGTGAGAGCTGCAGCAGCAGGGTACTACCGCAGCAGTCAGGACAAGATCTCACTGCGCTTGGTAACGACGTTGGTGAGGTAAGTTCTTTGATCGGCCCAGCACTACTTGGCACATTACCAGTTTTGTCCCGCTTGATAGGACTTCCGACTCTGATGCTCGCTCAAGGCCGCCTGCGTTTGCTCCAAAAGCGCCTTCAGTCGCTCATTTTCGTCGCGGAGCGTGTAAAGGCGTTGCCGGCGATTCATATGATGGCACGCCCTAGAAACCGTCATTCCCGACATAGGCGCGATGGTCGGGAATACCATTGCGCGCATTCTCGGGACAAGGGCAACCGCGGCTACAATGCGCCCGGCCATCACAGTTTAGCGTCTTCATCTCCGGTCAGAAGCGAGGGGCGACGCCCAACATCAAGCGCGAACTGCGCCGCAGGCCGTCGTCGAATCTGTCATCGGCCATTCCAAGGCCGAGCACCGCCGCATCACCCGAAACGATCTCTAGTTTCGGCGCGGTGATGCAGCCAATGCCGTCGTCGCCGCCGGCGGCTACAGATTCCGCCGCTTCATCCGCTGGCTCAGCAGTTTGTTCGTAAGCGTGGCGTTGAGGCCCTTGAGAATTTTTGTACTCAGTCCTGAGAGCACCGCTAGAAGAGTCATCTTCTGCAAGAGTGCTCACAATGGACGACCATTCGGACGACATAAGACGACCGTTGTCGCCGCGTATCGAAGTGTACGCAGGCGCAGGTCGAAAGCGCTGGCCGGACGACTTGAAGGCACAGATTGCCGCGGAAAGCCTCGAGCCAGGGGCGATTGTCACAGATGTCGCGCGCCGGCATGGCTGCCGGCCCCAGCAGGTGCACGACTGGCGGCGCCGGGCGCGTTCGGGCCAGTTGGTACTGCCAGCTTCGGCGGACACGCTGTCGTTCGTGCCGGTGGTATCGGAATCGGCGCTACCGGCGGCCGCAGAGGCCACCGGGTCGCCGGAAGCAGCCGTTGTGACGGTTGAGCTCCAGGCGCACGAGTTGAGGTGAGAGGGACGCCTGGCCTTGCTGTGTTGAGTGATGTGTTCTTGGCGCTTCGACGGACACGTTCATGCTGACGCCGCCCGCGAGCCTCATGATTTACGTGGCGACCCGACCTGTGGACTTCAGAAAGGGTGCGGAGGGCTTGGCGCTGTTGGCGAAGGAGACGCTGGGCCACGATCCGATGAAGGGCGTGGCTGTGGTCTTGCGTGCGAAGCGCGCCGATCGGGTGAAGATCGTTGTGTGGGATGGTAGTGGCCTCGTGCTGTATTGGAAGCGGCTTGAGGGCAGCGCCTTCAAGTGGCCGCCGATCGTTGACGGCGTCATGCGAATGAACGCCGCGCAGTTGTCGGCGCTTCTGGCCGGCATGGATTGGACACGCATGCATGCAGCTCGCATCCCGCAGCCGAAAGCACTTGCGTAGGACATAAAACTCTTCGCTGCATCGGGGCGCGAAGCTTGGCAAACTCGGGCCAATGAGTGATTTGCCTGATGAGCTGCCGAGCGATCCAGCCGAGTTGCGCGTCTTTGCCGCGGCTCTGCTGGATCGCTGCGCCAGGCTCGAGCGGTTGCTCAAGCTTGCAAAAGACGCGCAGTTCGGTCGATCGTCGGAAAAGCTTGACGGTGATCAGCTCCAGCTTGTTCTGGAGGATATCGATCAGACTGTCGCGGCTCTCGAAGCAGCCGAGGACTGCGCCAATCCCAAAACACGCGAGAAGAGAACTGCCAAGCACAGGACCAATCGTGGCAAGCTGCCGGAGCATTTGCCACGCATCGTCGAAATGCTGATGCCGGCTGAAACCTGCTGCCCCTCCTGCAAAGGCGATCTCGTTGAGATTGGTCGCGATGAGAGCCAGAGGCTGGACGTCGTACCGGCGCAGTGTCGCGTCATCGTCACCCGCCGACCCAAGCTGGCCTGCCGCGCCTGTCAGGGCGTCGTCCTCCAGCACGCCGCTCCCGAGCGACTGATCAGAGGTGGATTGCCCACTGAGCGGCTGGTCGCGCATGTGATCGACGCCAAGTATCATTGGCATTTGCCGCTTTACCGCCAGGCGCAGATGCTGGCGACGCACGGAATAGCGCTGGACCGTTCCACGCTCGCCTTCTGGGTCGGCTATGCCGCCCAAGAATTGAAGCCCTTGTGGCATCGTCTGCGCCAGCTTCTGCTCGCCTCTTCGAAGCTCTGTGTCGATGAGACTCCCGCACCGGTGTTAGATCCGGGGCGCGGCAGGACCGAAACCGGCTACTTCTGGGCGCTGTCACGCGATGACAGGCCTTGGGCCGGACCTGACCCACCTGGCGTGGTCGCTTATGCACCGGGCCGTGGGGCCGTCCATGGCTTGAGGCTGCTCGAAGGCTATCGCGGCATTGACGTGCCCCCGCCAAATTAGGCCAGTTTGAACTGGAATTTTCCACTTATGATCCCCTGAGGGGGAGAGGAGAA
>NZ_JBVVPR010000093.1:0-8714 GCF_055811835.1 Bradyrhizobium sp. WSM4874
ACAGCCGGTGCGACGAGTCTACATCCCCAAAGCCGATGGCGGTAAGCGGCCTCTCGGTGTGCCGGCGCTAGAGGACAAGATTGTCCAAAGCGCGGTAGCCGAGGTGCTGAGCTCCGTCTACGAGGTCGACTTCGTCGGGTTCTCCTACGGCTTCCGGCCGGGGCGGAATCCTCATATGGCGCTTGACGCCTTGCACACGGCGATCATGAGCCAGCGCGTCAACTGGGTGCTCGATGCCGACATACGCAACTTCTTCGACTCGGTCGACCACGAGTGGCTGCTGCGGATGGTGGCGCACAGGATCGCTGATCCTCGCATCTTGCGGCTCATAGAGCTGTGGCTGCGGGCCGGCGTTCTTGAGAGCGGCGAGAAGCAAGAAACGGACAGGGGTACCCCGCAGGGGGCGGGCATCAGTCCGCTCCTCGCCAACATCTTTCTGCACTACATCCTCGATCTCTGGACCCATCAATGGCGCCGTCGCCGCGCACGCGGTCGCGTTGTGGCCGTTCGCTATGCGGACGACTTCGTCATGGCCTTCGAGAGCAAGGTGGATGCGCAGGAGATGCTCTTGGCCCTCAACGCGCGGCTGGCCAGCTTTGGCCTGATGCTTCATGAGGGCAAGACGCGGTTGATCGAGTTCGGTCGATTTGCGGCCCTCTCGCGTCAGCGGCGCGGCGAGCGGCGACCCGAGACCTTCGCCTTCCTCGGCTTCATCCACTACTGCGGGCGGACCCGGGACGGCCGGTTTATCGTGAAGCACAAGACGGAAGGGAAACGCCTGACGCGCAAGCTGACGGCGTTGCGCCAGGAGGCCTGGCGGCTCATGCACGAGTCACTGGCCACCCAGCACGAGTGGTTCGCCGCAGTGCTGCGTGGACACTACGGCTACTACGGCAGGCCGCACAATTATCCAGCGCTTAACGGCTTCTACCGCGAAGTGCGTCGGATCTGGCTGAACTGTCTGAGACGGCGCAGTCAGAAAAGTCGGCGCATGGGCTGGTCGGAGTTCGAGGCCCTGACGGCACGCTTCCGTCTGCCCGTTCCACGCATCACTCGCACTTGGGCGCAGGCGCGGATATGACGCGGGTTACCCTCGGGAAGAGCCGGGTGCGGGAAAGCCGCCTGCCCGGATCTGTGAGGGCGAAAGCCAAATGGCTGAGCTACTCGACCACGATCCCGCCAACAACATCCCGTAGGGGGAAGCGGTCGCTGACGCACCTCCGGAGGAAAGAGCGCATCGGCAAGCTCGCTCCGCGGACCGGGCGATCATGCGGATGACGCGTGCGCGCTCCGACCGCTCTGCGGTCGTTCAGGACACCAGATCGTAAGATGCTTCTTGCGCTGAACCGACAGGTAGTTGCTCTGCCAGGCCGGATCGCTCGACAGGTGCGACCAGGGGACTTTACCCTGGTCAAATTGACGCTTGACGTAGGCGCGCCAGGAATAGTGTTCGTATGTGGCGAGACAGGCGACGCTGTAGGCTTCCGCCAAGGCCCGATTTCCGTGGACGAAGACGAAATTGTCGTCGTTCTGCTCGCTGCCGGCCCCGGAAAAATTGTGGGAGCCGGTGATCACCTTGCAGTCGTCCGAGAACGGATCGATGACGATCATCTTCGAGTGAGTGATCGCGTGTCCGACGCCGGGATTCTCGTTCGGAAAAAGAAACTGATTGCGCGTCACCTCCGCGATCCAGTCGGAGAAGGACCCCACGACGCCTTCTGGCTGCACCAGAGCCGTCGTGAAATCGTGGGAGTCGGTGTCCACGCCCTTCAGGGAGAACTTTTCGCGGTTGCCCGCGGTGACCGTGCTTACGACGCCGCGGACGTAGATCTGCGAAGCTCTTGCCACTATGTCGGCTAAGGGATCGGGGCCTGGCTGGAACATCACGTAGAGGATCATGTTCTTGGCGCCCGCCACAAGAGCAATGAGAGCCTCGATGTCTATGCCCTTCCCGACGTTCTTCTTCGACTTGTTCCGGACGCGTGTGAACCAAACGTCGGTCCCGTCCGCCGGACGTGGCGATTTGGCGTTGGCGCCGACGAGTTCGGCGGTGAAATCGCTGCCGGCATCCTTCAGACGGCCCCATTGTTCGCAATATATTCCGGCGATCTTCGGATCGACGAAGAGGATCCCGTTGTTCGCCTGCGTGCACAATCCTGTCGGCGACCAGTTGGTGCTTCCGGTCCAGACCTTGGTGGCGGCGCCGGTCTTGGTCGATACGACCACGGCGAACTTGTTGTGACCGAGGCCCTTCGAACCCAGGATCCTATCGTGGACGTCGACGCCGGCCGCCTCAGTTCCTCGCGAGAATCGGCGTTGCCGTCGCCACCTTTGTCCGATCCGTTCGACAGC
This sequence comes from Bradyrhizobium sp. WSM4874, assembly GCF_055811835.1. NCBI lineage: Bacteria > Pseudomonadati > Pseudomonadota > Alphaproteobacteria > Hyphomicrobiales > Nitrobacteraceae > Bradyrhizobium > Bradyrhizobium sp. WSM4874. The sequence continues at coordinate 2,353 of NZ_JBVVPR010000093.1, forward strand.
ACGATGTGTCCGCGTCCCTTCAGAAGCGTCAGCCTTCCGATGAGCTCCTCGTCCGCGAGTTCGTAGATGGCCAGATACAGTTCCAGCCGGGGAGGATCACCGATGACTTCGTCGAGCAACCGTAGGAGCGCGAGTCTGAGTTCGCCCGAAAGAAACCGCCGCAGCGGTTCTTCAAGCTCGGCAATGTGGTCCTTGATGTCGCGAGGCTTCCACTTCTTCTCGCGGGCGATCCTCGCCACGAACTGGGACATTACGAAGCCGCGATTGAAGTAGGCCTCTACGCCGTTGTCGGCTTGGGCGCTCACTTCGATCGCCTCCGTCCGACCGGAATCGGCCAGGGCGGCGAGCGTCGTCTCCCCGAGGGCGACTGCTCCGAAGGATCCGACCGCGCTGATCCGATAGCGCACGGTCTGGCCGTTGGTGGCGCCATGGTCCGTCCACTCGTATCTCTGAAAGGGCCATACGTTCGATGGCCTCGAAGCCTCGTACGCGCCTGTCGCGCCGGCTGGGGGTTGATCGGTGAAGCCCACCCGGTTGCGCAGTATCTCCCTGGGCGACCAGTTGCCGTCGGTCAGCCGCTGACGCTCGATCATGAACCCCAGGCACCCTGGGATCGGCACGTCCGTCCCGCCGCCGATTGATACGCGCCAGAACAGTTGGACGTCGTCGCAATCGTGATAGGCCGTCGCGCGAATCCGCGTTCCGTTCACCGTGTTCGAGACCGCGACCGGCATGGCGAAGCTTCCTCGTTGGATTGCGGATCGTCGGGAATTTGGTCAGGCTCTGCTCAGGAAGCTGGTGGAGACCTTTGTCGGCTCGTCGGCGAGTGCGAACATCAGGTTCTGCAGCGCCTTGCCGGAATGGAACGTGAGGAGATCGCCGCTCTCCTTCTTGTCGACTGTGAACCTCACCTTTCGCAGGCAATCCGCCGCGTCCTTCTTCCGGGCCCTCGCAAGGCTGAACAGCTTGCGCACAGTGTCGTCTACCTTAACCCCCTTCTTCGTGTGAATCGGAAGTCCGTCGGCGCCGTATTCGGCGTCGCGCTCCCAAAACCCCTCCTCGTCGAAGAAGACCATCGGCGTGAACGACTTCGCGTCCGGAACGTAGCAGTTGCGCTCGGCGTCCTCGAAAATTTCGCGCATCGTGCCGCCGCTCCCTCTCGCGTAGACGATGCCAGCCCGCGAATTCACGATGAGGGTCTCTTCGCGGATGCTGTTCTGGAAGAATTTGGCGTAGTGGGTTGCGAAGGGAGTCGTGGGCTCCTGACCGTAGAGCCAGGTCGGCACGCCCAGGCTGGGGCTCGGTTGCGCGGGCGCGAGCTTCTTTGCGTCCAATGCGGCATTGATCCATCTTCTGGCGCCGTCGAACTGCTTCTCGTGGCCTGGCACGATCTCGCCGTCCCCGGTCACCAGTTGGTCGAGCCTCGGCAACAGAGGTTCCTTTTCGAGGATAGCGAGTGCGGAATTGAGATTCGCATCGTTCGCGCCTGCGAACGTTGCCCCGACGTGCGCGGCTTCCATGACTCCGGGCCCGCCGCCGGACACGATCATGAAACCCTGCTCCGTGAGATAGCGGGCGAGGCCGACAACCGTCGCATACGCCGGCTCCGCACGCGACAGCTCGTGCCCGCCCATGAAGCCAACGAGCTTCGGCTTCTCCTGAGCGAGGAAGCGCCTCATGGCGTCGGATATGCTCGCGTCGTGGTCCGCCTGCTTTCGTCGGACGTCCAACGTCGCGGGATTGTCGGCGCCGTCTGCGACATATTGCCGGAACATCCGAAAGTCCCAGGACTCCACGAGCGCCATAGGAGAAGCCGGATCGTACCCGCTCAGCAGGTCGGCTGACGAATAGAGATCGTCGGGCAATTCGTACTCCAATGAAATGCTCCAACCAACGGTCGGCTCGGCGACAGGTGTGCGTCTCCGACGGTCCGCCAAGGCCCGTCGATTCGTTAAACTACAGGTAGAGTGTGACACCGGTTTTGCGAATAGGCAAGACGGGAGCGCCGGCCGAGGCAGGATACCGTTGCAAATACCGAAAGCCACAACCATACTGATCCACCGTTGGCGTGAGGCCTCCGACGCGGGCACGCTCTCTGATCAGATGTTTGAGGGATTGGGCGGACTCATACGATTCTCGCGGCGGGGCAGCCGCGATCGCGACCATCGGCCTGACCTCCTGCCTGGAGCGACTTCTCAAGGAGACGGCCTCGGGATCGACTTTACCCGCGACGGTTGCGCTGGCGACTGGGAGACGGTCTTTCGGACCGATGGCTTCTGCTGCAAGACGGCATCGGGCCGTGGATAGCCCAGGAGAGTTGGTTAAGTTTCGCTGCTCGGCAGGGAAGACAATCGCTGCAGTGCCCCATCCACCTCGAAGCCAACGCGCCTCAAAGCCTCTCCGCTTACCTATGGCGCCGAAGGCCACTTGGTCGAATGGAAGCTGCCGGTCTACAACACGATCCTGCACATTCTGACCAACCCAATCTATGCCGGCGCGTATGCATTCGGGCGCACCGGCAGCCGCATCAGCATCGAGGCCGGTCGCAAGAAGGTGGTTCGCGGCTTCAAGAGGGAGCGCAAGGATTGGGAGGTGTTGCGAGGCGGCACTCGCCGCGCAGGCTGCGCGCAGCCGTGCGAACGAAGACAAACGCGGCCAAGCCGAACTGGCGCTGGAGCAGGCTCGCTATGAGGTGGGGCGGGCGCGCCGCCAATACGATGCTGTCGATCCCGACAATCGTCTCGTCGCCGCCGAGCTGGAAAAGCGATGGAATGACCGGCTGGCGGTCGCGCGCAATCTGGAGACGGAGCTGGAGGGACTGACGGCTTCGCCCGCTGTTGATCTCACACCTGCCGACAGGGAGCGGCTGATGACGCTAGGCGCCGACCTGGAGCGTGCTTGGTCGAGTGCCAGCGTGGCACCCGAGACGCGCAAGCGGATCGTGCGAACGCTGATCGACGAGATCGTCGTCCGCGTCGAGGACACCGAGCTCGATCTGGTGATCCGCTGGCACGGCGGCAACCATTCCGCTCTTAAGGTCAAGAAGAATCGCTCCGGCCAGCACCGCTGGAGCGCAGGGGGAGAGACAGTCGATCTCGTGCGCGTGCTGGCGCGGCAGATGCCGGACAAAGCGATCGCGTCGGTGCTCAACCGCTCCGGCAAGACCACGGGGCGCGGCAATGGCTGGACCAAGTCGCGAGTGTGCAGCTTGCGCAGCCACAACGACGTCGCAGCCTATCGCGAAGTGTGGGAGTTTCAGAGCCATCTCGATGCGGCGATGATCCTTGCGCGCGATCTCGCGCTCGCACAGCAGAATCAGTGTCTCACGCGCCGATAGGTTCGCGCGCGCCGCCTCGTCGAGCAGGTTGTCGAGCTGGTCGCGGGCGCCGGAGAGCTGCAATCGCGCCAGCATGGCATCGAGCGGATCGATCGTTTCTTCCATTATCTTCTTTGTCCCCGCTATCAGAAGCTTCCTCCGACCACAGCTTCGTATTCCGCCAGAGGGCGTAACAACGATGGCGGTGGGGACGGATCCAGCACCGCCGCGATCTCCGCCTGGCGGACCGCACCATTGCGCCCAGCGACGCCATCGAGATGGGCGGCGTCGACGATCCGCAGCCGGCGCCCCTCCCATTGCTTGTGCACTGCTACCTGGTGCAATCCATGGCGGATCCGGACTTCGACCGGCCGCGATCGTTACCGCCACGCGTTCGCCAATAAGGCGCCACGGCACCGAGTAGCTGTTCGTGTCGATCTCGACGGCGCAATCATTGCCGACGACGCGGGTCAGTTCACGCAATGATCCGAACGACGGCTGCCCGCCGAGCGGCTTCAACCGATGTATCTCATCACGCGCGAAGCGGATGATCGGCGCCTCGCCGATCGTGCCGTGGATACAAACGTTCGCAACCTCACGCTCCCATCTGTCGAGATGCGCCTCGAATGCTTCCCAACCTGCGAAGGAATGACCGGCGATCGCATTCTTCTTCACATAGCCCACGCCGTTCTCCGTCTTGCCCTTCGTGCGCGCCCGATATGGCGCGCGCACGCGCGAGCTTCGCTCACTGCAGCAAACGCGAATGAGAATGCAGGGAACTTGATGCGCGGATCACTTTCACGCGAGACCCGTCTTGTCGGCGTCGTCACTGCGTAAAAATGATGCTACTTTAGATTGCTTGAGGGCAAATTGCTCCCTCGTTGCACTTATACAATCGGAGGCTTCATGACAAATGCAGTAGCAGCGCTTACCCACTCGGTATCAGTGACAGAGAATTCCGATGGACGATTGGAGGTGTTCGGTCTCGGAATCGACAGGGCGCTTTGGCACATCTGGCAAGAAAAGCAGCATTCAGGGCCATGGTCGAGTTGGGCCTCGCTTGGCGGCGTTCTCACCAGCTCGCCGTCCAGCGTCGATAATTCCGATGGGCGGCTGGAGGTCTTTGCGCGCGGCACCGATAACGCACTCTGGCATATCTGGCAGGACAAGCCGCATGCCGGACCGTGGTCAGGCTGGGCCTCCCTCGGCGGCGCCATCACCAGCGATCCGGCCGCGATCGCCAACAACGACGGCCGGCTCCAAGTGTTTGCGCGCGGCATCGACAACGCGTTGTGGCACATCTGGCAGGAGGAGCCGCATGCCGGTCCGTGGTCCGGTTGGGCCTCGCTTGGCGGCAAGATCACCAGCGATCCGGCGGGCGTGATCAATTCCGACGGACGGCTCGAGGTTTTTGCGCGCGGCACCGACAACGCGCTGTGGCATATCTGGCAGGAGAAGCCGCATGCCGGTCCGTGGTCAGGCTGGGCCTCGCTCGGCGGCGCCATCACCAGCGATCCGGCGGGCGTGATCAATTCCGACGGACGGCTTGAGGTTTTTGCGCGCGGCACCGATAACGCGCTGTGGCATATCTGGCAGGAGAAGCCGCATGCCGGTCCGTGGTCAGGCTGGGCCTCCCTCGGCGGCCAGATCACCAGCGACCCCGAGGTGTTCATCAATTCCGATGGCCGTCTCGAAGTGTTCGCCCGTGGCACCGACAATGCGCTGTGGCACATCTGGCAGGACAAGCCGCATGCCGGACCGTGGTCAGGCTGGGCCTCGCTCGGCGGCGCCATCACCAGTGATCCGGTGGCTTTCGATAATTCCGACGGGCGGCTGGAAGTGTTTGCGCGCGGGACCGACAACGCGCTCTGGCACATCTGGCAGGACAAGCCGCACTCCGGACCGTGGTCAGGCTGGGCATCCCTGGGCGGCGTTCTCCTGAGCGATCCACTTGCGGCCTGATACGGACTGCACAAGAGGCCGGTCGTCTCACAAGGCGGCCGGCGCCTGACTAACTTGCAGTACAAGTCAAAAGCAGGGGGGTGACAGCAATAGACCCAATACTGCCATGGACCTCCTTGAGGCCGCTCCGCAGCGCGGATAAGGACCAGTTGCGCGGGGTAAGGGAAAATGATCGATAGGCGCGTGCTTTGGTTTTGTCTCGGTCTCTGTCTCGGCCTTGGTGTATGGTTGATTTTGCCGAGCGGGCTGGCCGGTAAGGCGATGGCGTTCGTACGGATGACAACGCCCTTATCGACAAGGTCAAATTAACCTGGCGAGCGCAGGATGGTGAGACAGCGGAGCAAATCTTCACTAAGGTCTCAAAGGTAGCACACTTCATCGCCAGGGGATGGGAGGTTGGTCAAAAGACCGACTCGGGCGAGCTAGTTATCTTTTCGTGGGCCAAACACCGGGCCGATAAAACAAACGAAGAATATATGAAGTGGACCCCGGAGCTGGGACCAGGGATCGGCGAAGTTAAGGTGTGATCCGGCCTGCCTTATGCTCCAAATCCAAGCAGCTTCCTGCTGCTGCTTTTGCGTCTGCTGTGGGTATGTGGGCAACGCTGTCAATCGGCGTTCGACTGGGACACCCTGGCGGCATCCAATCGGGGCTCTGACTCATATGTGGAACGGCCCGGGCTGCAAGATCTTTCTCTGGTTGAACAAGGGATGACGGTGCGGTCATATGTTCGGCCTGTGAAGCGGCGCCTGGCCGCTGGCCACGATGATATCCGCGGAAGCAATCGCCCAATCAATTTCTCGCGCTCGAAGCGCAGTGAGTCAGGCGGTCTGATTGCTACCGGGAATGACGTCATTCGGGGTTCATCCAGATTTGCACCTTGCCTCCTCGGCAGCGTTCTCCTTCCGCCGGAGAGCTCTTGAGATTAGGACTTCAGCATTGCGGCCGGCGCCTGATAGATGCCGCCTCTGACCAGCAAGGCCCAGATCGTGCGCGCAATCTTATTAGCGAGCGCGACCGATACGACCTTGACCGGCCGTCTTTGCAGCATGGTCCGAATCCAGAGTGGGACTTTCAAGCCTCG
>NZ_JBVVPR010000094.1:0-8698 GCF_055811835.1 Bradyrhizobium sp. WSM4874
GCGCGTCCAGGTCATTGATGAGGATCTGGGCAAATCCGGTGCTGGCGGTGTGGATCGTCATGGTTTCCAGAAGCTCATTGCCGAGATCGGCCTTGGCAACGCCGGTCTCGTGGTGAGCCTCGACGCTTCTCGCTTGGCCCGCAACGACTGGCATCAGCTTCTCGAGCTGTGCTCGGTGTTCGGCGTGCTCATTGCGGATGGCGAGCGGCTTTACGATCCGCGCGCCTACCACGACCGCCTGCTGTTGGGCTTGTCCGGCATCATGAGCGAGGCGGAGTTGCATCAGCTTCGAATGCGCCTTCACCAAGGGGAACGCCAGAAGGCGGCGCGCGGCGAACTGCGGCTGCCCCTGCCAGCCGGGCTCGCCTATGATCGAGCGGGCACAATTATTCTCAATCCCGATGAGGAGGTGCAGGCCCGCCTTCACCTCGTGTTCGCCAAATTCCGGGAACTGCAAAGCGCTCGCCGTGTGATGCGTTACTTGGACAGGAACGGATTGTCCTTGCCGGTTCGACCGCTGCTTGGACCATCTCCACATGAGATCGTCTGGCGGGCGCCAGATAGTGCACGCGTCCTTAGCGTCCTTCAAAATCCGGCCTATGCTGGGGCATACGTTTATGGCCGACGGCAAAACGATCCGAGCCGATGCCGGCCAGGATCGCTGACGGGAACGGTCAAGGTGGCGATCGGGGATTGGGCGGTTTGCCTCCACGCCGCTCACCCAGGGTATATCAGCTGGGAGGAGTTCATGGCCAATCAGGGGCAACTGGCAGATAACGTCTTCCGCTATGAGGCAGGACATTCTGGCGTACCGCGCAAGGGGGCCGCCCTGTTACAAGGAATTGCGATCTGCGGCCGTTGCGGACGGCGCATGAGCATGCGCTACACTGGCCCGAATGCCGACTATCCGGTCTATTGCTGCCGCTCGGATCGGGACCAGCAAGGCAGTGCACTGTGTCAGGAAGTCCGGGCCTTGGCCGTTGACGCGCTGGTCGAGCGGGTGGTCCTCGATGCCCTGGTGCCGGATCAGATTGAGATCGCGCTCGCGGCGGCAGGCCAACTGGAGCAGGAGAGCCGTCAGCTCGAGCGCCAGTGGGTGCTTCGCGTGGAGCGCGCCCGCTACGAGGCCGAGCGCGCTCGGCGTCAGTATGACGCCGTAGAACCCGAGAACCGTCTTGTGGCGCGCTCACTTGAGCGGGCTTGGGAAGAGAAGCTGCGTGTCGTCGAGGCGGTCGCGCAGCAGCATGCGCGTTGGCGCGTACAAGAGCCGCTTCTGATTGGCCCGGCGGAACGCGCCGGGCTACAAGCACTCGGCGAGAACCTGCCACGGATTTGGAACGCGGCCACCACGTCGGCAGCCGATCGCAAGCGCATTCTGCGATTTCTCATCCGCGAAGTGGTTCTTGATCAGAAGCGGACCCGAGGTCAAGTGTGGCTCAAGATCGTCTGGCAGACCGGCGCAACCAGCGAGCATCACGTACAACGGCGCGTTCACACCTACCGCGATTACACCGACATTGATCGGTTGCGGCGACGGATCGTCGAGTTGAATGCTGAACACAAAATGGATGCCGAGATCGCGGCGATACTCAATCAGGAAGGCTTCGTCGCGGCCCGAGGCTGCGCCTTCAAAGGCGAGAACGTCTGGGTATTACGTACCCGCTGGGGCATTCCCACCGTCAAAATCAACGGCATGGACAAGAACCCAATGCGCTGGCCCGACGGGAGCTTCTCGATTCAGGGCGCGGCCACTGAGCTTGGAGTAACCCCGCAGACGGTGTTCGATTATCTCGCGCGCGGATTGCTGGCGGGTCATCAATTGGCCAAGGGCCAGCCATGGCAGATCGAGCTCTCGGACAAACAAATCACTCAGCTTCGCAACCGGGTACGACGCACCAAGCGTTCCAAGAAGGAGGCATCATGAAGTCATCGGCTCGCCGAACACGCTGGGCCATTCGCCGAACGCAAGATTGGTGGTGACAATGATCGAGGTGCGCTCGTAGAGCCGGCTGATGAGATGGAACAGGAGCTGACCGCCGGATTGCGCGAACGGCAGATAGCCCAGCTCGTCGAGAACGATGAAGTCCATGCGGGTCAGATGCTCGGCGAGCCGTCCCTGCCGACCGTTGCGGGTCTCGGTCTCGAGCCGGTTGACGAGGTCGACGACGTTGTAGAAGCGTCCTCTGGCGCCATCGCGGATGCAACTTCTGGCGATGGCAATGGCGAGGTGGGGTTTGCCTGGCCGGTGCCGCCAACCAGCACGACGTTGCGTTGTTGGGCGATGAAGCCGCCGCCAGCGAGATCATTGACGAGAGTCTGATTGATCGGCGTCCCATCGAACTGGAAGTCGGCGATGTCCTTGGCAAGCGGCAGCTTGGCAATGGTGAGCTGGTATTTGATCGACCTGGCTTGCTTCTCGTTGATCTCGGCGTTGAGCAGGTCGCCCACAATGCGCTGAGGTTCGTGCTGGCGCTTGACGGCAGTTGCCATGATCTCGTCGAAGGCAGCCTTCATGCCGTAGAGCTTGAGTTCGCCCATGAGGTCGAAGATTTGGGTTCGTTCCATCAGATGGTCCTCCGGAGGTTGTCGTAGCGGGCACAATCGGCGATCGGTGCATGGCGGAGCGTCAGTGCGGCCGGCGTCATGATGTTGGCCGGTGGGGCGGGTTCACGTTGACGGGCCAGGATATTGAGAACCACATCGGCGGAATGGACGCTGTGACTGAGCGCTTCGGCACAGGCCGCTTCCACCGCGGACAGACCGTCAGTCAGCACCGCATTAAGGATGTCGACCATCTGCCGATTGCCATCGTCGGTGCTGGCAAGCTTGCGCCGGATCCGCCCGATCGCTGCCGGCCAGTCCTTGAAGGGTGCACCGTTGCGCAAGGCACCGGGTTTGCGCGCCAGCACCGGCACATAGTGCCAGGGGTCGTAGACGGTCTCGCCGCGTCCGAAGCATCGTGGATGCTCCGCAACGATGCGTCCGTCCTGACGGATCACGATGCGATCGGCATAGGCTTGAACCTCGACCGGTCGTCCGACTGCATTGGCTGCGACCGAGTACTTGTTGTTGTCGAAGCGCACCAGGCAGGTCTTCGAGACCGATGCCGTCACCGCATGGAAGCCGTCGAAGCGGCCGGCATAGGGAACGAGTTTGGGGCGTTCGGCTTCGAACACGTCCCAGATCGTCTGATCGGCCAGCTCCGGATGGCGATGAGCCTTGGCGTAGGCGATGCACTTGTCGAGCAGCCAGGCGTTTAACTCGTCGAGGTTTTTGAACCGCATCCGCGGCGTGAAGAAGCGCTCCCGGACCAGCCCGACCTGGTTCTGACCTGGCCCTTCTCCCAGCCCGACGCTGGCGTACAGGCGACCGGATCGACCAGATAGTGGCTGCACATCTGCAGGAAGCGGCGATTGTAGAGACGGCCTTTACCGACGAAGATCGTCTCTACGGTGTAAAAGTATGCACTTGACCTGACAACTGGCTCTTCGTCGTGGTGGGTGTCCGACGAAGCTTTTGTGTCCGGCGCTAGGCCGCCGGCAGCAATTTCTCCCTCGCAACGGGCAGTGCGTCAAGGAAGGTTTGCATGGGTGTCTTTCCATAGCACCATCGTCCCTGATGCGGGCCCGTTTTGTTGTACGCCGTCACCCAACCATCGAGATCATTCTGCAACTCGTCGATGGTGCGATAGATTTTCTTGCGGAACGCCACGCGATAGAACTCATCAAGCACGGTTCGATGGAAGCGCTCGCAGATTCCGTTAGTCTGCGGGCTCTTGGCCTTGGTCCGGGTAAGATCGATGTCCTCGACGGCGAGGTAGAGCTCGTAGTCGTGATGTTCGGGATTGCCGCAATACTCGGTGCCGCGATCCGTCAGCACCCGGCACAGCACAATGCCGTGTTCCTCGAAGAACGGCAGCACCCGATCGTTCAGAATCTCCGCCGCAGTGATTGGCGTCTTGGGGTCGTAGAGCTTGGCGAAGACCACCTTGGTGTAGGTATCGATGAAGGTCTGCTGATAGATGCGGCCCACGCCCTTCATGTTGCCGACATAGAACGTGTCCTGGGCGCCGCAATAACGGGGACATTCGCTCTCGAACTCGCCGTGGACCTCCTTCTCGGTCTTGGCTTTCTCCAGCGCCACGACCTGGGCTTCGGTGAGGACAAAGCCCTCCTGCGCCATCCTGACTTCGAGCGCCTTGAGCCGCGTCCTGGTGTTCGCCAGATCGTGGCGCAACCAGACCGCCCGCACCCCGAATGGCGAGATCGACAAGCCCTGTTTCTTCAGCTCCTTGGAAACCCGCACCTGGCCCCAGGACGGTTGTTCGATCGCCAGCGCCACCACGGCCGCTTCGATCTCAGGCGCAACACGGTTCTTCAGGATCGGCTTCTTGCGGCTGATCTCAGCAAGCGCCAGTTCGCCGCCTTTGTCATACAGCTCCTTGAACCGGTAGAAGCTGTCGCGACTATATCCCATCATCTTGCAGGCCTGGCTGACATTGCCAAGTTGCTTGGCCAGTTCCAACACCCCGACCTTAGCGCGCGAATGACTTTCTGCTCTTGTGTCATGGTTGCATCTCCTGTGCGAGACGCTGCGGGGCAGCGCGGGAGCGCCCGTCCGGGTGAGCGCTCCCGCTCGCCCCGCAGCTCCATTCCCACCGGTTCAAACCAATCTGTCAGATTAAATGGAACTTCTACACCGTTCGCCATGCGCCTTGGCAAGGCCTGCGACCAGCGTCGTCGCCGTGGTGAACTGCACCGTGTCCCCGGCCAGGATCGCCTCTCGCCCCAGCGCGATCGACAAGTGCGTCTTGCCGACTCCGGGTGGCCCGAGCAACAGCACGTCGAGATGGGCGGCGTCGACGATCCGCAGCCGGCGTCCCTCGGACTGCTTGTGCACTGCGACCTGGTGCAATCCATGGCGGATCCGGACTTCGCCGGCCGCGATCGTTACCGCCACGCGCTCGCCAATAAGGCGCCACGGCACCGAGTAGCTGTTCCTGTCTCGATCTCGACGGCGCAATCATTGCCGACGACGCGGGTCAGTTCACGCAACGATCCGAACGACGGCTGCCCTCCGAGCGGCTTCAACCGATGTATCTCCTCACGCGCGAAGCGGATGATCGGCGCCTCGCCGGTCGTGCCGTGGATACGAACGTTCGCAACCTCACGCTCCCATCTGTCGAGATGCGCCTCGAATGCTTCCCAACTTGGGAAGGAATGACCGGCGATCGCATTTTTCTTCACGTAGCCGACGCCGTTCTCCGTCTTGCCCTTCGTGCGCGCCCGATATGGCGCGCAGGCGCGAGGACGGAAGCCCCAATGCTTTGCGAAGGCTATAAGCTTGTCGTTGAACTGAACCGACCGGCTCACCGCGTCGTGGCGCACGACAAGTGCGCGTGGATTGTCCATCAGCACTTCCTCCGGCACACCGCTGAAGGTCGTGAATGTGCTCTCGAGCCCGGCGAACCAATGCTCCTGCCTCTCGGCCCGGAACGCACGCACATGGAGCCGTCGCGAGTGCCCGAGCGTCGCCACGAACACGAATGCCTTGACTTTCGCCCCTCCGATCTCGACCAGGCGCTCCCCGAAGTCGATCTGCAGCTGCTGACCCGGTGGCGTCTCAAACCGCGTCGTCGCCAGCGCCTCCGCCTTCAGCGCCTGGCGATAGGGCTGCACGGCGCGTTGCAGCGTCCGCCGGCTGACTGCCACGCCTTTCTCGGCCAACAGGTCCTGGCGCACCACATCGGCATTGCCGCGATGCCGAATGAGCCTCTCGCGCAGCCAGCCCTCAAGGCCGTCGAGCTGCTTCTTCCGCTCAGGCGACTTGAACGGCTTCACACCGCCCGCCGCAACGTAGTCTTTCACAGTGTGATGGCTGCAGCCCAGCTGCCGCGCAATCCGCTTCACACCCCATCCGCACGCCCTCAGGCGCATCATCTCCGCCACGTCATCCGGCGTCTTCATCACCTGCCCCCGTGGATCATTCCACGGCGAGCCTTCAGTGATTCGTTCCCGCTTCATTCACTCTCTCCTCAGCTATTCGAGGAGGGGCAATTCCTCGTGACGCAGAGGGGGCAGTTTTCCATGGCGCGCGACACTTCGGTTGAGTGCTCCTCCGGTCGCAACGCCATTAAGGGTTCGCCCTCCGCCCTAGAGCCTCCCTCGTGGAGGTTGGCAGTCCTCTTGGCCCAGCGAACCGGCTAGAACTCAAAATGGAGATTTAGGATGAACGAAGGTCAATGCCGAACTCACCTATCGGAATTCCAAAGGGATTTTGGCTGCCCCAGTCAGGCCGGACGGCAGATTGCATCTCGTTAGGAGAGTGCGCAAGTGTGTGACAGTAGCTCAAGCACCAGGGCTTCGACGCTGCGGCATATCTAAGGACAAGTATCATGCCGCTTAGAAGCTGAGCGCATGTTCTTGATCGACGAAGCCTTGACTCGTGTGGACATGGCACTTCTTGCGAAAGAGGGGGTCATCCGGTCCGCCAAACGTTCGTCACGGCCGCAGGAGCGCCATGACGTTCCAAGGCGACCCGCGCCATGACCGCATCGATGCGGCATCATCAGAGACGAATCGAGGGCTTAAGCTTCCAGTCGCAAAGGTTCTCTTGTCGACGATCGTCCTGGCGGCGACTACCTAAAGCGGTAGGCCCACCTCCTCGAACAAAGAGCTATGTTTTGGTTGCGCGCATAGGTCCCGTTGACAAGTGCGTGGAAGTATCAGACCAGCGGACGGGACCACATTCGCGAAAATTCAAACAGCTCGCTTTCGGCTGATATATTAAATCGGGAGGAGATTAGGTTCAGAGTTGCTCTGAGCGCCGGCGGATCCGCAAGGCCAGCGGCACAGGGAAAACCCATCTTGCTGAAAGCGCTGCCCGCGAGGTGAGGCCCAGCTGTGGCGGAACAACGATCGACTGCAAAGATCGGAGCAAGGTCGACTAATGACTCCTCCAATGTCTTCGATTTGAAGCTCCGCAACGTCAGAGACCCGAGAAGAGAAGATCGTTGAGAAAGAGAATCTAGAGTTGTCACGAGCGGGACCATGACATCCTAAAGGTTGCGGCGCTCAATGGACACGGTTCCGGTTCTGAACAAAAAGCGAAACGGTAGCTCTTGGAAGCTTGGGGGCCTTTGGCAAGCATGAGCTCGGACTTCGGCCGGCTGGAAGCCTTCTCGGGATGCAGTGCCAGGCATGCCGGACTGATCACGATCAGGGGTCCAATTGGCTTCTAACCTTCGTCCGTAACGCACGGCCACATCTCGGTTTATGCAACGGACCGGGAGGGACCGACCGACAATCATTCCCAACGGATCGCGCAAACGCCGCGTAGACCGCCGTGTTCACCTTGCGTTTGAGCCTCGCCTCTCGAAAATGGCCAGCATGATCGGGGAATTCTTTTTGGTGGCTGAAAAACACCACACTGCCGCTACCCAACAAACGAATGGAGGCGTGTCGTGAGGCGCGTGAAGGGAAAAGTCATTCTGGTCACGGGCGGGGCTCGAGGGATGGGGGCCGCTCATGCCCGCCTGCTGGTAGACGAGGGCGCAAGAGTGGTGATCGGTGATCTTCTTGAGGAAGAAGGAGAACTCTTCGCGGCTCAACTTGGCACGTCGGCTCTATATGTGCGTCAGGACGTCACAGAACCGGAGGATTGGGGCAACGCGATCGCGAGCGCAGAAAGTCGCTTCGGCGTGCTGAACGGCCTAGTCAACAACGCGGCCATCTACAGCCTTGCGCCGATCGAGCAGCTCTCGCTCGAGCAGTGGAACAAAACCTTGGCGGTCAATCTGACTGGTGTGTTCCTCGGCATGCAGGCGGCTCTCCCGGCGATGCGCCGCGCTGGCGGCGGCTCGATCGTGAACATCTCATCGGCTGAGGGGCTGCGCGGTAGTGCAGGGCTCAATGACTATGTCGCCTCGATGTTCGGGGTTCGGGGTCTGACGAAGTCCGCCGCCCTGGTGGCGGCGGCGTCGGGTGTCCGAGTGAACTCTGTTCATCCCGGCTTGGTCACCGGCCCGACGAGCAGGAATCAGGATGGCTATCGCTTTCCGATTCCACTCGGGCGGGCCGCCCACCCCCAAGAAGTGTCGCACGCCGTGTTGTTCCTGCTAAGCGACGAGTCCTCCTATCTAACCGGATCGGAAATCGTGGTTGATGGTGGTCTGACGATAGGTCTCCCGCACAAATGTCTGCCAGCGGAAAGCATCTTTTGAAAAACATCGACTCCTGGTGTCATCCGGTCAAAGCAGCTTCAAACTCTCGACCGATCTCTCCTTCCTCGAGAAGCTGTAAGACTTGATGCAAACAATGCCGGAAACGCGTTATGACCAGCAGTGCTGCAAGAATCCGAGCAGCTATTCGGACCGTTAGACTAGCTCTCGAGGCGGTCTTCCGTTCGATCGGCAATGTGCGTCCGGTGAGGAGAGGCGTGTGGAACGACGATTCGCATGGGAAATGTATATCCGGCCATGAGGAAGGGGATCCGCTGCGCGATCCCGCGGCTCGCAAATGGGCCGACAGTCCCCTGCAGCCTCCTGAGAACTGAGCGTTCCGCGGCAAGCCGATACATTTGCATGCACGTCGGCTCTGCGCGTGGGGCGCGCGAACTAAGTCGTCGTCCGTGAACAAGGCTCTAAGCGATTGAGCAGGAGTCAGTTTTCCGGTTGCGGCGGCATTTGAGATTGCAGGGA
>NZ_JBVVPR010000095.1:0-8254 GCF_055811835.1 Bradyrhizobium sp. WSM4874
TAACTGGTCGCTCGGTATTGTGACTACCCGCAACCGACAAATCACGCGGTATGGGTCCCGGCCTTCGCCGGGACGACGGCTGAGTGTTGGCGATGCCCCCAACCTGCCTTACGAACCGATCCACGCAGCAAGCTCGCGCCACGGCTCCAGCGTCCAATGCCCGGATGCGGCGCCCGACGGCGAGGACAGCACGAACACCTCGGGCAAACTCTCATCGCGTTGTTGCCGCCCCAGCGCAATCCCGCTCGACGGCTTGCCGTAAAACAGGCTCGCGGCCTTCTTGCTCGTGAACGCAATCGTCCTCGGGCGAAACTTTTCGATCTTGGCCCTGAACCCCGGCACGTCGATCGCGTCAGCCGCGATCTGGTGATCCATCCCGGCGCCCGACTTGGACAGGTCGGTGAAGCCGATCCCGAGCTCGATCAGCGACGCAAACTCGCTGGGTTGATAGCGCCGCGGCGTGATCCCGGCCTCATGGATCGCGCGCCAGAAGCGGTTGCCGGGATGGGCGTAGTAGTACCCGAGCTCCGCCGAGCGCGTAGAGGCGGCGGTGCCGACGAAGACGAGGCGGAGGTTGGGGAGGAGTTGGTCCGGGAGGCGGTGCAGCGGGGCTTCGGGCAAATTGTCTATCCGTGGAGCTGCAGCCCGTGTGAGCGGGGGCGGCATTTGGGTGGGCTGTCAATGCGGGATGTCGCTTCGCTCATCCCGGCTACAGTCAATGCGCTCCGCGCTCTTTCAGTCTATCGATCCACTCGCCGTTTAGGCCATGGAGAGCACCTTCAATTGGCCAGCCGGGAGATGTCTCGATCAAGTGAAGCAGCGACCAAGCAATTCCGAGACAATCATCTGGCCCGAACAGCCGCACCAAAGCTTTTGCCTCGTCATCCGTAATCGGTGTTTGCACTTCGCCGAGCAAAACTTCCAGTTCCCGCAATTCCGGCGCGGTGGCAGCACTTGAACTCGGCAACGGGCCGATTTGAGCAAGGCGCTCAACGGCTGGCTGCATTATTGCTTTCTCCTCTCGTCTTCTCATCGGCTCGGGAAAGGCTCCACGACGGATACTCAAGGTTACGAAGCGTCCGTTGTGGGTTCAAGTATTGTGCCGGTCGGACCTATTCGGAAGCTGTACATCTAGATGGATGTCATCAAAAATGAAGCCGAGCTCTCGCCCGGCTTCGCTTCCGATGGATGCCCGAGCAAGCCCCGCCATGGCGAGGAAGGGGCGCTCACAACACCCGATTGCTCTCCTTCACCTTCTCCGCGTCCAGATACACGCTTGAGCCCATCTCCTTGAACTTCGCGCTCATCTGCTTCATGCCGTCCTCGGCCGTCCCGCTCATCGACATCCCCACGCCATTCGGATCGTTCAGCGTCGCCGCGTAATCACGGACGTCCTGGGTGATCTTCATCGAGCAGAATTTTGGGCCGCACATCGAGCAGAAATGGGCGACCTTGTGGGCTTCCTTCGGCAGGGTCTCGTCGTGGAAGTTCTTGGCGGTGTCGGGGTCGAGGCCGAGGTTGAACTGGTCGCTCCAGCGGAAGTCGAAACGGGCGCGGGAGAGCGCGTCGTCGCGCAGTTGCGCAGCCGGATGGCCCTTGGCGAGATCGGACGCGTGCGCGGCGATCTTGTAGGTGATGACGCCGACCTTGACGTCGTTGCGGTCGGGCAGGCCGAGATGCTCCTTCGGCGTGACGTAGCAGAGCATGGCGCAGCCGAACCAGCCGATCATGGCCGCACCGATGCCGGAGGTGATGTGGTCGTAGCCCGGCGCGATGTCGGTGGTCAGGGGCCCGAGGGTGTAGAACGGCGCCTCGCCGCACTCCTTGAGCTGCTTGTCCATGTTGATCTTGATCTTGTGCATCGGCACGTGGCCGGGGCCTTCGATCATGACCTGGCAGCCCTTGTCCCACGCGATCTTGGTGAGCTCGCCGAGCGTCTCCAGCTCCGCGAACTGCGCGCGGTCGTTGGCGTCCGCGATCGAGCCCGGACGCAGGCCGTCGCCGAGCGAGAACGAGACGTCATACTTGCGCATGAGGTCGCAGATCTCGTCGAAATGGGTGTAGAGGAAGCTTTCCTTGTGATGCGCCAGGCACCACTTCGCCATGATCGAGCCGCCGCGCGACACGATGCCGGTGACCCGGTTGGCGGTGAGGTGGATGTATTGCAGGCGCACGCCGGCGTGGATGGTGAAATAGTCGACGCCCTGCTCGCACTGCTCGATCAGCGTGTCCTTGTAGAGCTCCCAGGTCAGCTTGACCGGATCGCCGTCGCACTTCTCCAGCGCCTGATAGATCGGAACGGTGCCGATCGGCACCGGCGCGTTGCGCAAAATCCATTCGCGGGTGGTGTGGATGTTGCGGCCCGTGGAGAGGTCCATCACGGTGTCGGCGCCCCAGCGGATCGCCCACACCATCTTCTCGACCTCTTCCTCGACCGATGACGTCACCGCCGAGTTGCCGATATTGGCGTTGATCTTGGTGAGGAAGTTGCGGCCGATGATCATCGGCTCGAGCTCTGAGTGGTTGATGTTGCAGGGAATGATGGCGCGCCCGCGCGCGATCTCGGAGCGCACGAACTCCGGGGTGATGAAGGCGGGCACTTCCGCGCCAAAGCTTTCGCCGTCGGCAAGGGCTGCTTCCGCACGCTCGAGCTGCTCTTTGCGGCCGAGATTTTCGCGTGCGGCGACGTAGATCATCTCCTTGGTGATGATGCCGGCACGGGCAAATTCGAGCTGCGTGATCTTGTGGCCGTCGAGGCCGCGCAGCGGCTGGTGATAGGCCGAGAAGGCACGCGCGGCCTTGTCGGTGGAGACGCTGCCGTTGTCCTCCGGCTTGATCTGCCGGCCCTGATATTCCTCGACGCCGCCGCGCTCCAGCACCCAGGCCTTGCGGCCGCGCGCGAGGCCGGCGTTGACGTCGATGGTCACGCTCGGGTCGGTGTAGGGGCCGGAGGTGTCGTACACCGGCAGGTTCGGCTCGCCCGCGCCTTCGGACAGGATGATCTCGCGCAGCGGCACGCGCAGGTCGGGCGCGGCATCGGGCGAGGCGAAGATTTTTCGCGACGAGGGCAGCGGGCCGGTGGTGACGGCGGGGACGGTCTTGTCGGGATTGGAGCGGATGTTCATGGGATCCTCCGGTTTAATTCGTATGTGTGTGCGTCTGGGCGAGGGCGGTGAATTCTTGCTCCGTCATTGCGAGCGCAGCGAAGCAATCCAGAATCTCTCTGCAGAGACAGTCTGGATTGCTTCGTCGCAAGTGCTCTTCGCAATGACGGGATGAGAGAGTGCGCATCACGCCGCCTCCGCGGACAGGCCGAGCCATTGCCGCACCCGCGCATCCGGGTCGGCGTTCTGGGTGACGTCGCTGACAACGGCGATGGAATCCGCGCCGGCGGCAAAGATCTCCGCGGCGTGCTCGAACTTGATGCCGCCGATCGCGACCAGCGGGATGGTGCCGATGCGCTTCTTCCATTCCGTGATCTTTGGAATGCCCTGCGGCTCGAATCGCATCGACTTCAAGGTGGTGAAGAAGATCGGGCCCAGCGCGACATAATCGGGTTTGGAGGCGAGCGCGGTGTCCAGCTCCGCATCGTCGTGGGTGGAAACGCCGAGCGACAGGCCGGCCTCGCGGATGGCGCCGAGGTCTGCGTCGGCAAGGTCCTCCTGGCCGAGATGCAGATACTTTGCACCGGCGACAATCGCAGCGCGCCAATAGTCGTTGACGACCAGCTTGGCTTGCGTGCCCGCGGTGATCGCGAGCGCATCGGTGACCATCTGGAGCGATTGGGAGTCGTCGAGGTCCTTTGCGCGCAGCTGGATGGTGCCCACGCCGAGTTTGGTCAGGCGCTCGACCCAGGCGAGGCTGTCGACGACCGGATAAAAGCGATCAGGATACGGCATGCCAGAACGGTGTCCCAACGACAGGGGTTGAAGGAGAGGCGAAATCGCGTGCGTTCATCAGCCCGGCTTCGTAAGCGGTGCGGCCGGCCTCGATGCCGAGGCGGAAGGCGTTGGCCATCGCGACGGGATCGGCGGCTTTTGCGATGGCGGTGTTGAGCAGCACGGCGTCGTAGCCGAGTTCGAGCGCCTGCGCCGCATGCGAGGGCGCGCCGATGCCGGCATCGACCACCAGCGTGATATCGGGCAGCCGCTCGCGCATCAGCTTGAGCGCATCGCGGTTGGTGATGCCTTTTGCGCTGCCGATCGGCGCGGCCCACGGCATCACCACCTTGCAGCCGGCATCGACCAGCCGGTTCGCGACCGAGAGATCCTCGGTGCAATAGGGGAACACTTCAAAGCCGTCCTTGATCAGGATGCTTGCTGCTTCCACAAGTCCGACCACATCGGGCTGCAGCGTGTCATTGTCGGCGATGACTTCGAGCTTGATCCAGGATGTCGCAAACAATTCGCGCGCGAGCTTGGCCGTCGTCACCGCCTCGCGCACGCTGCGGCAGCCGGCCGTGTTCGGCAGCACCGTGACGTCGAGCTCGCGGATCAGATTCCAGAACGCGTCCCCGGTCTTGCCGCCGGCGGATTCGCGCCGCAGCGACACCGTGACGATGTTCGAGCCCGAGGCGCGGATCGCCGACTGCATGATCGCAGGCGAGGGATAGAGTGCGCTGCCGATGAGGAGGCGGGAGGGGAAGGTCTTGCCGTAGAAGGTCACCATGTGGGAGGTGTCTCCTCAAATTCAACTGTCGTCCCGGCGAAGGCCGAGACCCATACCGCGTGATTTCCCTTAGGGCAGCTTGGCAGAGACCTTCCGTCCCAATGAAGGACGGTGGCTATGGGTCCCGGCCTTCGCCGGGACGACAAGGAGAGAGAACGTGCGATCATCCTCACCCTCCCTGCCGCGGCGTGATAATCTCGATCTCGTCGCCGGCCTTCAGCGCGGTCTCGGCCCAGCGGCTCTTCGGCACGACGTCGTAGTTCAGCGCGATCGCGAAATGGGTGCCCTCGTAGTCGAGCTCGCTGAGCAGCGCGTCGACGCTGGCCGAATTGATCTCGCGTTGCTCGCCGTTGACGATCACGCGCATTGCATCACCTCATTGTCGATCTGGCCGCGCTCGACAAAGCTAAGCGTCAGCTCGGCAAGCGCCGGCGCGATCAGGAAGCCGTGGCGGTACAGGCCGTTCACGCTGATCGTGTTGCCGCGAATGCCGATGCGCGGCAGATTGTCGGGGAAAGCGGGGCGCAGGCCGGAGCCGAATTCGACGATGCGGGCCTCGCCGAAGGCGGGATGCACGGCATAGGCCGCGCCCAACAGCTCCAGCGCCGAGCGCACGCTGACCCCGGTGTCCTCGGCCTCGATCGAGGTCGCGCCCAGCATGAACAGATTGTCCTCGCGCGGGATCACATAGAGCGGCCAGCGCGGATGGATCAGCCGCACCGGGCGCGCGAGCTGCACCTCGGCGGTTTCGATCAGGATCATCTCGCCCTTGACGCCGCGAAGCTCCGGCTGCTCGTCGCGCGCGGAAAGGCCGCGGCAGTCGATGACGATGCCGTCTAGGTCCGTGGCGGCGACGTCACTGTCGAATTTGATGGTGCCGCCGGCGGCGCGGATGCGCTCGTGCAGTTTCGGCAGCACGCGGCGCGGCTCGACATGGCCCTCGGTCGGAAAGAACAGCGCGTCGCGGAAGCGGCCTTCGAGCGACGGCTCGAGCTCGGCAAGGCCGGCGGCATCGAGCCGGCGATGGCCTTCGGTCATCCGGGCAAAACGCTCGAAGTCGTTGCGCTCGCGCGGGTGGGCGACGACCAGCGAACCGTTGAAGGGCGTGTCGGGCAGCTCGCGCCGCCAGATGTCGAGCGAGCGCAGGCCGAGCCTGGAGATGATCGGTTCGGAAACTTCCGCCTCGCAATAGGGCGCGAGCATGCCGCCGGCCCAATGGCTGGTGGCATCGGTCATGTCGGCGTCACCGCGCTCGTGCAGGGTGACGGCGTGGCCGGCCTGCGCGAACAGCAGAGCCTGCCAGGCGCCCGCAATGCCTGCGCCGATGATGGATACCGGGGAATCCGGTCGCTTGGTCGTCTGCAACATCCCTGTCCCTTCGCCGGCATGACCCGGATCAGGTTCAAAGGGTCACCGCGGTCCTGGGCGGATTTGCCCATTTAGCGGTATCTCAGCTCCTCCTCGGAGCACCCCTCGGAACGGACGGAATGTATGCCAGTGGAGTGGGATGTCAATGTGCTGTCGGTCGTCATGCCCGGGCTTGTCCCGGGCATCCACGTTCTTGATGCGGCGCGAAAGTTCGTGGATGGCCGGGACAAGCCCGGCCATGACGGCGATCAGCGAGCGGGCGCCTGCGCCCGGGCGTTGCGAACGCGCTGGGCGAGCTTACGGTGCGGGACGGTGCCGAACATCGGCTGCGGATTGCCGTTCGGCTCGAGCCAAGGGGCGCTCATATTGGCCTCGCCCATATTGGCGACTTGGACGGCCTCCTGCCGCTGCCGCTTTGCGGCGTAGTAATAGCCGCCGGCGAAATAACGAACGGCTCTCGCATGATCGCCATTGGCGGCGTGATAGGCGCCGGCGAGATATTTCACGGCATAGGTGAGGTTGGTGTTGGGATCGCGCAGGCCGGCGGCGTCGCCGGTGTAGCCGACCCCGCGGGCGGTCGCGAGCTTGATCTGCATCAGCCCGATGGTGCCGCCATGGCCGACCAGGCCAGGCTGATAGCGGCTCTCGCGCATGATGACGCGATGCACGAGCGCCTCCGGCACGCCGTTGGCGCGCGCATGGGCCGCGACCATCTCGGCGTACTCCGCTTGGCCCGCGAATGCGGCCTGCGGCAACGTCAGTCCGGCCGCGAGCAGCGCGGCAACATGTAAAATTTTCATCAGATATCCCGGAGGTCCCTGAGACTGATTGAACGCCTGCGCCCGGCTGCCGTTTAGGCCCCCGAACGCGGCGATGATGTGACCAAACGCCACCGTTAAATGTTTGTGCGGCGCCGAGCCGCTGTGACGACTCAATGCTGGCGCAGGAGTTCCTTCAGGCGGACAACTCGCGACAGCAGGCCTGTCTATTCGCATGGGCGGACGAAAGCGAGTATGTCACGGCCAGCGAATCGGGAGAGGTGCCATGACAAAATCAACCATGGTCAATGCCCACACCGGCGAGATCCCCAGACATAACCCCTGTGCTCAATGCGGCACGCCGATCGCGCAGCCCGACTGGATCGAGCCGGGCGAGGGGCGCGTCTCCTATCTCTGGACCTGCCACGCCTGCAATTATCGCTTCGAGGCGGTGGCGATCTTCGACGAGGCCGCGCTCCAACACCCGCCGCTCGCGGCCTGAGGTTTATCTTTGGGCATGATCTTTTCGGAAAACCGCTGCACACTTTTCCGGATCATGCCTCAAGCCGCAAAGCCGCGGCTGCTGCCGCACAAGCAACTGCATCCGCTCGATCACGCGCGCGCGCGATCGTCGGCGGGAAACGGTGCGCTGCAAAATGTTCCTGAGTGACTTAGGAACAATCACGCGCAGCTCTGATACTCGCGCATCGCGCGACGAAATTGCAGCGCGCGCGGAACTGGGACTGATCCGGACTGTTTTCTCCGCACAAGTTTTCTGCTGAAGGAGAGGACAATATGTTGATGAAATCGATCGCGGCCGGTCTCGCCGGTACCGCACTGCTCGCAACCGTTGCGTTCGCGCAAAATCCGACCGCCACCACCGACAAGGCGCCGGCTGCCGCCGCCTCGACCACCACCACGACCGCGTCGGGACAGTGGCGTACGTCCAAGATGGACGGCATCAAGGTCTACAACGACGCCAACGAGAACATCGGCTCGATCAATGATCTGCTGATGGACAAGAGCGGCAACATCAAGATCGCCGTGATCGGCGTCGGTGGCTTCCTCGGCCTGGGCGAGCATCTGGTCGCGGTGCCCTATGAGAAGCTGAAGTTCGTCAACGAGGCGGTTGCCTACACCGGCGCTGCTGGCAACAACCCGAACAGCGCAGCCAACCGGCCCGCGGCGAGCACCACGACGGGTGCCGCGACCGGCACCGACAACAAGCCCGCGACGACAACGACCGCGTCGTCCTCGTCGAAATGGTATCCGGACCACGCCGTGTTCAATGCGAGCAAGGACGAGCTGAAAAACATGCCCGAGTTCAAGTACTCGGAGTAATTCGGCTCTGAACGGCTAAACGAAGCGCGCCCGGTTTTTGCCGGGGGGGGGGGGGGGGGGGGGGGGGGGGGGGGGGGGGGGGGGGGTGGGGGGGGGGGGGGGGGGGGGGGGGGGGGGGG
>NZ_JBVVPR010000096.1:0-7882 GCF_055811835.1 Bradyrhizobium sp. WSM4874
GTGACGGACTCCACCCGTCACTCTTGGCGCACGAATGAGACAATGGCTACCATCGGCACCTTCACCTCCACGGGCAATGGCTTCTCCGGCGCGATCAAGACGCTCAACCTCAACGTCAAGGCCAAGCTGATCCGCGTCGACACCCCTTCCGACAAGGGACCGCACTTCCGCATCTACTCTGGCAATGTCGAGTTGGGCGCGGCCTGGCAGAAGACCGCCAAGGACACCGAGCGCGACTACCTCTCCGTCAAGCTGGACGATCCGAGCTTCCCGGCTCCGATCTACGCCACCCTGATCGAGGTCGAAGGTGCAGAAGGCCTCCAACTGATCTGGTCTCGGCCGAACCGGGACTGAAGCTCCAGGAAGTCGGCTCCGCCGCAAGGCGGGGCCCGCTTCCCTTCTACCGGAGATGCGATCATGACCGTCGACATCATTGAAGAATTGCGGGCCGAGCTGCGCGAATGCGTGTTCACGCCGGCGGAGCGCAAGGCGCTCGAAGTCGAACTGGACGAACTCATTCGCCAACGCGACGAAGCGCTCGCAGCCGAGGAGGGGGCATAAGCCCCCTCCGTTTTGCGTCTTACGATGCACCGCCGTTACGGTCCGGTCCTGCGTTGAGACCGTCCTTGATCGCTTTGGCAGCCGTAAAACTCCTTCCTGGAAGCTGCGATCGCAATCTTTGCGCCGGTCGATGGATTGCGGCCCTCACGAGCGGGGTATCCTCGACGTTGAACTTTCCGAACCCGGGAAGACTCGCCTCGGCTCCGCTCAGGCCGCATCAACGGTCGCGTTGAAAACGCTATCGACCGCGGTTTTGGCCTGAGCCTTTGTCAGGGTGTTCTCGGCCGCGAACTTTTCGGCGATGTCATTGGCCGGTTGGGACGGACTCCCATCTTTTCGATTTTGCTCGTCTGACACCAAGGCCGTGGAACAGACAGAGCCGGCATCGCGGGGCAGAGCCGCAATCTTCGAAAGATTGTCAGGCTAAGATGGTTTTTCGTCCGCGACAGCGTAACCGCGCCTCCGCTTGGCACGTTCCAGGCGTACGAATGCTTCGATCGCCTCCGCATTACCATCGAGGTCTGCACCATGGTCTTGCCACTCCTGCCGATCCGGCCCCAATTGCGGATCAGCGACATTTCTCCGAACAAGGTGGGCTGCGTGGACAGCGCATAGAACCGCCGCATATTGCGCGCGGCATCGATCCGGCGCAGATGAAGCGGTTCTGGTTCGGGTTTCGGCACGGACAGATCCTCGCTTCGGAGGGAAGCGGCGTCCAATGAGTTTTATGAATCGACCGGGCAAATCGATTCATTTTACCGATAGGTCCACTGCGCCGGAAATGTCGCAACTCCGTCCTATTGCCGGATTTAATCTCTCCTCGATGAAGACTTCGCCATCGGGGCGCGCGTCGCAATGCCTAACTTGCAATTGCACCAGCCCTGAATACAACGGCCGCCCACAAGAGATCAGCTCCTAGTTCAGAACTTCCTGCGGCTCTTACAGCCCTGCCTGGGCGAGCCCCTTCGGGGACGGCTCTACTCGCGCCGCCGCGGCGACGCTCCCGGAGCCCACAAGCGGTCTCCGCGCCTTCGCGTGACGATCCTCTCGCGACCTGTCGCGGAGCGACCAGCAACGAGCACAATCCCAGTTCGCGCCCAGAATTTCCCTCGATGGCTATGGGCTGACCTGACTCTTTTGGCAGGGGATTCGCCGGACGAATTCCGGGATCGTTCCGGTGACCGGATTCGCAATCGCTGTTGGTTCAAACCAACATCCTCCAGGACATGATGGACAAGGACATGACTCCCGCGCTGTTAGACCCCTTTCGGACCTTGAGATGAAGACGATTGTCATCAACAATCAAAAGGGCGGGGTCGGCAAGACGACGCTTGCGGTGCATTTGGCCTGGTTTATGGCGGAAGCGGATCTCCGCGTTCTCGTGATCGACGTTGATGCGCAGAGCAACGCATCGGATACATTGAGGCACTACGCAGGTTCAACGTTAGCCGCGGATCTGTTCAAGCCGGGGATACGGGTTGTAGCTCGGGAAGACGAAGGCCTAACGCTGGCACCGGCCGATAGCTCCCTGACCGATCTCGATCGCAGCAGTGCGGCCGCCATAACAACCCTGCAAGAGAACCTCGCTATCGCGTCGGATCAGTTCGATGCCTGCGTCATCGATACGCCGCCATCATTGGGACTGCGCAGTGTCGGCTGTCTGGTTGCGGCCTCGCATGTGCTCGCCCCCATCTATCTGGAGGACTATTCGATCAAAGGCGTCAAAGGGCTGATGCAGACCGTGATCGGCGTACAGAGGCGCTATGGCCGCCAGGATACGAAGTTCCTCGGGTTGCTGCCTTCGAACTTCAACACGAAGTCGCCCCGTCAAAGGAGGCATCTTGAGCAACTCTTGCGCGAGGCGGGCAAATATGTGTTCCCGGGCCAGATTGTTGCAAGGGACGGCTACGCCGAGGCCGTTGCCGAGCGCCTGCCCGTCTGGAAGCTGAAGCGCCGCTCTGCGCAGGAGGCTGGTCGGGAAATCCGCGATGTTCTCGCCAAGATCGTCGCGCAGATGGACGAGCCGTCACATGGCGCTTGATCTCAGCTTTAAGCAGCTAATCGACGCCGCCGAAGATGGTGCTGCCACAACCGGGCAACCGCTTTGCATTGCCATCGACCGTATTGACGAAGATCCAGACCAGCCTCGTCGCAGTTTCGACGAACCGAAGCTCGAGGAGCTTGCGGAATCAGTCCGTCAGCATGGCGTGCTGCAACCGATCGTGCTGCGGCAAGCGACCGAGGAAGGCCGGTACGTGATCGTCATGGGTGCAAGGCGGTATCGTGCTGCGAAACGCGCCGGGCTCCGTGACATCCCGGCTTTCATTCATGCCGTTGGTTCTGCGGATCGTTATGTTCAGATGATCGAGAATATCCAGCGCGATGACCTCAATGCCCCGGAAATTGCGGCATTCATCGCGGACCGCTTGGGGCAGGGCGACAACCAAGCTGACATTTCGCGCAAGCTCGGCAAGCCGAGGGACTGGGTGTCTCGCTACGCGTCGGTCCAGAATATGCCGGAGTTCCTCCAGTCGAAGCTTGCCGGCTCATCAATCCGTGCTGTGTATGAACTCTACCAGGCTTGGCGTGAGCAGCCCAACGCCATCGAAACTTTATGTGCGGCACAGGAGAGCTTCACCGACGCGCACGCCCGTCAGCTGGCTCGTAAAATTCGGTCCGAGGTCCGCGATTCTGCTGCTGACGGCGAGGGGTCCCCTGGAGGGGAACCAGCACGAAGCCCGGTCGCAACCCAAGCGGCATTACGACCCAGAGAGACAGACCGTGTGACGGCGATCGCGAAAAAGCCCCCCAACTCTTCGGGCGATCGGAACGAGCGAATGAGCACATCGCTAACGATCAGAGTGCGTCACCAAGATCGCACTGGCTGTCTTCTGGTCGATCGACTCGCGTCTCAAGGCTCACGGCACGCAGTCCTGTTGGTTGATGGCGCAGAAGAGGCGGAAGAGGTTCCAGCATCGACCATCACAATCGAAGAGATCCTGTTCGCATGAAGCTTGTCCTAGACAGCCTCCTCGGAAACGCTGCTACAGTTGGTGCGCCGGTGGAGCGGATTTCCCATCCGAAGGATGGCGCGTTAGCGCAGCAGCCGGAGGCCGAACGCGCCTCCCACAGCGCTGTAGAGAGGCCGGAGGCTGCTGGAAAGCCGCGGCCCACATATTCGGTGCGAATGTTGCCGATCTGCACGCGCGGTGTTCGTGGAGCACAAGAATTGGGAGCGACGGCTGCGTCATTCCCGGAGGAATTCTCCGCATCGATCACCAGCTGGGTTGGATCTCACCTGCAGCAACTCTCGAGCTTTGGGTGCCGAGCCCGTTGGTTTGAACCAACATGGAGGGGGTGGAGAGATTCACGTTTTCTAGTGCAGGATAGGCTTCGCGCCAGCGATGTATTACATCGCGATTGGGATTGGCGTGCATGGCTCTGATCTCGCTTCGCGTCTCCGACGAAGTCGCGGCGGAGTTCTCAGTCCTTGCCGCGACCCAGGGCGGCAAGTCCGCGCTGCTGCGGCATCTCATTGCTGATGCCCTTGCTGCGCCCGCGCCGCGCATCTTGGCATTGCCGGTGGGGCGGCCGGAGAAGGTGACGGTGCGGTTTCGCGAGAGCGAGATGCGGCAACTCGCGGAAGTTTCACACCAGCGTGGCATGACCCGAACCGGCTGGATCGTCGCGCTGGTTCGCTCGCGATTGGGGTCGCCAGTGCAGCATTCCCCGGACGAGCACGACGCGCTCCGCGCGATCGTTCGCGAGCTCAACCGGATCGGCGGCAACATCAACCAGATCGCGCGGGCGGCAAACAGCAGTGTGCTGCAGGGCAGGGCGGTTGAGCCCGATCTGTCTGCAATTCAAGAGGCCAAATTGGTCATCGAAAGAGAGCTCGCGCAACTACGTAATGCGCTGCACGGCAACGCGGATTATTGGGATGGACGACGATGAGTCGACGCTCGCCGCGTCCGACTGAGCTGGCCTCCGAACTTCCGCCGATCTCCTATGTCTGGGAAACGCCCAATCGGCGCCCACGGCGGGCCGAGTGGGATATCGCCGATCCGGCTGCTCCGGGCCGCCTTACGCCGGCGATGCGTGCAAAGCTCGAACTTATCGTGCGCCGAGCACCGGAGGTGATGGTCAAAATTACCGGCCGCACCAAGGGCGTGGCGCATCTCAGATCGCACCTTGCATACATCACGCGAAACGGCGAGCTCGACGGGGAAACAGAGCAGGGCGCGACGCTGGGCGGTCGTTCTGGATTGAAGGACCTGCAGCAACGCTGGGAGGATGATGCCCGTCTCGACGACAAGCGCCGCCGTGACGGATCGCTTTCGATCAATATCATTCTGTCGATGCCGGCTGGCACTGATGCTGTCGCCGTCAAGGATTCAGCCCGGGCATTTGCCATCGAGACGTTCGGCTATAATCACGACTACGTCTTCGTCCAGCATCTCGACGACAAGCATCCTCACGTGCACTTGACCGTTCGATCGCTGGGCCATGACGGCAAGCGCCTCAACCCGCGCAAGGCGGATCTCCAGGCGTGGCGGGAGCGGTTTGCTTGTGAACTCCGGCTTCGCGGGATCGCTGCCGAGGCCACGCCGCGACGAACCCGCGGACGGGTTCGAAAGGCCGATCGTGGGGCGATCCTCGCAATGCGTAAGCGAAAGATCATGCCCGATGTCGATCGGCTCGCCCGTAAGGAGGTGCTTTCGGAGGTGAGGGGCGGCAGGACTGCCAAACACCCCTGGGACGAACAGATCAAGTCCCGACAGGACACAATCCGGCGGCGTTACCTCGACTATGCCGCTGAGCTACAGCGCTCTGGTGTGGCCGCAGATGATGCGCTAGCGCGACAGATCCGGCAGTTCGTCAACGACATGCCTGCTGTCGTAACTCGCCGGCATGCCCTGAAGAGTGAACTTTCGAAGCTTGCCAATACCCTGCGCCGCGGGGCAGAGCAGGGGGGCGATGACGACGTGCGCGATCACAAGCAAGATGATGAGCGGACGAGATAATGGGACCCCGATGATCAGATACTCGTCGAGTTAAATCGGACCTCCGGCAGGTATCGGACATGGGGACGGGTCCCCCTGCAGATCAATCGTAACTCTTTGAGTGTTCCACACGTGCTCGATCGAAAGTTCGATAAGAGGGACTTCTCATTATGTAGGTTGGTGGATCAGCATCCTGAACGGCGTCTTCCGATGATAGCGTCTGCTACGACTTTTGGCCGGGAGAGTTGGTGCTCGCGTACGTCAACGCCCGGCCAGTCATCCGGTATGTCCAGAGCCTGCAACATGGCACGAACGTGAACGCGGAAATGGAGAAGATCGCCGGATGGTGGATGCCAAAAAGAAACGTATACTAACGGCAGGGATTGGTGGACACGTCGCCGTCTCAGATCTCACGCGGGGAACCACCTAACAGGAACTCGATCCCCTAGGAGCCGCTGAAAATCGTCGGCTATCATAAGTTTGGTGACTTAGCTGGGGCGACCGGCGTTCAGCTCGGCGCAATCCGTAAGAAAGAGAGAAGGTGCATGCGGCCGGTGAGGGAGTGGGAAGAGAAGGATATTGACGCCTTCTACAAAGGGGAAATCGAGGAAAGTCTCGTGCTCGAATACAAGCGGTCGGATGCTCTGTCGAAAGACCCCAATCACAGGAAGGAGCTATGCAAGGACGTGTCGGCGATGGCTAACGCGTCCGGAGGCATTATCATCTACGGCATGAAAGAGGTCGGTAATAAGCCTGACGGCACCGACGACGGGCTCGATCCGAATGTCGTGACGCGCGAGCAGATCGAAAACATCCTCATGTCGAGCATTTATCCCCAGATCGAGGACTTACTGATCAAGCCAGTTGAATTGATCAGCAAGGGTAACGGCAAGGTGGCGTATGTGTTGGACATACCGGCGGCAAAGTCTCGCTGCCCCCACCAAGCATCTGACTATCGCTACTACAAGCGGTACAACTTTAAATCCGAACCGTTGCGGGACGGCGATGTGCGCGACCTGATGCGACGCGGCATTGAGTACGGCCGTAAATACGGCGCGGCTTTGGACCTTTATGTTGAGATGGCACGGATTTCGTCAGCGGCAGCAGCAAGGGCGGCGCCTGGAGCTGGTACGCTAGATAGTGGCAGGGCGATAATCTCTGTATCGGCCGACTTGCGGTCGGCCGGTAGCGCGCTGGTGTTGCTGGCTCCTGACCTACGAAAGATCGTTCCGGGCGTCATCATGCGAGTTGATGCGTATAATTCTAAGGTGGAAGCCCGAGGAGGGATCAACATTGTTTTAGACAGCTCAGCCCGTGTCGAATTGGAGAAAATCAAGCAAGCCGCTGATGAAGTGTGCTCGCACCTTACAATAATCCTAGATCAAGAGCCGTAGCGCTCGGGCAAGTTGCTTGAATGGCCGCCGCCAGAACGAAAATACTTCGAGCAAGACCTATGAGGCAATCGGCCGGTTCGTATTTGAAATCTCGCAGCTCGAATACGAAATCCAGCACCGGGTGGCTGAAGAGGCCTGGGTGATGGACGAGCTTTTTCCGCGATCATGGTGCATGACTTCAATGTGCTCTGTACAGCGGCGGAGCATATATTCGAGATCGGCTTCGAGAAGGAGCCGCCTCAAAAGCTGAGAGACTTCAAAACGCTCATCAAGAAGGCGCGGGCGCTGTCAGATATCAGGAACGCGGTCGCGCACGGGCTGTAAGTGCCATTCATGGAGGGCGGTAAGGTTATTCATGTCCCGCGCTCGCTCAAGCCGAATATCTCGACCGAGCAGGCCGACATTCTCAACAAGAAGGCCGATGAAGCACAGGAGCTCCGAGCACAGATAGCGGCCATGGCCTGGCAATAAGCCTACGCAGGTCCGTCCGAAGCCTTGGCGGTAGCTGTATTGCGATTACGCGCGGCACTTAAGGTCGCTCTGGGAGCTCCCCTTGTTTCAAGATTTTTTCGCCCGGGGGCATTGCCGGGACATCCAAACGGCCGAGATAAATGGCGCGGAAAGCCCCGGTTGAAGCGCTCTGCACGTTATTCTTTATCTCTTGCATGGACATCTGTAGGGCGCGGTCGGAGGTCCGATGATGTGGGTGTGGGTTACTGATGAATTCCAGCGCGGCTGGCGATTCTTGGTGTCGCTATTTCGGAGAAAGCCGATGACGAAGGGGCAATTCGATGTGTTTCGGCATGGAATAAGGACCCCGTTTTCGGGGTGATCGGCATCCAATCGGGGCTCTGACGCATATTCGATGATCGTGTTTGTTTTTATGGCGCGCCAATCAGCCTAGCCTGAAGGAGATCGAGCTTA
>NZ_JBVVPR010000097.1:0-7854 GCF_055811835.1 Bradyrhizobium sp. WSM4874
CCCCTCGACGAACCCACCCCCACGGCTTACCTGTGATGCCGTGCCGCCCCGCATCCGCAAAATCCCGGCCACTCCTGCCGCGCTGCTGCCCGACCACTTCCAGGCGTGGTTCGCGGCCCGCGGCTGGTCGCCGCGCGCGCATCAATTGGCGCTGCTGGAGAAGGCGCGCGAGGACCGTTCCGCATTGCTGATCGCGCCCACCGGCGCCGGCAAGACGCTGGCGGGATTTCTGCCGACGCTGGTGGAGCTGAGTTCTGCGCCCAAAGCTTCGGCGAAATCCGTGATCTCCACCGGCCGCAGCCTGCAACGCGCCGGCGGCCTGCACACCCTCTACATCTCGCCGCTCAAGGCGCTCGCAGTCGATATCGCGCGCAATCTCGAGCGTCCCGTCGCCGAGATGGCGCTGCCGATCAAGATCGAGACCCGCACCGGCGATACACCAACATCGCGGCGGCAGCGGCAGCGGCGTTATCCGCCGGACATTTTGCTGACGACGCCGGAACAACTCGCCCTGCTGCTGTCCTCCGACGACGCGCCGTTCCTGTTCTCGTCGCTGAGGCGCATCGTGCTCGACGAGCTGCATGCGCTGGTGACGTCCAAGCGCGGAGATCTTCTCTCCCTTGGGCTCGCGCGGCTGTGGCGATTGGCGCCGCAGATGCGCGCCATCGGCCTGTCGGCGACTGTGGCCGAGCCTGAATCGCTGGCGCGCTTCCTGGTGCCGCAGCCCGGCGGCAAGGAAGCGGCGGCCGACATCGTCCTTGCCGGCGGCGCTGCGCCGCCGCTGGTCGAGATGATGGACACGCGCGAGCGCCTGCCCTGGGCCGGCCACAGTGCGCGCCATGCGCTTCCGGAGATCTACGAGCTGATCAAGGCGAACAAGACCACGCTGGTGTTCGTCAACACCCGCAGCCAGGCCGAGATGCTGTTCCAGAATCTGTGGAGCATGAACGACGACAACCTTGCCATCGCGCTGCATCACGGCTCGCTCGACGTCGCTCAGCGCCGCAAGGTCGAAGATGCGATGTCGGCGGGCAAGCTGCGCGGCGTGGTCTGCACCTCCTCGCTCGATCTCGGCGTCGACTGGGGCGATGTCGATCTCGTCGTCAATATCGGCGCGCCCAAGGGTTCCTCGCGCCTGATGCAGCGCATCGGCCGCGCCAATCACCGGCTCGACGAAGCCTCGCGCGCGGTGCTGGTGCCGGCGAACCGCTTCGAGGTGCTGGAGTGCCGCGTCGCGATCGACGCCATCGCGGAGAATGCGCAGGACACGCCGCCGCTGCGGATCGGTGCACTCGACGTGCTGGCCCAGCACGTGCTCGGCTGTGCCTGCGGCGAGCCGTTTTTCTCCGACGAACTCTACGACGAGGTGCGCACCGCCGCACCCTACGCCGATCTCACGCGGCAGGATTTCGACGACGTGGTCGATTTCGTCGCCTCCGGCGGTTACGCGCTGAAGACCTACGAGCGCTTCGCGCGCATCAAGCAGGACAAGGAGGGGCGTTGGCGCGTCGCCAATCCCAAGGTGCGGCAGAGCTACCGGATGAATGTCGGCACCATCGTCGAGGACGACATGCTGAAGGTGCGGCTGGTGCGATCGCGCGGCGGAGGTGCGGGGTCGACAGGCGTGATCGCGCGCGGTGGCCGGCTGCTCGGCGAGATCGAGGAAGCCTTCATCGAGGGCCTCTCGCCCGGCGACACCTTCGTGTTCTCAGGCGAGGTGGTGCGCTACGAAACCCTGGTCGAGGACCAGGTCTACGTCTCGCGCGCCAACGACAAGGACCCGAAAGTGCCGTCCTATATGGGCGGCAAGTTTCCGCTCTCGACCTATCTTGCCGAACGGGTCCGCCGCCTGCTCGATGACGGGCGCGCGTGGGTCGCCCTCCCGGAGCAGGTGCGCGACTGGCTGTCGCTGCAAAAGGACGTCTCGCGCGTACCGGCCGTGCGCGAGCTGCTGGTCGAGAGTTTTCCGCGGGCCAACAAGCATTACATCGTCTGCTATCCCTTCGAAGGTCGCCTCGCGCATCAGACGCTCGGCATGCTGTTGACGCGCCGGCTGGAGCGTGCCCGCGCCCGGCCGCTCGGCTTCGTCGCCAACGAATATGCGATCGCGGTCTGGGCGCTCGGCGACCTGTCCTTCATGATCCGGGATGGCAGGATCGACCTCGACACGCTGTTCGATCCCGACATGCTCGGCGACGATCTCGAAGCTTGGCTTGCCGAATCCGCGCTGATGAAGCGCACGTTCCGCAATTGCGCGATCATCTCCGGCCTGATCGCGCGCCGGCACACCGGCGAGGAGAAGAGCCGCCGCCAGGTGCTGTTCTCGACCGATCTGGTCTACGACGTCCTGCGAAAACACCAGGCCGACCACGTGCTGTTGCGTGCCGCGCGGGCCGATGCCGCCACCGGCCTGCTCGATCTGCGCCGTCTCAGCGACATGCTCACCCGCATCCAGGGCCGCATCACGCATCGGGAACTCGACCGCGTCTCGCCGCTCGCCGTTCCCGTGATGCTGGAAATCGGCCGCGAGTCAGTCTATGGCGAAGCTGGAGACGAGCTCTTGGCGGAAGCCGCCGACGAGCTGGTCAAAGAGGCGATGGGATAACAGCAGGTTTTGACGTGACGGCAGGCGCGCTGGTTTCACAGGATATCGAGGACATGCGCGTTTCGAATGTCAGCATCAGCAGCGTGACGTTCGCGGCCGATCTCTCCGGCGCCCTGTTCTGGGACGAGCAGCGCCTGCTCGTCGTCTCCGATCTGCATCTGGAAAAAGGTTCCAGCTTCGCCATGCGCGGCGTGCTGCTGCCGCCTTACGACACCATCGCGACGCTTGGCCGGCTTGCTGCTGTCATCTCCCGCCATAATCCGCGCGTGGTCATCGCGCTCGGCGACAGTTTTCATGATCGCACGGCGCATGGACGCCTCTCGGCGGAGGATCGCGACGCAGTCGCCGCCTTGCAGGCCGGCCGTGACTGGATCTGGATCTCAGGCAATCACGATCCGGCGCTGCCGCGTGATCTCGGCGGCACCGTCGCCGACGAAGTCGCGATCGGCCCGATCACCTTCCGCCATGAGCCGACCGGCGCGAGCGGCGAGATCGCTGGCCATCTCCATCCCAAGGCCCGCGTCTCCGCGCGCGGCCGTTCGATGGAGCGGCGTTGTTTTGCGTCCGACGGGATGCGCGCCGTGATGCCCGCCTTCGGCGCCTACGCCGGCGGCCTCAGCATCCGCGACGCGGCGTTTGCGAAAATATTTCCAAGGAACGGTTTTGTAGCGCACCTGCTCGGCGACCGCCGCGTCCATGCAATTGCCGCGTCGCGGTGTAGCTAAGCCGCCTTCGCCTGCACGTCGTCGCAAAACTCCGCCAACCGATCGGCGAGCCGCAGCGTCGCGGGACTTGCGCCCGGCGCGGCCATCAATGCCACCTCGGTCCGGTTGATCGGCGCAAAGCCGTCCTTCGCGGTCAGCACGCGGTGATCGGCCTGGATCGCCATCTCCGACAGGATGCTCAAGCCCATGCCGGCGGCGACCGCGGCCTGGATGCCGGCCAGGCTCGATGAGGTATAGGACATGTGCCAAGGCCGGCCCGCACTTTCCAGCGCGTGGATGGCGCCGGCGCGGTATAGGCAACCGAGCGGAAAGCCGATCAACGGCACGGAAGCGACATCGGCTTGGATCGGGTGGCTCTTGCTGGTGACCCAGTGCACCTGCTCCGGCCACACCGCAATCGCGCCCTTCTCACCGGCCGCGCGCTTGAACAATGCGAGGTCGAGCTCGCCGCGATCGAGGTCGCGGGCGAGATGCTTGCTCTGGTCGGCGCGCACATCGAGCCGCAGGGCCGGATGCGAGCGCGAGAACGCGCCGAGCAGTTTCGCCAGCCGATAGGCCGCAAAGTCCTCGGGGATGCCGAGCCGGATCGCGCCTTCGCCGTCGGGCTGGCGCAGCACGTCGCGCGCCTCCTCCGCGAGCGACAACAGCCGCCGCGCATAGGACAGCAGCCGCTCGCCGGCTTCGGTCGGGCGAACATCCTTGCCGTCGCGATGCAGCAGCACCTGGCCGACATCCTCCTCCAGCCGCTTGATCTGCTGGCTGACGGTCGATTGGGTGCGATGGACGCGCTCGCCGGCGCGGGTGAAGCCGCCGGCATCGACCACCGAGACGAAGCTGCGCAGGAGCTCCAGATCGAGCATGGGCTTCTCCATTCGAAAATCCACTGATTAGAAGTTAATCATTTAATTTCCAAATGACAAGGCGGCTCCCTAGATCGAGGGTTCAGGAGAATGCCCTCATGTCGCTCGCCCCTTCGATCTCCGTTCCCCGCAGCCGCTTCAACACGCTGCCGCTTGCAATCGGCCTGTTCTGCCTGCTCTGGAGCTACGCCTTCGTCGCCGGCAAGATCGGCGTGACCCATTGCCCGCCGCTGATCCTGCTCGCCGCGCGCTTCTCGCTCGCCGGCATCTTGATCCTCGGTGCCACGCTGGTCCGCGGTGACGACTGGTCGCTGTCGTGGCGCGATGCCGCGATCTTCGCCTTGCTCGGCGTTGCCAACAACGCGCTCTATCTCGGCCTTGGCTACACCGGCCTGCAATCGGTCTCGGCCGGCCTCGGCGGCCTGATCGTATCGGCCAATCCGGTGTTCACGGCGGGCCTCGCGGCGCTTCTGCTCGGCGAAGGCATGACCTGGCGCAAGGCGAGTGGCCTCCTGCTCGGCATCATCGGCGTGACCTTGATCGTCTGGCACCGGCTGTCTGTCGGCACCGACTCGCTGCACGGCATCGTGTTCACGCTGGCCTCGCTCGCCTCCATCGTCGCCGGCACCATTTTGTTCAAGCTGCTCGCCCCGAAAGGCTCGCTGTGGATCGGCAATGGCGTGCAGAATCTCGCCGCCGGCATCGTGCTGACGCCTGTGGCGCTGACCTTCGCCGATTTTCATGCCATCGACTTCACGCCGGGCCTGGTCGGCGCCTTCGCCTTCCTCGTGCTCGGCGGCTCGATCATGGCGTACTGGCTCTGGTTTCATCTCCTGAAAGTGTGTGGCGCGACGGCTGCCAGTGCCTATCATTTTCTGATGCCGCCGCTCGGCATGCTGTTCGCGTACCTCGTGCTCGGCGAGCATGTCGAGGCGCGCGATCTGCTCGGCATCATCCCGGTCGCACTCGGCATCTATCTGGTGACGCGGCCCGCCAAATCTGTCTCGTAACAGGAGTCCATCATGCCCATTTCCATCACCCTGATCGGCGGTCCCACTGCGCTGATCGAGATCGATGGCTTTCGCCTGCTCACCGACCCGACCTTCGATGCGCCGGGCGCCTATCAACTGCCGCACGTAAAGCTGGAGAAGACGATTGGACCCGCGCTGAAGGCCGATGCGATCGGCCCGGTCGATGCGGTCCTGCTCAGCCATGACCAGCATTCGGACAATCTCGACAATTCCGGCCGCGACTATCTGCTCAAAGCGAAGCGCGCGCTGACGACTGAGGCCGGCGCCAAGCGCCTGGGCGGCCACGTCGAGGGCCTTGCACCCTGGGGCACGGCGCATCTGAAAGATCGTGACGGCAACTCGCTGACGATCACCGCCACGCCCGCGCGTCACGGCCCGGCCGGCATCGAGCCGCTGTCAGGCGACGTCATCGGCTTCGTGGTGTCGTCGAGCCGTAAGGATACAACCTCGGTCTATATCAGCGGCGACACCACCTGGTTCGACGGCGTCGCCGAGGTCGCGCGCCGCTTCAAATGCGGCGTGGTGATGCCGTTCGCCGGCGCCGCGCAAACGCGCGGGCCGTTCCATCTCACCATGGACACCAACGACACCATCGAGACCGCACGCGCCTTCCCCGATGCGATGATCGTGCCGGTGCATACGGAAGGTTGGGCACATTTCCGCCAGAACAGCGAGGACCTGCGCAAGACATTTGATGTGCTCGGCTTCGGGACCCGGTTGCGATTGCTGGAGCCCGGCGTGCCGACGGTGGTGCAGGCGCCGTAGCACAAGCCGTCGCGCACTGCTTCCTCCTCGTCATGGCCGGGCTTGACCCGGCCATCCACGTCTTTGTCACCGCGCTCAAGAGCGTGGATGCCCGGGACAAGCCCGGGCATGACGGTGGGGCGGCAGTTGTGCCCCCTCAATCCTTCCGAAACACAATCGACGCCATCCACCCCGTCATCAGCGCCATCGCGGCGGTGACGAGGCCGTAGATCAGCCCGTTCTGCCGCGCCGTCGTCGCGACGAACTGCTCGAAGCCGACCTTGACGATCTCGAACGCGGTCTCGGTCTTGCCGATGAACGCGCCGTCGGCAAACAGCTTGATCTCCACCTCATAGGTGCCGATCGGCACCTCCGCCGGCAGTGGAATGCCGGTGCGGAACAATGTCGGTGTCAGGAACGTCACCGCGCTCGGATCCTCGCGGTAGAGACCGCGCTGGGTGCGCAGGCGGATGAAGGCGGAGCGGAACGCGTCGTTCGGGACCACGTCGGCATAGTCGCCGCTGACACGCTGGGTCAGCAGCACGTTGTTGAGCCCGATCTGCTGGCGCCGCGCGATCTCGGGCGAGGTGATCGCCGAGAAAGAGCGGTTGGCGAACAGCGCGAGATAGCTCGGCACCTCCAGGAACTGGCGGTAGTCGGTGTTGATCCAGATCCCGAAAGTGCGCTCCTTGCGCCGCGTCACCATGTCGGCGCGCGGGCCCATCACGGTGACGACGAGATCGTAGGTCTTGCGGTCGACGGGCGTGGAGCCGTCCTTCTCGCCGAGCCGAACAGCACCAGCTCCTCGCCGGAATAGTTCGGCGTCACCGTGACGCGGTGGTTGGAGACCGACACGATCAGCCGCTCGGCGCGTGCGACGGAGCCGAGCAGCATAACAATCAGGACCGCGAGAGCTGTGCGCATCATCCGTTCACCCCCAGCTCGCGGATGGTGAAGAGGTCTTCGGGCCTGATCACCAGCTCGATCGCGAAGCGAACACCGACCGAGAGGATCAAGAGGCCGAGCAGCAGCCGCAACTGCTCGCCGCGGATCTTCTGGCCGGCGCGTGCGCCGAATTGGGCGCCGGTGACGCCGCCGACCATCAGGATCAGCGCCAGCACGGCGTCGACCAGATGATTGGTCACCGCATGCAGCAAGGTCGCAAACAGCATCGTGACCAGCGTCAGGACCATCGAGGTGCCGATCACGGTCGAGGTCGGCACCCGCAGCAGATAGATCATGATCGGCACTAGGATGAAGCCGCCGCCGATGCCCATGATGGCGCCGATGAAGCCGATCAGGATGCCGACGATCACGACCGGAATGACCGAGAGATAGATCTTCGAACGCTTGAACCGCATCTTCAGCGGCAGGCCATGGATCCAGTTATGGGTACGTCGTGGCGGCACCGCGCCGCGCCGGGTCCGCATCAGGGCGCGCAGGCCCTCGGAGAACATCAGGCTGCCGACGGTGGTGAGCAGCACGACGTAGGACAGTGCGATCATCAGATCGAGCTGGCCGAGCGCGCGTAGCTGCGTGAAGGTCCACACGCCCAGCGCCGTCCCGGTGACGCCGCCGCACAACAGCACGCTCGCCAGCGCCGGGTCGATCGCGCGTCGCCGCCAATAGGCGAGCGCGCCGGAAAAGGACGAGGCGGCGATGTGGCTCGCGACGGAGGCGACCGCGACCGCCGGCGTGATGCCGATGAAGATCAAAAGCGGCGTCATCAGGAAGCCCCCGCCGATCCCGAACATGCCGGAGACGAAGCCGACCGCCGCGCCCATCGCCAGCACGAGGAAGACGTTGACCGGAAGATCGGCGATCGGGAGATAGAGCTGCATCGAGGGACCACGATTCCGGCGAGACGGATCGATTGCGCGGAATGCTCG
>NZ_JBVVPR010000098.1:0-7844 GCF_055811835.1 Bradyrhizobium sp. WSM4874
AACGGGTGGGCGACTTCAAATCGGAATGGTGGGCGAGATCATCTCGGAATCCTGGGCGACATCGATCGGAATCCGCAGGGTGGGCCGCCAGCATCGGATCGATCTCTTCTTCAAGTCAGCGCTGGAGAGACTTTAGGAGGAAGCCCACCATCCATCGGGGAATGCCTCCAGCAAAGTCCACTCGACTTGGTTGTCGTTGTCAGGTGGACTGATAACGCGTGCATTCCTGCTCGGTCGCGCGTGGCGACGGAGGCGGACAGACGAGGCGCCTGGTTCACGGCTTCGATGGCGGCGCCAAGCAGGACGTGTCAAGCGTAATGGAAGCACACCGCGGGCGCGGCGCTCTGCTTCTTCCACCAAACGTCGAAGATCTTCCAATTCTGAGAGCTGAGAAGTGAGTTCGCTAAGTCGTTCGGCGTAAAGGATTGCGCGAGAGCCTCGCATAAATGTCCTCCCAGGAGAAAAAACACGATCAGGACGGCTTCAGGGCAAATAGCTCGGGTAAAAGTGGAAACTACCACGGGTAGTTATCGGATTTCAATACGTAAGGCTTGCTGCCTCAGATGTCCTCGAACGCGAGAGGTGTTGCTGCGAGGGGCGGCAACCGCGAGCCCGTCTGCTAGCGCCACTGTCGCACGGACCCTGTCGTTTCTGACAGGCGAGGAACCGCCAAGGTGTGGGCGGGCATGACCGCGACCAAAAAGACGAGCGCCGCGACTATGCCACGTTACTGCTTCGCGATTTTCCACAATAGAGAGCAGGCGTCGAGACTGGAGCTCGATCGCTCTCCTGAATTTGGCGGTCCAATAGAGCGCCCGTGTCGCTCGGGATATCGCCAGCGATGCCGACCACGATTACGCTAGCGGCGCCGTCGCAATCGTGGTCGACGCCTCCGTTGCTGAGATCGCTCGGCATGCATCGGTGGTGTCGGCGAGAAAGAATCCCGAATGACCTTCCCCAAGTTTTATCCAGTCCCGAGTTCGCCTTGGTGCGCGTAGCATCGCGAACGTGCGCAAGTGGCTTGCAACAGTCGACGATTCGGCCCCCCTCTGAGCGCTTTTAGAAACGGCGCGACGCCGAGATGTTGAAGCGCCCCGAACGGCCTAACGCAGTTTATCCTCCGCGAGAACGCGAATCCACGCATGCTGAACCGCAGTCAAAGGCCGTTTACCCGCGCCCCATCCCGGCGCTACCCGGAACATGCTCCGATTTTACCTGCGTTTTGGCGGCGTTGATCAGCGCAACCACGTCCTGCCGCTGTTCCTAGTTGGGCGGACGCGACAAGGCGGCGGCAAAGCGCTTGCACGTGCCTTGGAAGGCTTGGAAGGCTTGGATCCGGCAAGGTCCCGATTTTTGCCCTTCACCTCGGCGATCGCGGACGCGAGCACGTCGGGAGCTTCCGATCTTGCGAGATTCTCTCACCTGGACTCAGTGGGTCTCGTCGGCATCCGGCCGCAGCGGGACTTTTGGAATATATCCCAATTGCCGGACCAAGAGAGCCAATTTTAAGCGGGCGGACTCCGATCTCGAGGTCGCCTTGACCTGGGCGGCCGCCATTCGGTCCGACCGCGTAACGGCTGCCGAGCAAATCTCAAAAAGGCTTTCCTTAAGATGCGGTGCCGCTCCGTTTCGCTGCGGTTCGCGGCAAATCGAGCAGCGTGCGCCTCAGCGCTCGATGCGCGCAAGCGTCCTCTCGTTCCAGGTGTTCAACCAATGCAAGCGCCTCGCGATAGCGTTGTATCGCTTTAACGGTTTCGCTTTCGAGACCGCTGTCTTGGCTCATCTACTTTCTCCGTCGCGAATTCGATCTCGCCAGGACTCGCCCCCAGCCTTGGCTGCAGCCAGAGGCCGCTGTTTGACACGCGGTCCTGCTCCTCCCTCGGGGAGGCTGGACCAGTGATGGTCTGCCGAGTTCCGGTGGAAGTCCGACGATGGTGCGCCCGAGCTCGCCGATACAATGCCTCCTCCTTTTCCATCGATAGGGAATCGGTGGGTTTTCTCGGGACGGCTCTACTGTCTCTGCGGGGAACTGCGCCTCCCCCGAGCGCGCAAGCGATCTATACTCCCGTCACGACATTTCACGATCATCAGCTACGCGACCAGCGTCTCTCCGGTGGAATCTGTTCTCACCGACGCAGGCTCGCATGTCGGCGCGCCGGAACCAGATCGCGCGTCCGCAGCGCAGCGGCGGGTTACCGGCTGTGAAGATGACCTGCTCGTCGGTCCGCATCCGCAGAACCTCATGGGGCAGCATCAGCGGCCGGCGCGCGAGCTGCTTGGAGCGCGTCCGAGAGGAACCCGACATCTGCGAGGATCGGCTCAACTGATCGACCTCGACGGTCGTGTCGCCGCAGCGCTTGGAGATGTAGTCGGCGGTTTCGGGATCGTTGATTGCCGAGAAGGAAATCCAGGAGGCGCTCTCGAACCATTTGCTGGTGGCGTCCCGGCCGCCATAGGCCTCACGCATCTGGCCGATGGACTGGTACAGCATCAAGAGGGTGATGCCGTATTTGCGTCCGGCATCGCGCGCGGTTTCGAGAATGCGTAAGTAGCCGAGGCGGGCGACCTCATCGAGCAGGAACAGGGTGCGGCCGGGCACGTCTCCGTTGCGATTGTCGATGGCGTTAAGCAGCGAGCCGATGATGGTCCGGGCGAGACCGGCATGATTTTCCAACGTCTTCAGGTCGAGATTGATGAAGACGTCGGTCCGACCTTGCGCGAGCTCGGCCGTTGTGAAGCTCGATCCAGACACCAGCGCCGCATAGTTGCCATAGGAGAGCCAGTGGGTTTCCTTGACCGCATTGGCATAGACGCCGCTGAAGGTTTCCGGGGTCATGGCGATAAAGGGCGCGACGTTCTCTTGCACGAATCCGGAGGCGGAGTTGGCGTAAATCGACTGCAGCCGCTGGCGCAGCTTCGGCTCCGGCTCAGACAGATTGGCGCGGACCTGGCGCAGGTGCTGATGCTGGAGTTCCGTATGGCCGGACAGGCAGACATCGGCGATCAGCGCGGTCAGCAGTTGCAATGCCGAAGCTCGAAAGAAGTCGTCCCGCGCCGAGCCCTGGCGCG
The DNA here is from genome assembly GCF_055811835.1 of Bradyrhizobium sp. WSM4874. NCBI lineage: Bacteria > Pseudomonadati > Pseudomonadota > Alphaproteobacteria > Hyphomicrobiales > Nitrobacteraceae > Bradyrhizobium > Bradyrhizobium sp. WSM4874. The sequence continues at coordinate 3,070 of NZ_JBVVPR010000098.1, forward strand.
GATTGTCGGTCATGATCCATGACGCCACGGCGGCAATGTCCTCCTCCTTTGTTGCGCCGTGCTGGCCGATCCAGTCGAGCACATTGAAGCCGACCGCCGAGGATCGCGGGTCGAGCACGAACACCTGCCGGCCCGCCTCGTGCCGGTGTCGCCGGACCATTGGTGCGACCTCGTTCGAGGGGTCGAGGACGACCAGGCCGCTGGCCCATTTCAGCGCTGTCGGCACGGTGACGGATGTCGTCTTGAAGCCGCCGGAACCGGCGAACACGATGCCGTGCGACGAGCCAAAGGACGCATCGAAACAGAGCAGAGCAGACTTGCCCCCGGTGCCCCATGTCTCCGGGTCGTCGGCGCGGAAGGACTGCTCGGCACCTGGATCTCGATCGACCCGATAGCGCTCCCCGACCACCATGCCACCCGCATCGGGAAACAGCCGCGCAGCCTCGGTCATCGCCATCCAGTCGGCCTCGCCATGGATGGCGCGTTGCCCCCGGATGCGGCGCGGCTCAGCGGCCGCGAAGGCGGCATTGCCCCTGATGGCTACCCTCAACCCGAACACGGCCACGAGCGCCGCGAACATCGCTCCGGTGATGGTGGAGGGATCGGCATAACTCAAAAGCCGGTCTCCAGAGGGCAGGGCGCTGGCGAAGGAATGCAGCCGTGCGATCTCGCGCGAGGTGGCGATCACGACCACAAGGAGACCGCCGCACGTGACGCCCCAGCCGGCGGAGCGGATCGCGGTCGCGCCCGCCGCCGCGGACAGGAAGACGAGGCCGATCACCGAGCTCATCAGGTAGGGCAGGGCGATGCCGATCCGGCCGAGCACCACGTGGGCCTTCGGGGTAGTCCCGAACTTGGAAAGCCACGCTTCGAGGCCGGTCAAGGCAACGCACATGCCCGCCATCAGCACGGCCGGCGCGAGCGCCAGCGCAATCCTATTTGCTTTCATGGCCGAACGCTTTCGCGCCGATCGCCGCCAGCCGATCGCGTTCCGCATCGTTACCCCGCAGACGGTCGGCGGCATCGATCAACAGGCCGAGCAGCAGCGCCCGCTTCTCGTAGCGCAGCCCCGCCTTGGCGATCAGGCCGCCCAGCTCGATCTTCTCCCGGGTGTCCTTCTTGCGGGCATCGCTGGCATCGGAGCGCCGCATGCGTTCAGCCCTGTTCAGCCACGCCCGCAGGCGCGACAGGCGGGATCGCCGTAGCCGCGTTGGCGGCTCTGCGCCCGTCCTTGCGAAACCGGCCGGCGATCTCCTCGAATGCCGAGAGCAGCGCCGCTTCCTCGATCTCGATCTCTCCCATTCCGGCCTTGAGCGCGATGCGGCCGATGCGCTCGGCCTCGCGCGTTTCAGCCTGCTTCAACTGCTCCTGGAGCCGTGCGATTTCGTCCCTGATCTGCCGCGAGGGTTTTTTCATTCCGGAAGACCTTTCCTGTCATGACTGGCGCGAAGCGCTCGACAGCAAAGCCGGGGTGAGCGCGAAGCGCGACCCGGGTAATTAACGGGGTCGGCGAAGCCGACGCTTTGGAAGATCATCCCGCCGTTCCGAAGGAGCGGCTTCCAAGGGCGCAGTAATACGTCGCTGACGCGACGTCCTGCTTCCCGCCCACGCACGGGCAGAGCGATTCCGACGGAACTGCATGTTCGTTCGTCCTAAGGATCGCTTCCTGCCGTGGCCATCACCCATTTCACGCCCCAGCTCATCGGACGCGGCGACGGCCGCAGCGCCGTGCTGGCCGCCGCCTACCGGCATTGCGCGAGGATGGCGTTCGAGGCCGAGGGCCGCACCGTCGACTATTCCAATAAGCGCGGCATGATCCACGAGGAGTTCCTGCTGCCGGCCGACGCGCCCGCCTGGCTCCGGACCATGATCGCCGATCGCTCCGTCGCCGGTGCCTCGGAGGCCTTCTGGAACAAGGTCGAGGCCTTCGAGAGGCGGGGCGATGCGCAGTTCGCCAAGGAGTTCATCATCGCGCTGCCTGCCGAGCTCACGACAGACCAGAACATCGCATTGGTACGCCAGTTCGTGCTCGAGCAGGTGCTGTCGCGCGGACAAATGGCGGATTGGGTCTATCACGATGAGCCGGGCAATCCGCATATCCATCTGATGACGACGCTGCGACCCCTTACCGAGCACGGATTCGGGCCAAAGCGGGTCGCGGTCATCGGCGAGGACGGCCAGCCGTTGCGCATGCAATCCGGCAAGATCGCCTACCGGCTGTGGGCCGGCGGCAAACAGCAGTTTCTCGAGCAGCGCAACGGCTGGCTCGACCTGCAGAACCAGCATTTGGCTCTGAACGGTCACGACATTCGCGTCGATGGACGCTCCTACGCCGAGCGCGGCCTCAACGTCGTGCCGACCACCCATATCGGGGTTGCAGCCAAGGCGATCCAACGCCGGGCCAAGCGCGAGCGGCGCGATCCCAACCTCGAACGGCTGCGCGTCTTTGAGGAGACCCGGGCCGAGACGCTGAGACGAATCCAGCGCCGTCCCGAGATCGTGCTCGACATGATTTCGCGGGAACGCAGCGTGTTCGACGAGCGGGATGTCGGCAAGCTGCTGCATCGCTATGTCGACGATGCCGGCACCTTCCAGCACCTGATGGCGCGGGTGCTGCAAAGCCCCGAGGCTCTGCGGCTGGATGTCGAGGCGGTCGACTTTGTCACGGGGGCTCCAACGCCGGCAAAATATGCCACGCGCGAGCTGATCCAGCTCGAAGCGGAGATGGTGCGGCGCGCGGTCCACCTGTCGGGCAGTGCGGCTTTCGCCGTGAAGGCACCGGTCATTTCAGCCGTGTCCGCGCGGCACGCCAACCTCTCGGCCGAGCAGCGCTCAGCCATCGCGCACTTGGCCTCTGGAGAGCGGATCGCGGCGGTTGTCGGCCGGGCCGGCGCCGGCAAGACCACGATGATGCGGGCGGCGCGCGAAATGTGGGAAGCCGCCGGCTACCGCGTCGTCGGCGGCGCCTTGGCGGGCAAGGCGGCCGAGGGATTGCAGAAGGGTTTTGGCGGAAGGTATCAACTTCGAGGATGACACTCTGCGCCGTCGCATCTGGAAGGCGGCGAAGCGGATTGCAGAGAGATCTGCGATCCATCAAACCGCGGCACTTCCGCGGATGGTGGCGTGACGCAAAACTCGTTTGTTCGAACTATTGAAGACCTTGTCGAGACAGTCAGGGTGATTGCCCGGCTGTTTAAAACCGACAAGGTCTTCATCATTGGAAGCCAAAGCATCTTACTTTCGTGGCCCGACGCTCCGGTCGTCCTACGCACCTCTGGCGAAATCGACGCTTATCCGGAGAACGCGAAGATATGGGAAATTCAGCAGAAGGAGCTGGATCCTGAAGACGATCCGGAGGCTTCAGAAGAGATAAATGCTCTCTACGGCGAGGGCTCAAAATTCCATCGCGATCACGGCTTCTATATCGACGGTGTCGACGAGAATACCGCGCGGCTTCCTGGCGATTGGAAGAAGCGCGCCATCACCAAAACGGTCGACGTTGACGACAGGAAGGTTCTGGCTGTGGCGCCATGTCCCGAAGACATTATCGTATCCAAGCTCGCTCGCCTGTCGGAAAGGACAAGGAGTTCGTGGACGGCTACCACAAGGCGCGGCCATTCAATCGTGATCTCATCGTTAACCGTATCAAGGCGACAAAGCTGGAGGCCGAACTTCAGGAGCGAGCTATCAGCTTCGTGCGCGGCCTTCCGGACGAGCCCAAAGCAGACGCTGCAGCAAGCAAGCCGCCGGGATTCTAGCAGCCACCGCTGCGATTTATTTAGAGGCTTCGTCCACCACGTCGACCGCAATGGTTTCTGTCGGCTGCAGCGGCGGTGAGCCTCCGGACCAGCCCTGCTTTCCGCCGGAAATGGTGCAGCGAGCTGCACGCTAGTAATCAAACTGATTTTGATTGTCATTCGGCCCTTTGATTGCGGTTTGTTGTCAAGCTTACATTTCTGAACTCGGCCACGGACGGTGGTAGTGCTCGCGCCGTCGGAGCTAGTCCGGATTCGTAGAAGGCGGTCGCCGCATCGTGATATCTTGCCGTTGATATCAGTTCGCCAGACTGGTTGCGTCGAGGCTAAGACCCAGATGGGCGCCGACGCTTGATGCCGATCGGAAGCGCGATGGGTCGTCGATCGTATGGCGGTAAGGCCAAGGCGGTCACCACGCCGACACCAGGAACCGTCATCAGGCGGCGCGTCGTCTATCCGACTTCGCCAACTGGCGGACTTCGTCGTCGAACGTGCGCCAGCCAGACGAGCGAAAGTGGGTAGTGCCGTTCCATGGCGTTCATTGAATGTTCGGCGCGGACCAATTCCCTTTGAGATAGATCAAGGCCCGGCACGAAACGAAAACAGGCCACTCTCAGCTTCAAGCCAAGCACTGAGGTCGGAAACAGGCCAGTACCCAAGCTCGCCAGAGAACCTGACCTGCGGAAGTGCGATTTGGGCATATCACAACATGGATTAGAAAGGGGCCACAGACGTACGTCGTTATTCCCAGAAAAGGTCCAGAGGGATCTACAGGGGCTCGGCTGCGGTCGGCAGCGCCTCCCGGCGCGCGCCCATGCTGATCTTTCCCGCCATAGACGCCGCTGAACCAATTCGATGGCACCGCCCTATCGCCGCCGAGAACTTGTCCAGAACATTCTGGATGAGGCAATGCGGTCAGCTGGGAGCGTGCAAGGACGCTCTGGGAGCCGAAGCATGCGAATCGGCTCAGAATTCCGCTCAATTCGCCTTTCGCAACATCGGCGTGAGTGGCGGCGAGCA
>NZ_JBVVPR010000099.1:0-7161 GCF_055811835.1 Bradyrhizobium sp. WSM4874
AAAACTCCAGATTGCCGTCCGGCAAGTACCGCGCAAGGTCGCCGGTCCGGTAAAGCCGGTCGCCTTCCACAAAGGGACTGGCGATGAACCGCTCCGCGGTCAGCTCGGGCCGGTTCAGGTAGCCGCGCGCGACCCCCGCCCCGCCGATGTAGAGCTCCCCCACCGCCCCGAACGGAACGGGCGCACCATGACCGTCCAGCAGATAGACCCGCGTGTTCGCAATCGGGCGGCCGATCGGGAGCCGACGGAATGTCTCGTCAATTGCGGTGATCTCGTAGACCGTCGCAAAGGTCGCTGTCTCGGTTGCGCCATAACAGTGCAACAGATGTTGTGGTCGACTCCGGCTCAAAACCCGTGCCACTGCCGCCACATCAACCGCGCCGCCACCAACTAATAGCAATCGCAGACTTGCCAGCACCGGAGCCAAATGATCGGCGCTCTGGCTAAACAGCCCGGCTGTCAAATGCAGCACGGTAACGCCGTTCTGCTGAACCAGGCCGCGCAGCACCTCTGGCTGCAGCACACCAATGTATGGAATCACAATCAACCTCGAACCGTGTAGCAGCGGCGCCCACACTTCCAGCGTACTGATGCTAAAGGCGGGATTGCCTACCCAGGCCACACGATCACTCGACCTAAACTCCGCATACCCGTTGTTGATGACGAGCCGGTTGACAGCACGATGAGGAACCGCAACCGCCTTGGGAACGCCGGTCGATCCGGAGGTGTACATCACGTAAGCGGCAGCCTCGGCGGTCAATGCCAAGCCGGGATCGGTACTACATCCTGCTCCAGCCATGATCGGCTCAATGGCCAGAACAGGAATCGCAACCTCAACCTCGCCAACATTGTCAGTCCCTGTGAGCAACAAGCGCACAGCACAGTCGGTCATCATCCAGCTTTGTCGGCCAGATGGAAGACGGCGATCGATCGGTACATACACCCCGCCTGCCTTAAGAACTGCCAGTTGCGCCACCACAAGAGCAATGGAGCGATCCAACACCATCGCGACGCGATCTCCCAGCTTCACGCCGTGCGCGATCAAATGATGCGCGAGCCGGTTCGCCCGCGCATTGAGCTCGCCATAGCTCAGGCGCACGTCCGCATCGACCACCGCCACCGCATCCGGCGCTTTCCGCACCTCGGCCTCGAATAGCTCATGGATGCACCGCTCCGAAGGATAAGGCGCCGCCGTCCGGTTCAGCTCCTCCAAAAGGTAGGTACGCTCAGCGGACGACAGCAGCCCGATCCGCCCAACCGGCTGCTCCGCATCGGCCATCACCGCACACAGCAAATTTTGCAGATGTTGCGTCATACGGTCGATCTGCTCAGGCGCCAAGCGACTTGCATCAAAGTGCCATCGAAAGCTCCCATCCAGGGCGCAAACCTCAAACGTCAGCAAATCGCCAGACGGGACCGCTTCAGAACTCGGGCGCGAAGCCAGATCACCAGCAGCGGAACAGCCGTTTTCAGTAACCGTGACGCCTATGGGCCAGGGCCGGCACGATCGCAGCACCTCCATCCCCCGTAAGGCCGGGCAGCGCGCGATCAGATCCCCCGCAAAGCTATCGTGCTCCCTCAGCTCGGCGCATTCGGCCGCAACCGTCCCGCGCACCCGCGCAAATTCATGAGCAAGGTCAATGGTTATTTCCATTGGCACGACAGAAGCGACAAGCACCTCCACCGCCTTCAACCCGGCCCGCGACGCCTTCGGTGCGGGTGTCCACCCCAATTGAAGCTCTGATTCACCCGTGATGCGGGCGAGATAGATCAGTAAAGCACTCAGCAAGTACTCAGTGCGATCAACTGGCTCCAACTCGGCCAAAGCACTTGGAAACAGCCAGGAACTCGACTGTCGTCTGAGGGAAGCCACAGCTTCTGAAGATGACGGAAAGGGAAGCTGCAATGTCTTAAACCGCTCAAGCCGCTGTCGCCAAAAACTCTCTCGAGGCGCCAACATTTCATGGGCAACAGTGATGCTGCGTGCCTCGTCATCGCTTAGAATCGGGAGGCGATCGCCTTGATCCAGATCGGAGCGCCTTGCAAGTGCGCCCGCGTCCAACGCCTCACCATCCCAGCTGCAGAACCAAACATCAACATCCTCTGTACCTGTCGCCACACGCCAGTGGCTGGGATGGATTTCAAGCAGGCAACCTGCCGGAAAGCCCGAGCGCCGAGGCAGTACCTCCAAGCACATGACTGTGACAACGTCGTTCCCCACGAGAGCCTTGGGCAAACATAGCGGATTGGCATGATACGGCCCAAAGTCTAAGGCGCGCGCCATCGCCGATAGATCTTGCGCGGATCTATCCCATCGCAGACACCCCGAAGCATCCGGGCGGCGGCCCCCTGGGAAATAGCTTCTGTCCGCTAGCGCCTGCGAACGGGCGGGGAGCGTCCCGTTCGTTAAGCCAGTTAAAAGCTCACGGAATCCCTCGACTGCGGCTTCATAGCATTTGAGGTTCAGGCTTAACGCGGTGTCGGTGGGTCCAATCAGGACTTGGCGTTGAACCACCAGGTCACCCGTATCAACACCATGATCTATGCGATGCCACGTGATGGCATATTCGGTCTCTTGGGCCAGCAGCGCCCAAGACGTCGCATGCGTCCCAGCATAGCGTGGCAGCGGACCATCGTGGTAGTTGAACGCGCCTCGACGCACGCGTCGAAACACGTCTGCGGGCAATATGAACGGATTGGCAACGGAGAACATCCACTCCACCGGTTCGCTATTGACCAAGGCGGAGAACTCTTCAACATTCGCAACACACAAGATATCGGCGCGAGCAGCCCAATCGCGGAATAGGGCGTCGCCACACAATGCGGCGCCTATGACGTGGCCCATCTTTCTCGCCAGCAGCGCGCACCTGATAGCTAGCGTACCAGCACCGACAAAGACGGTAGAGCCGAATGGTACGGCCGCATCTCGTTGTCCGGCCCCGCCGCCGCGTTCGCTACGCGTCGAGGCCAACCCGCATGAGTCGTGATGTTCGTACCCCATGACAACACCTCCACGTGGGTGATCCGCGTGGCCACCGCGTTCAACGGTCCCGCGATCGACTGGTGAACCCCATAGCATCCGCTCGTGAACTGATGGGATCGGCGACACTTCGCGATTTACGTGGTCGCCCGTCACGCGCCGCAGCGTCTGGCGGAGACGCGCGCTGGCGTGCACCGCAGAAGACCGATGAGCCATCTTCACGCTCCAGCCTCTGCTCGATGTCCGCCAACTCTGCTTTACACCTGGCTACGTCCGATTGAGCGCGAATGAGCTCGACCTTGAGATCTTCTCGTCGTCTCAATCGTTCTCGAAGGTCCCAACTGTCCTGCATCAGCCCGTTGGCCATCTACGAGCGAACACCGGTCTGCGGCCAGCTGACAGCTTCGTAGGTTGACGCCTACCAGGTCGATCATCTTTAACTGCTCGCACCACTTCACTTCGAATGTAGTCCGCAGCACCTCTTTGACTGCCAGCATTCGTCCCGTACCGGGTACACAGGGCAATCCCGTCCTCGCCGGCAAACCGAAGCACCGTCAGATGAGAGCCTCGCCATGGAGGCGCGCGCGACGGACGCGGCGGCGTGGCATTTTGAATCAACCGATTCATCTGAGCTCTTGGATAGTCGCTGCGAGACCGGCATGGCCGTAACGGCCTTCCCTGCATCTCAAGCAACCGACGTGCCAAACGACGTTCTGCGATCTTTCCTGAAGAAACAATGCGCCTCTCGCCGCGCTGGCTGAATACTGCCGTCTTACTGTCGCGCTTGAGACGTCGACGTCTTCAACCAGACACAGCTAAACGCAACAACACGGACCGTCATTGGCGACGATCGCTGAAACGAGCAATTGTCCGAGATCACCCTTGCGGTTCAGAAGTCTCGCCGCCATTTTCGAGTGGCTCGTCATCGCGTGAGAGCATCGTGCAATAGAGATCACGCTGCCAACTCGCAAGGGCGGGGAGGTATCCTCTCAGTGAAGCAAGCGATCGGTTTGCTCGACTGAGGCAAACCGGGGCAGCCTGACTTTCATGGAAAAACAGCCGAAACAAAACCGGTATCATCGTGGCGTCATCGACTGCCGAAATGTGTAGATGGCCATTACCTCACGGCCGAACTCAGGGAAACCGCGAAACTCGCGTTGCCAATAGCGCTAACGCAGCTTGGGCAGATCGCGATGATGACAACCGATCTTGCCTACATCGGCCGCATCGGCACCGAGGCCGTTGCCGCTTGCTCAAGCGATGCATACGCTTTCCCTGATAGCGACCGGCTGCAGCGGTCCCTGGCGGCGCGCGCTCGCTGCTGTCCGTCGCAGCGAGGCGGCCGAGCTTATGCTCATTCCGCACAAGGCGACCGGGAAATCATATCTCGCCGACTTGCGGCCGGCTGTCTGCACCGGCTTGGTCGCTGATCAGCGGACGCAAACGACCGAGTTCGACCTGCTGGTGCGCAATGCGGCCGAGGCGGATTGCCGTAACGACGTGGAGCAAAGGCCGGATGCGGTCAGCGCAGCAGCCTGGTCGCAGAGCATCGCGGGCGAGGTTGAACGCGGGCGTCTTGCGCTGCTGATAAAAGAGGATTCATCCGTCGAACGAGCTTGCCTGTGGAACATTAGCTCCCTCCTAAGCACTGCTGCGATGGAGCGCCTTTGGCGCTTGCCCATGCTCTGCTGCACTCGGCCGGAATGTTCGCAGTTCGACAAAGAAGATCGCCCTGCATGGATTGATCGTGGTGTTGACCATGCTCGCATTGTGCACCATCGTGTTGGCCGGCGAGCTGACGGGGCCGGCAAAGGTCATCAGCACCGACAGCCTTGAAATTCACGGGACACGCGTTCGGCTCTGGGGCATAGATGCGCCGGACAAGACTCAAATGTGCCGAGATATCAAGGGCAATCTATATCTATGTGGCCTCAGGACCGCGAGCGATCTTGAAGGCTTCATTGCAAATCGCGAAGTCAGTTGCCTGTCAGCCCTGGAGGATGAGTGTGGACGGACGATGGCGACCTGTTCAGCTGATGGCACCGATCTCGGAGAATGGTTGGTGCGTAACGGTCTCGTGCTCGATTGGACGCGATATTCGAGGGGACGATACCACGCTGCGCAACGCGCGGCCGATCGTGCCGGACTGGGCTTATGGGCGGGCAGCTTTGCCGTACCTCGGTTATATCGAGCGTGCATTCGGTTAGGTGGTGGGCCAGCCGACTGCTCTGATGACGCGAATGCACATCCTTCCCCACACCAGACTCTGCGAGAATCGGCTCCGCGTGAGGTGGCAGTCACGGGCGAGCTGGCGTCGATCGGAAGTGAGTCAAGCTCACCACCGCCCCCAACCATCAAGGGAGTAAGATGGTCTCAAACTCTCGTAAGCGCCAACGGCGCAGGACACAAAGTCGCGAGCTCCGCAGCAACGACACCATCTCGGCCGTGATTCTTGAGAACCATGGACTCGCGGTCCTGCCAAGGCGCCGCCTTTTGAGTTCGAAAGAGGGCCGCATTCGCCTCAGAAGAATGACGGGGTTCTCCGGGTCCTAACAAGGCAAAGCGTGGCACGGAACAACAATCAGATTCCGCCGGGTAGAGGTTAAGCGGAAAGAAAGAAGGCCAGTGGTGTTCAAGGAACCACTGGGCAAGGTAGGCAACACCAATGTTGCTTGGAAGCCAGCCTACCTCCACTGCACTCGACTCTAACTTTCAGGTTTTGGTATGCCCCGAGCTCCCAGCTTGATTTCCAGAGGTCGCCAGATGCCGTCCAGCCAAAACGCATATACTCGCACTCAAATCTGACGGACCAATCAGGTATGAGCGCTTGCTCAACGCCGGCTCCGAGGATGCCATCGAAACGATGGTAGTCGAATTGCGGCCTTTGCCGCGGGAAGGCCACATAGGTCCCTTCTCGGACTTCGCTGCTGTTGGCAGTATCGGCCGCGATTGCCTTTCCAAGCCAGGGCTGCTCCGACGTAGGCCAGCGTTTGGCCGTGCGGGTAACAGGCGTAACACAACACGTGCGTTTTCGGTGACAAAGACGTGTGGACCTGCCTTGCAGGCGCCGATCACAACAATGCCAGAGAGGACGATACGACTGTTTATACGGCTGGAAACAGCATGGGTCGCTCACCACTGGCTCGAGATCCGCCGAATGAGCAACACCGCATGTGACGAGCGCAACGTACGCATACGACGAAGACCGCCTGATTGACGCATGCGCGCGGGCACGGCGAGCTCTATGATGGCGCTGCGTGAAGATCAGGCGGCCTGCTGATCGGCGGGCGTGTCGGCTTGGCGCAGGAGCTTCCATTCCCAGGGCAGCAGTTCGTGCAGACGCGATGCGGGAAGATCGGCGATACGGGCGACGATATCGGCGAGCCAGGCCTTGGGATCGACGTCGTTGAGGCGACAGGTCGTGATCATCGTCAGCATGATGGCGGCGCGGTCGGCACCGCGCAGGCTGCCGGCGAAGGTCCAATTGCGCCTTCCCAAGGCGATGCCGCGCAACGCTCTTTCGGCGGCGTTGTTGGTGAGGCAGATCCTGCCATCGTCGAGGAAGCGGACAAAGTCGTCCCAGCGCCTGAGCATGTAATTCATGGGCTTCAGGACCTCGGAGGAGCGCGAGAGGGGTTCGCGCTCGAGGAGCAGCCAGGCATGCATGTCCTCGAGAAGCGGCTTGCTCTTTTCCTGGCGCACAGCGCGCCGCTCGTCGGCGCCGCGGCCGTTGATGGCGCGCTCGATCTCGAACAAAGCGTCGAGGCGTCTGACCGCCTCCAACGCGATCGGCGAGACCGGTTTGCCCCTGTGGCCTTCCCGGGCGTTCTTCTCGATGTGGGCCAGCTCGAAGAAGCCCCGCCGCGCATGGGCAAAGCAAAACGCCGGCGTAATCGGCAGCACCTTCTTCTGCGGATCGAACAACGGCTCGAAGCCGTTGTAGCAATCAGCTCGCAGGATACCGGCGAAGGCGGCCAGATGCTTCTGTGGATGCTCGCCTCGACGGTCGCTCGAGGCGTAATAGACCGCCCGCCGGTGGCGCTGGCCCGGCGAAGGGCCGGTCATCCCGCACATATGTCCAGATCCGACCGGTCTTGCACTTGCCCCTTCGCCAGGATGCGGATGGTGGTGTCGTCGCCATGCAGGCGCTCGGCAGCAAGCACATGGCGCTCGATCAAGTG
>NZ_JBVVPR010000100.1:0-6990 GCF_055811835.1 Bradyrhizobium sp. WSM4874
ATATACGTCAGCAGTTGTGGCCGTCGATCCTGATCAAGCCAGTCGTTGCAATCGGGCGGGGTCCATATACGTCCACACATGGCCCATCGGCGAAGTGTCGGCGGTCCTCCACGAACTCCGCTCACCAAGGCATGGCGGACCTTTCGGGTGCCCGGCAAGGCCGCCGCCTCGCCGGATCGATTGAGATTTGACCGCTCTAGTTGAATGTTTGCAGCCTCAATTTGAGCGATCCATCGGCTTGGCGTTCGAAGACGTGCGTCGCTAAACCACTGAAGGGAGACGGCTTGCCCTCCTTGTCCTTGCCCGCGGCGCTCCACTTGGCTGTGCCGAAGACAACCTTGTCGTCTCCGCCGGCGTCGATCATCTCCAACTTGTGATCCGTCACACCGCTCGCGAAGAGTCCGGCAAAGAACTTCTCGATCTCGGCCGGACCCGACGCGACCTGATGCGTGGGTGGCATCAATTTTGCCGTCGCGAGATAGGAGGCGCCGATGGCTTTCTCGTCGTGCTTGTTGAATGCGGCATCCCAAGCGGCGTAAGCCTTCTCCACGTCCCCCTTGGCGTCCGCGGCCAGCGAAATTCCCGGCGCGCCGAGCAGACAAATGATTAGTGCTGATGTTTGAGCCAACTTCATAGGATACTCCTTTGTTGGATAGCGCCTTTCCCGATTGATCAGATCATCAGTCCGTCGTCTGCCGCGGCTGCGCTCCCGCCGGCATGACGGCACCGTCGCCGGTCGCATCGGTAGCCGGCCATTGGTTCATTAAAGAAGAGGTGCAGGCGATGGTAACTTCAATCGCCGTTCACCTCGGGCGTCCATATCGCGCGCAATGACACCGCTGACGCAGCCGGTCACACATGCGCCGAACTTCAACCACCAGGACCAGTTTTGCAAAGGCACATTCATCATGGTTGGTTGCCGGACGACTCCATCCAATAACTCGCGGAACAGCAATTCCGGCCAACTACCGTCAACCACGTTGACAAATGGGAGAGAGCGCCCAGCGCCCACAGTGCCTGGGCCGAAAATCGCTGCGCTGGTCACGGTGTAATTCGCTCTTTGGCCCTGACTGACCTTGGCTCAGAACGCCGCGACGGCCGCTTCCGGGAGGTGAGCCGACCAAATCATGCAAGCTGCCGATCTGCAGCATTGTCCGCAGAAGCTATGATGGAGGTTGGCCGCGATCTGTGATCAAGTAGATAAATTGACGCAACCCGGTGACAGAGGCATTCCATGACGCGACGGGAGTTGATCGCATCTCTGGGAGTGGCGGCCCTGTCACTTCCGGCTGTGGCGCTTGCGCAGGACGGCGCGCGAATACGAAAGCTGGGCATTCTCGTCAACCTGAATTCTGACAGCGACGAAGGTCAGGCCAGAATAAGGGTGTTCGCGCGGGCGTTAGAAAAGCGTGGATGGATCGAGGGAAAGAACTTACACACGGAAGTCCGCTGGGCCGGTGAGAGTGCAGAGCGTTATCACGAATACGCAAAGGAGTTGATCGCAGTTAAACCGGACGTACTCCTAGCCTCGGCCAGTCCGAGCGTAGCCGCTTTGCAACGGGTGACTCGTGACGTACCGATCATTTTTGCGAATGTTATCGATCCGGTCGGGGCTGGATTTGTTGTCAGCCTCGCGCGGCCGGGCGGCAACACGACGGGGTTTACCGCGTTCGAGTATAGCATCAGTGGCAAGTGGCTAGAGTTGCTGAAAGAACTTACGCCCAATTTGAAGCGGGTTGCGGTGATTCGTGATCCTTCGATGGCCGCCGGAATTGGTCAGTTCGCCGCGATCCAGACCGTGGCATCGTCCTCGTCAGAGCTTGAATTGACCGCGATTAATCCGCGAGACTTGGCGGAGACAAGGACGGCATTGGCGGCCTTCGCGCGAGAGGGCAGGGGCGGGGTAATCATCACGGCGAGTTCTCCAGCGACCATTCATCGCGACTTGTTAATGTCATTGGCATTGCAATTTCGCTTACCAACCGTATCTCCTTTTGGATTTTTTGTCTCGAACGGAGGTCTCGCCTCTTACGGACCCGCCGCAAACGATGGCTATGAGCGTGCTGCTACTTATGTGGATCGTGTATTGAACGGCGATCAACCAGCGAACCTTCCCGTTCAAGCGCCGATCAGATACGAGCTGTTGATTAACCTGCGAACGGCCAGAGCTATTGGCCTTGAAGTGCCCAAAGTGCTCCTCGCCCGCGTCGATGAAGTGATCGAATAGCAACAATGCTTGTTGCGGTGAATCAGTCCGTTTATGGGCCCTTAGCTGACCTGCGGCGCGCAGCCGATGGAGGACCGATTGTGACCCTGACCGGACATGCAACCTCGCGGCGGGTGCTGGAATAAGTCGGCGCGCGTGGTAGACTTTCGGTCCTATCGGTCCAGAGAGGGTTACACAAAATCTGGGAGGGGCCGCGATGCAGCAAATTGTCGACTGGCTCCAAAAGCTCGGAATGTCCGAGTACGCGCAGCGTTTTGCTGAAAACGGGATTGGTTTCGCAGCACTTCGCCATCTGACTGATCAGGATCTTAAGGACATCGGCGTGCTGCTCGGGCATCGGCGCATAATGCTTGCGGCTATCCAGGAGCTTGGGAGCCCTGCCGTCGCTCAACGGGTTACGGCCGAGTTGACGCCCCAAGATGCCGCCGAACGTCGCCAAGTCACTGTGATGTTCTCGGACCTTGTGGGTTCAACAGCACTTTCTGCACGCATGGACCCTGAAGACCTACGCGAGATCATTTCCGCGTATCAGAAGTGCGTCACCGACATCGTGCGGCGGTTCGGCGGCTTTGTTGCGAAGTATATGGGCGATGGGGTACTGGTGTATTTCGGGTATCCGCAGGCGCACGAAGACGATGCCGAACGGGCCGTCCGGGCGGGGCTGGAGTTGGTGGCTGGCGTAGGTGCTCTGAAGATCCGTGCCCCCCTGCAGACGCGTATCGGCATCGCAACGGGACTGGTGGTTGTCGGCGACCTCATCGGGTCCGGCGCTTCTCAGGAGCACGCCATAATTGGTGAAACGCCAAACCTTGCAGCACGTTTGCAAGGCGTTGCTGAGCCGAACAGCGTCGTCATTGCGGAGAGTACTCGGAAGCTGTTGGGCAATCTGTTCGAGTTTGAAGAATTTGGGCCGAAAGAACTCAAAGGTATTTCAGGCGCCGTAGGGGCATGGGCTGCGTTGCGGCCGGCTTCAGTCGAAAGCCGCTTCGAGGCCTTCCACGCGAACGGATTGACCGAGCTTGTTGGGCGCGACGAAGAACTCGAACTCCTGTTGCGACGCTGGTCCAAGGCAAAGAGTGGTGAAGGCCAAGTAGTGCTGCTCTCCGGCGAGGCTGGTATTGGCAAATCGCGGCTTACGGCGGCGCTGCTGGAAAGCATCGCTAACGAGCCGCATACCCGATTGCGCTATTTCTGCTCGCCGCAGCATACCGACAGCGCTTTTTACCCGATCATCGGCCAGATGGAACGGGCCGCACGATTTGCGCATGACGACGCGCTGGAAACGAAGCTGGACAAGCTCGATACAGTATTGGCGCAGACTTCAACCTCTTTGGAGGATATGGCGCTATTCGCCGACATGCTGTCGCTGCCAAAAGACGGACGCTACGCGGCGCTCGACATACCCTTCGAACAGCACCGCCAGCGGACATTTGAAGCGCTCGGGTCACAGGTGGAGGCATTATCGCGCTCCACACCTGTGCTAATGATCGTCGAGGATGCACATTGGACCGATCCCACGAGTCAGGAAGCTTTCAGCGGAGTCGTTGACCGGCTTCGGACCTACCGTGTGCTGTTGATTGTGACGTTTCGTCCAGAGTTCGAACCGCACTGGATCGGGCGGGCCTACGTCACTGCTCTCACCCTCAATCGGCTGGCGCAGCGCCAAATCGAGGCGGTGATTGATCACATCGTGGGCAACCAGCTTATTTCGGCGAGCGTGCGGCAGGACATTATTAAACGCACGGACGGAATTCCCCTTTTTGTGGAGGAGATGACGAAGGCGGTGCTGGAGACCAAGAGCGAGGGCGAGGCGCGGCGAACTAGAGGCAATATTCCGTCACCTGCGGCGGCGGTCCCCGCAAGCCTGCACGCATCGCTTATGGCGAGGCTCGACCAGCTCGGGCCCGCCAAGGAGGTGGCCCAGATCGGTTCCGCGATCGGGCGAGAGTTCTCTCACACCCTGCTTTTTTCCGTTGCGAGCAAGCCGGAGCCAGAGTTGGCATCCGCCTTAGACCGTCTGATCTCCGCTGGCTTGTTGTTCCGACAAGGTGTGCCTCCGTATTCCAGCTATCTATTCAAGCACGCGCTGGTGCAGGACGCTGCCTATGGCACGCTGCTGCGCCCAAGACGGCAAGAGTTGCATGCACGAGTTGCCACCACCTTGGAGCAGCATTTCGCAGATCTGGTCGATCGGCAGCCAGAGATACTGGCCCATCATTTGACGGGTGCCGGACAGGCGGAACGAGCCTCCGATCAATGGCTAAAAGCAGGCCAGTTTGCTGCTTCCCGCTCCGCATATGCCGAGGCGGTCAGACATTTCGATCGTGGTCTGTCCCTGCTGCCATCTCTCTTGGATGCGCAGCGCGATCAGCAAGAGATCAAGCTGCAACTCGCTAAAGGCGTGTCTCTTAGTAACGCCAACGGCTTCTCCTCAGCCGAAGCAGCAAAAGCGCACGCTCGTGCGCTCGAGCTTTCCGATAAGATAGGGGACGTCGATTCTCAGTTCACCGCGATATGGGGGTTGTGGACTTTCCGACGTACGTCGGATTGGAATGCGGCGCGCCAGCTTTCAGATAGGCTCCTGAGCCTGGTCGAAAAGAGTAATAATGTCGGTCTTCGGCTCGAAGCTCATCATACGGGTTGGACAACACATTTCTTCTGCGGCGAGCTCGCTCCGGCGCAGGAGCATTGCGAGAAGGGCCGAACCCTTTATGAGTTCGAGCAGCACCGGACGCACGCACACATCTACGGCCACGACCCTGGAGTCTGTGCAGGAACGCTAGGTGCCTGGAGCGCCTGGCTGCTCGGCTACCCTGACACGGCGCTCGCTCGCGTGA
Source organism: Bradyrhizobium sp. WSM4874 (assembly GCF_055811835.1). Classification (NCBI taxonomy): domain Bacteria; kingdom Pseudomonadati; phylum Pseudomonadota; class Alphaproteobacteria; order Hyphomicrobiales; family Nitrobacteraceae; genus Bradyrhizobium; species Bradyrhizobium sp. WSM4874. The sequence goes on from NZ_JBVVPR010000100.1 coordinate 5,065, forward strand.
ATGACGCGTTGGCGCTTGCGGAACGGGTGAACCATCCCTTCAGCCTTGCTATGGCGCGTCTGCATGCGTCGATATTGCACCAGTTCCGACGTGACTCAGCTTCGGTGCTGCAGTGCATTGAGAGCGCAGAGACCCTAGCGGCTGAGAAGCGCATTGCCTTGCCGCTCGATCCACGAGTTCTCCGCGGCTGGGCGTTGTCGGCACCGGAGAGGATTGAGGCGGCGATTGCCTCCTACCGCGCCGCGCTTGCTGATCCGGCGAAGCGAGGCACGATCCAGTACGCTCCCTATAGCTTTGCGCTCTTTTGCGAAGTGCTTTGTCACACAGGAAACCACCCCGGCGGAGCCGAAGCCCTGACGGGTGCTGCTGCCATTGCGGAACAAAGCGGCGAGCACTGGTGGGATGCGGAAATCTCTCGGCTGCGAGGGTTGGTGGCATTATCTCGCGGCCAGCTCGGAGGGAGCAAATGGCTGCTGAAGTCCCTACAAACCGCTCGGCAACAACGGGCGAAATCACTTGAGCTCCGGGCAGCGACGAGCCTTGCCCGCTTATGGCGCGATGAGGGCAAACGCACCGCGGCACGTGATCTGCTGGCTCCGGTTTACGGCTGGTTCACTGAAGGGTTCGACACGCGCGATTTGAAAGAGGCCAAGGCGTTGCTCGACGACTTGGCCTCGTGAGCCAGTCGAATGGTCTAGCGAGTTCCGAGCTTGGCCCCTCTTGAAAGTCCGACAACATCCGCTTTCGCGCCGCTATTGGGGACAAGCGGACATTGGTTCAAGAGGTTAATTTATGAGTACGCGAGAAATGTCAGACGACATCCGTATGTCCAGAGTGCGATCGCCCCAACGCGACGGCGATCGGATCGACTTCAGCGGCAAGGGGTGGCACCCCACCGGAACCGGCGGGGTTTACGAATACTCTATGCCAAGGACGCATCAGGTTCGATATTCACCAATACTTCGCCAGTCGTGATTTCGGGATCTCCAAGATCGAGGTCATGCAGACTTGCCTGAACAAACTCCAATATCTTAGCGTTTCCTGCATTTGCGCTTTCGCGGTCCTCGAATATCATCACGGCGACACCAACGCCGTCGCCCCCATCCAGCAGGTAGTAAGATCTGAATCCTTGCGATTGCCTTAGGATCTGACCGATGCCGCTCTTGGCGCGGCGAGCAGCGTCTGCAACCGAACGAACCTTGGTGTACTTGCGAATGACTATGTACATGAGGTCACCACGCGCTACGGTTCCCGCTCCACTCACCAAAGCATAGCGGGTCCCAGTTGGACCAGGGCCCTACTTCCAGGATGCGTCACAAACGGCGGCCGGGGCCGGCGCGACACGCTGTTCTCCAGTGCGCCAACCTCGCCCCGCAAGTGGGGCGAGGTGCCGAGGCTCAGGAATCCTCGAACTTGAATGATACGTTGAGCTTGGCGCGATAGGCCTCTACTTTTCCCTTCGCATCCAATTGCATATCGAGCTTGACGACCTCTGCAATGCGAAGATCTCGGAGAGATTTCGCAGCTAGCTCGACCGCATTAGCGGCCGCCTTCTCCCATGAGTCGCTGCTGGTACCGATCAGTTCAATGACCTTGTAGACGCTATCAGGCATGTCGTCCTCCTGTTCGGTATGAAGCAGGAAGCAGGCGCTCCCTGCCGTTGTGAAATCTAGCATCAGGATGATACGACGCGATACGATCTCGGATGCTCGCCCTAGCCGATAAGGAACAAGCTGCATTTGGAGGTGGCGCCTTTTGACCCCGCGGCGGGCTCAAACTCGGAGCGACGCGAAGTCTGCTTCCTGAGGGTGACCCGAACAGGGCTATGCAAGACGGCCAAGGCAGCGTTTGCGGATTCCGATCGATGTCGCCCAGGATTCCGAGATGATCTCGCCCACCATTCCGATTTGAAGTCGCCCACCCGTT
>NZ_JBVVPR010000101.1:0-6908 GCF_055811835.1 Bradyrhizobium sp. WSM4874
GGGGGCGCATTGCCTCATCCAGAATGTTACTGGACAACTTCTCGCCGATGATTGGGTCGGTGCCATCGAATCGGTTCGGTGGCTTCTATGGCGAGAAAGATCAGCATGGGCGCGCGGCGGGAGGTGCTGTCGACCGTAACGGAGCGTTACGAGTCGGCCAAACGGGCGGAGAAGGGGCGCATCCTCGATGCGCTGTGCGCGACGACGGGCTGGCATCGCAAGCATGCGGTGCGCGCGCTTCGGCGGAGCGCAACAATTGGAGCGGGGAAGATGGAGGCGCCCGGAGAGCGCAAGCGCAGATATGGCGCGACGATCAAGGACGCGATGACGGCGCTGTGGGAGGCGTCAGATCGGGTATGCGGTAAGCGGCTCAAGGTGATGATCCCGACCTTGCTGCCGGCGCTCGAGCAACATGGCCGATTGCAGCTTGGTGAGGCCGACCGTGCTCGTGTTCTGGCGATCAGCGCCGCAACCATCGACCGCTTGCTCGTCGATGTGAACATTGCGGCGAGCGGCGGCAGGCGGCGCCGTGCCGGATTCTATTCGGCAATCCGGCGCGAAGTCCCGATCCGCACGTTCAATGACTGGAACAGTCCGGTGCCCGGCTTCTGCGAGGTCGACATGGTCGCACATGGCGGCACGTCGGTGGCCGGCTCGTTCATCCAAACCCTGACGATGGTCGATGTCGCCACCGGCTGGACGGAGTGCCTGCCGTTGCTGACGCGGGAGGGTTCGCTCGTCGTCGAGGCGATCAACCGCGCCCAAAGCCTGTTCCCCTGGTTGTTGCGCGGTGTGGACTTCGACAACGACAGCGCCTTCATGAACGATGTTGTTGTGCCATGGTGCCGCGAACAAAAGCTCGAAGTCACACGCTCGCGCGCTTACAAGAAGAACGATCAAGCCTTCGTCGAGCAGAAGAATGGTGCCGTCGTCCGCCGCCTCATGGGCTATGGCCGATTCGACGGCGTCGAGACGGCCCGTGTGATGGGCCGTCTCTATGCGGCGGCTCGGCTCTACGTCAACTTCTTCCAGCCGTCGTTCAAGCTGAAGGAGAAGCGCCGCGAAGGGGCTAAAGTGATCAAACGGTATCATCTCCCATCGACGCCCTATGAGCGTGCACTGGCGCATCCCAAGGTGACCCCGGACGTGAAGAAACGGCTGCGCGATCAGTATCGTTCGCTAGATCCCGTCGTGCTGTTGGCTGAGATTCGCGCGACTCAGGACGAACTCGGCAATCGCGTTGATCGTCGTGCCGGACACGCGGGTGACCTGCAGCGCGCCTCCACGACCACCACGCCAACGAGCGCAGTCACTTTCGCCAAGACGCTCGGAAAGAGGGTGACGGCCTGCGAGCCGCGTGCCACGCACCGGCGAACTCGTCGGCCCTATAAAACCAGGATTCGCATGCCGTCCAAGCTCGACCCACATATTGCCGCGATCGAGGGCTGGCTGGCAGAGCAGCCGCAGCTGACGGCGCTCGCCATCGTCGGCCGGCTGAGCGAGATTCAGCCCGAGGAGTTCGGGGCAAGACAGCATTCGATTGTGCAGCGTCTGCTGAGGTCGCTTAGACGGAAGACGGCCGAGCAATTGGTCGCCGCTGCCCCGCTGGCCGGGGTTGTGGACGGCTCGGGCTATGTAGGGCCAGACCCGCCCACAGCCCCTCTCGTCGAGCAAGCCGGGAAAGCCACCTGGTGCGGCCGATCAGTCGAGGTCGCATCGACATTAGTAATGGCGCCATAGGGTAACATTTGCTCATGCGGCAATACGGGGGTCCCAGTCGAACGCCGATTGACAAACGGGGACTTGCCCTGGGGCGCGATCAATATCAATTGCTTCTGCTCGCCCGCCAAAGATCTCCACGGAATCGGGCAGTACCAATTTTTTAGTGGTTTTTGACAGCGCGCTGTGATTGCCGCGGATGAAAGGTGCGGATGCCAGCCTGATCGAGGCGCGGGATCTGCTCGGCCAGGAAGCGAGCCGTGTTCGTTGAGGTCTGATCGCCGTCGCAGAGATCGCCGGCGATCAGCAGCGCGCCGACCTGCTCGTCCAGGTAACAGTTAACGACCCGGACGAAGGCGCGCCATTGCCGAGCAGCTCCGCCAGACCGGAATGGCGCAGCGCCAGCAAGCGCAGCGGCGAATCAACTGGATATCCGAGCCATGGACGAAGCGATACGTCAACCTCTCCCATCCTATGTTCGGGTCCCCGCGCATGTGTTGGGACCTTACACGCTAGTCAATCGGCGTGATATGGAAATACCCGAGCGAAGTCGGTTTACCAGCAATAATCACGAACGACCAGTTATCTCTCGGGGGATGGGCATGACTGACGAGCCAATAGACGACGTCTTTGGACTGGGCAAAGAAGCTCTCGTCGTGGAAGCAGGAGGCGCTGTGGCGGCTCGCTATCTGTAACGACCTCAGGGAGGGGACGCCGACGAATTGCTCGCTATGGTCAAGACGGCTGCGGGCTTCAGTCTCGCGAGCCCCCCCTCCGGGCGCGGTCCCGTTCGCCAAGGTCCACTTCGGGGGCGAGATGCACCAGCCCATCATCTTGAAAGACATCGCCAACGTCGAAAACATCAACCGGCTCGTTCCAAAGGGGCGCTCTCCTTTTGCCTCCCGAAGCCGCGTGGTGCAACGACCAGTCCTGGTAGTTGTGCCACGGCTTCGCCGGACGATATATCAGACCGTCAGCTTGGGCTGGCCATGCTGAAGTTAGCGGCGCGTGATAGGGACAGCGCTCTACTGCAATCGGGCGCCGAGTCACGTGCCGGCTAACTTCCCTGTTATGTTTTGGGGCGATCGAAGCAGGATAAGTGCTTTTATATCTTCCGCTGCGCGGCGTTCGCGGCTTCCTCGCACAGGAAAATGAGGACAGCCATGATATGTCTGGCTGGTCAATCGGCCCTTTAATTGCGGTTTGTTGTCAAGCTACCATTCTTCCTCTCTGCCGTGACACGCCGGCAGCGATTGCTCCGTCGGAGCTGGTCAGGTTGCGGAGACGGAGCGATCGCGGATGGCGAGACGATTGCCTGGCGGGCTTGGCAATCGACGTCGGTGGCGGCTTCGTCGCGTTAAGTTGATGCCTTCGTACTAGTCTCTGCCGCGGCAGTTCTTCGTCTTGTGCGGTCCACGAGCATGTCAAACAAACTAAGAAAACTGCGCATCTTTACCGACAGAGGTCCCCTGATCGCGCTAACCATCGCTCTGGGGACGGTGGTCGGCGTTGTCGGCCCGACATCGGCGCAGTTCTTCAATTTCGGCGGATATCAGCAGCGGCCGCAGCCGCAACGCGGTGGCGGGTTCGGCGGCGGCTGGTTTGGTAAGGATATGTTTAAGCCGTCTGCTCCCCAGCCTCGTTGGGATAGGCGGCAACCCTTACCCCCCGCGCGGGAGGACTTTTCGAGGGCGCCCGCGGTCGGAAAGCGCGATACTGTACCGGAGCGCCATGTTCTTGTGCTCGGTGATGCGATGGCGGACTGGCTCGCCTATGGTCTTGAAGACGCCTATGCCGAACAGTCTGACATGGGCGTGATCCGCAGACATAAGACCGTCTCAGGCCTCATCAGATATCAGCCGAAGGGCAATCCGGCCGATTGGGCCGCCGCAGCCAAAGGCATTCTCCCCACCGAAAAAGCAGACGCCATCGTCGTCATGCTCGGACTCGATGACCGGGTCGGGATCCGCGAGCCGCCGGCTGAGAAATCCGACATCAAGCCGTCGCACAAAAAGGTAGACAAGAAGGATGCCAGAGCCAAACCGGAGGGCGGTACGAACGCCGACGCGAAGCCGGATGACAGACTGGTCGATACGGAATTGTCGCCCAATGACGCCGCCGACGCGCGGGCTATCGAACCGGAGAGTAGCACGCGCTCGCCAAACGGTATCTATGAGTATCGCGAGAAACGCTGGATCGAGCTCTACAAAAACAAGATCGAACAGATGATCGGCGTGCTCAAATCTAAGGGGGTGCCGGTACTGTGGGTTGGCCTGCCGGTGGTACGTGGCGCTAAGACAACAGCCGACACGCTGTTTCTGGATTCGCTCTATCGCGAGGCGGCCGGCAAGGCCGGCATCACTTATGTCGATGTCTGGGACGGCTTTGTCGATGAAGCCGGCCATTTTATGCAGCGCGGTCCCGACTTCGAAGGCCAGGTCCGTCAGCTGCGCTCCTCCGACGGCGTGTATTTCACCAAGCCCGGCGCCCGCAAGCTCGCGCATTATGTCGAACGCGAAATCAACCGGTTGCTGGCTGCACGTTCCGCGCCGATCGCGCTGCCGACGGAACCGGCAAGGCCCGACGTCAATGCGCTGCCGGGTCAACCGGCCCTGCGCCCGCTCGCCGGACCGATCCTTCCCTTGGTGGCCCCCTCTTTCGGCGCCGATCAATTGCTCGGCGGTCCAGGGGCGCCGATGGCAATGGATGCGCTAGCAGCGCGTGTCTTGGTCAAAGGTGAGCCCTTGTCGGCACCGGCCGGTCGCGCCGACGATTTTGTCTGGCCGCGCCGCGAAGTCGGACGCGAACAGTCTAAGGATACTCCAATGGCTCCGGCTTCGCCCGATGATCGCATCCCGGTATCGGCGCCGGCGCCAATGCTAAAGCAGAAAAAGAATCGCAGCCAAAGGTGAGGCGTTGACGTTTTGGCCCGCAGGTTTCACTCAATGGGGCCGCTTCGGGGACAATCGCATCGGTTTGCGCCGGAGCCTGTGGGCGTGGCAAACGCAGTTCGCACCTGGAGCAACACTAGGGTTCAGACTCAATTGATGCAATAGGCGACGACGGCGGCGAGGTAGACGGCAGCCAAGAACTTTCTGGCAAGTTTGTCGTAGCGAGCAGCGACGCGTCTGAACTCTTTGAGCCGCCAGAAGCAGCCCTCGATAACATTGGTCCTCTATAGGCGCGTTTGCTGAAGCTGTGGAGGGTCACCCTGTTGGACTTGTTCGGAATGACGGGTTTCGCGCCGCGATTAATGATTACGGCGCGAAAGCCATCGGCATCGTAGCCTTTGTCTCCAATGAGGGAAGACATGGGCGGCGCGAGTTTCAAAAGGTCCGGCCCCGCGGCAACATCTGCGGCTTGTCCCGGAGTGAGATGAAATGCCCAAGATTTGCAATCAGGGTCGCTCAGCGCGTGGATTTTCGTGGTTCGCCCGCCGTGCGAGCCGCCGATCGCCTGTTCATGCTTTCCCCTTTTCCGCCGCGCACCGGCCAATGTGCTTTGATCGAGGTGGAGTCGATCGACAAAGTCAGGCCGTCTTTGCCTTCGATCTCGCGTTCGCGCGTTTCGTCGCTCTCCCGCCCCGACACCCGCGTCAAAGGCCCGCGCCGCCTCTTCCAGAAGTTGTTTCTTCCACGCATAGATCTGGTTCGGGTGCACCTCATAGCGCAGAGCCAGCTCGGTGACCCCTCGCCTGCTCCCGCACCGCCTCTGGCGCAATCTTTCCCTTCAGTGCCGCGTCAATTTTCCGTCTCATCTTCTTGTCATCATGCCCTCCGTCTATCAAACGGAGCGACCCTTTTCCAACTTAGCCTCTGGTCCCAAAACCGGGGTCTGTTTCACGTTCGAGACGCGGGCCACGCTTTTGTTGAGCGGCACTGGCAGCCGACCAATGGCCGATGGTGAAAAGGCAGTAATCGTCTTGCGTTCGCCTTTCATGAGCGATCCGCCAACGCCCGGTGATTTGGTTCGGCCCGCATTTTATCTAGCTATCCAGTTCGGCCAGTGATTCCCGGTCGAGCAGGACCACCTCTCGCTGAGTCTGTCCGTCGAACCGCAGCATCTTTTTATTGCGCAACGACGAGAGCGCGCGCGATACCGTTTCTAGCGTCAGACCAAGATAATCTGCAATGTCGCGGCGCCCCATCGGCAGGCTCATCGCATTGACCTGCCGCTGAACTTTCATCCATTGGCGATTAGAGTCTCGGCGGATGTTACGCCGTTTGGCGCGGGGTGAGCAACGTGCGATCGGCGGAGCTGGTCGGGGTTGCGCAGCCGGTCGCACGTTGCGGTGAGGTTGGCGGAATAGGCCGCGGGTGTCAGATAGCCCAGCGACGAATGCGGGCGGTGGCTATTGTAGTCATGGGCCCACGCCGCAATCCTAGTTCGGGCGTGATCAAGGCCGAAGAACAGGGTTTCGTTGAGAAGCTCGTCTCGCATCCGGCCGTTGAAGCTTTCACAGAAGCCGTTCTGCATCGGTTTGCCTGGCGCGATAAAGTGCCAGGCAATCTGGTTGTCCTCTGACCAAGTCAGAATGGCGTTGCAGGTGAACTCGGTGCCGTTGTCCGAGACGATCATGCCAGGCTTGCCGCGGCGACCAATCAACGCCGTCAGTTCGCGCGCCACCCGCCGTCCCGCGATCGAAGTATCGGGGATCGCCGCCAGGCATTCCCGGGTCACGTCATCGACGATGTTGAGGATCCGGAACCGGCGCCCATTGGCAAACTGGTCATGGACAAAATCCAGCGACTAACGGGCATTCGGCCGGGCCTCGAGCAGGATCGGCGCCCGGGTGCCGACCGCGCGGCGGCGAGCCCGGCGCTTACGCACGCTGAGGCCTTCCTCCCGATAAAGCCGGTAGATACGGTTCAGCCCGGACGGCTCGCCATGCTGACGCAGCAGCACGAATAACCGCAGATAGCCGAAGCGCCGGCGGGCGTTGGCCAGTTCGCGCAGTTGGACCCGCAGTTCGGCATCGGGCGGCCGGCTCGACCGATAACGGATCATCTTGCGGTCGGCGCTGACGATGATGCAGGCCCGCCGTTCTGACAGTCCCAATTCGGCCTGCAGATGCGCGACAGCTTCGCGCTTGGCGGCGGGCCCTACCATTAATGGGATGACCCGCCCCGTCCTCTCAGTCAGACTGAGTTGGCTTTTGAAAGGAGGAAGCAATGAGGACACGGAACAAG
>NZ_JBVVPR010000102.1:0-6239 GCF_055811835.1 Bradyrhizobium sp. WSM4874
TCAGCACCCCGAGCCTACCGGCTCAAGGGGGGCAACGCCGACCTCTTCAGAAATTCAACAGAACCCGGGACATCCCCAAAATGGCGGGAGTAAGAGACATAACATCCCCAACTGGGCCAATATCGAAATCGTATTTGCCTCTGATCTACCCTGGGCTACATTCTAGCGGAGAGTTCTTCAGAGGCCGTCTGCCTCTTGCTCGATACGCGTCGTTCCGTTCCAGTAGGTAGTCTGGGCAATATGATGTCTGACGATTCTGCAAGCTATCAACGGCTCTGCTGTTTTAGTTCCTTTGCTCGCCGTGTTCACGAATGAGGCGCCCTCGCGACGGTGTCGAGATCCGTGTAATCAGGTGGCCTACTTCTATTTAACTCAGTGGAGGTCGTTCGGTGCCAAGGCTTGCACTACCACGATGTGCTGCGATGTCGGCCGTCGGGATACGTGACCGTTTCGCCTCGTCATCGGGGCTGCCAGCGGTGCCGCAGCACGCAACTTTCAGGGATAGGGCGCTTTTCTCGCAAATGTTGGAACAAGCGACTGAAGATGCTGAGTCAACCCAGGACGCGCCCGGCCCCGAGCATTTTGGCAATCATCAAACTGATGTAGTAGCAAGCGCGGAAGCCATCTCCGCTTTCTTACTGGCCGCCTCACGGGCCGGTGGCATGCTCGATCCTGCAGAGTGTCCGGCAGCGAAAGAGGCGTCACGATCAACCGATCTCGCCAAGTTGGTGGAGACGATAGCTGAGCGCATTCGGATGGGCCAAGACCATGTCGGCAACGCCGTGTTGCAGATTGTGCTTGATCGCGATCCGTTCGGCAGCGCGCGTGTGACCATCAGCTGCCAGGATGATACCCTGAACGTTTCAATCGAATCTGAGCGTCTTTGGCCCATCCTGCAGCTAGAAGGCCGTGCATTCGCGCGCGACTTGTCCAATCGGCTCGGCATGCGGATCATGATGACAGTTGTTGCGCGCAGCTCAACTTCGGACGAACGAGACAGTGACCGGCGATCTCGCGGGTTGCAGCAACCATTGCATTATGAAGCTGAGAAGGGGGCGTGATCGATCTTCCCTGCTATGGCCCTGATGAGGCTGGCGCCGTTTCCCGTCTTGCCACCCATCTGCCAGTGCCTTTCAGCCTCAAGGGTATCGATGTGGAAGCTGTCATCTGCGGTTCGGCACTGCCCGCGGTTCCGGCGGAATACTGCCGGGCGGTGATGCGCCTCGGCGGTCACAACATTCGCGTCGCAGTCGACCCGACGCTCCTTCCGTCAATGGCGGTGAAACGCTGGCCAGAAGTCACTGCGCTGCCTCTGCACGATGGCCTGCGGGAAATACTATTGGAAATTGCCTTCCGAGAGCTAGCCGTCCAGGTGGAACAATGGTGTGGTTACCGGCCGATCTGTTCCCCGTCCTCGATTACCCAAGCGTCGCCGTACGCATTTAAGATCCAGCGGTTGCACTGCCCCAACGACCTCGTCGGCCTGGTGGAATTCGATGCTAGCGGACTGCAATGGATCGCCAACTGCTGCTCTGCACTGCCAGTCCTGCGCGCGGAGCTCGATGACCTGCCCCTTTCTTTAGATCTGCTAATCGCGCGCATCAGCCTTGTTTTGGTTGATATGCAACAAATCGCTTCAGGTGACGTAATCCTGCTGGACAACTCCCCGGTTGCCCGTGACGGCGCCATCACTGTTCTTCTATCCATATCTAGCAGTTCTCGCCTTCGCGGCTCGATCGTGAATGGCCGCCTAACGATCCTTGCAGCAGCAGATGGCACAATGGATAGACCAGACCAGCTTCCACCGGAAACCTTCGACGATATCAATCTGGCAGTTGATGTGGATGTTGGCCGCCTGACAATGCCGCTCAGGCAACTTCGCGAGCTGGCCTTGGGGCAGGTGCTAGATCTTGGTTTTGATGCCACTAGCAAGGTTAGTTTGCGCGTCAATGGCCAAGTCGTTGCGACCGGTGAACTGGTGCGCATCGCCGAGCGGACAGGCGTGCGCGTGATGGACATGCGACTGCCACGAGCAGAGCGATGACCGGGTTGCCGGATCCCAGTACGCTGATAATCCTGATCGGCGCTATCGCACTCGTCCCTTTCATTGCCATTACTGTAACCTCTTACGTGAAACTCATAGTAGTATTTGGGCTGGTTCGGAATGCGCTCGGGCTGCAGAACATTCCACCGAATATGGCCCTGAATGCGATGGCTATCCTGCTCTCGGTCTACATCATGCAGCCAGTGGCCAAGAGCGCGTACCAAGCAGCGCAAGACAGGCCGATTAGATCCGACAATCTCGGGGAATTACTCGAGACGATAGCGCTAGCTGCTGAACCAGTTCGTCACTTCCTCATGAAGAACACGTCGCAGCAGGAACGACAATTTTTTATGGATACAACTCGGGAATTGTGGAACAAGGAGGACGCCGATGCGATAACCGGCAGCGAGTACTTGATTCTGGTCCCGGCTTTCTTGACGTCTGAATTGGAAGAGGCATTCAAGATAGGCTTCTTGTTGTTCCTGCCCTTCATAGTTGTCGATCTGGTGATTTCTAACATCCTTTTAGCAATGGGCATGATGATGGTTTCGCCCATGACAATCTCCCTACCATTCAAGCTGTTCTTGTTCGTTACCGTGAACGGGTGGCAGCGCCTAATTCATGGCCTCACCTTGTCCTATGCGGGGCAATCGTAATGAATACTGCCACTCTCATCAACATTGCCGTGGGCGCGCTCAAACTGACACTCGTTCTGTCGATGCCCACGGTCCTAGTTGCTACGGCGGTCGGGCTGACCGTCAGCGTTCTGCAGGCCCTGACCCAAGTTCATGAGCAGACACTTTCTTTCGCGGTGAAGCTGCTGTGCGTGAGCCTGGTATTGGTCGCCACCGCCGACTGGTTCGAGGAGCTTAACCAGTATGCGATGAACCTCTTCGACAAGATCGGCCGGATGTAAGTTCAAGACTAGATCGTGGGTCACCTACGAAGCGATTGCTACGAGCCCCAGCTCCATCATCTCTACTGAACCACTGCATGTCACCATTTGATACGGCTCAGTTTCATACTTATCTCGCCATTCTTGCGCTCGCAATGGCGCGCGTGACGGGCATGATGCTGGTTGCGCCCATTCTGGGAGGCGGCATGATGACGAGAATGGCGCGCAATGGTGTCACCATGGCATTGGCGCTCCCGGTAATTGTCCTTGCTTGGGGAACTAAGCCTGCGAACCTCGATATCACGCACCCCATCTCGATCGTAGGCCTGGGGCTCAAGGAGCTTTTGCTCGGCTTCGTACTGGGTATGCCAGTTGCGGTGCCTATGTGGGGTATTGAGGCTGCCGGCACTTTCATAGACAGCCACAGGGGCGCCACGATGGCAAGCCTTTTAAATCCATCAAGTGCCAACCAGGTCTCGCCTCTTGGGAGCTTCCTGGCCCAGCTTTATGCCACCTGGCTATTCGTCACCGGCGGCTTCTCCATAGTGTTGGAAACGCTCTATCACTCGTATGACATCTGGCCTCTGTGGAGCTTTTATCCTGCTTTTGGTCCGGCATTCGTCACAGAGGCTCTGCGTCTCTCAGACCTGGTGATGCTGCTGACATTAATTCTCGCCGGTCCAGCGATCGTTGCCATGTTCCTCACCGAATTGGGGGTGGCGCTGATCAGCCGGTTCGCGCCGCAACTGCAGGTCTTCTTTGTCGCGATGTCGGTCAAGAGCGCAGTCGGTCTTCTGCTGCTGATTCTTTCGCTGCCGATTATCTTGCGCAACGCCGATAAGCACATGCCGTCGCCCGTCGTGATGCTTCAGGGCATCGCCGAGTGAGGCCATGAGCGATAGAAAGACTGAAAACCCAACCCCCAAGAGGTTGCGGGACCTGCAAAAGAAGGGGGAGATCCCGCAGAGTAAGGAAGTCGTATCCGCTGCGGTAACCATTGGGTTCTTCGCCCTCTTTGTCGCTTGGCTACCGGGCGGAATAGACCGACTTCAGGCAACCATACTGTTGCCTGCCTCTTTTCTGAAAGAGGACTTCCTAAGCGTCACCCGACAGCTCCTCAAATATTACATCGGCGAAGTACAACGTCTGATCGGGCCATTCCTTGGCGTCGTCCTGATCATCAGTGTGGGTGCCCACCTCCTGCAGAGAGGAGTGATCTTTGCGCCGGGGGCAGCTGCGCCGTCGCTCAAAAAGCTCAGCCCAAGTGAGAACATGAAAAGGATATGCTCACTGCATAATATTGCCGACCTCGGTAGGTCGATTGGAAAAATGCTGATCCTGGGCCTAGTTTTGATGGTTGTGCTGCGCGAGGGTGTACATGCGCTGGTATCGGCGCCGGGCTGCGGAATCTCGTGCCTGAGCGCGGTGACAGGCAACATGCTATTCTACATCGCCAATTACGTGGGCGCTAGCTATCTGGTCCTGGCAATTGCGGACTTCGCATTGCAGCGATGGCAGTTCATCAAGAAAACAAAGATGTCGCTGAACGAGGCGAAACGAGATTTTAAGGAAAATGAAGGCGACCCTCTGATCAAAGGCCGACGCAGACAAATTCGCTCGCAATTGTTAGCGGACAGTCAGGTGCGTCGAGCGACGGTTTTGATCACCAATCCCACGCATATTGCAGTGGCGATTTATTATGATCGGCAGCAGTCTCACCTACCAGTGGTTGATGCGATTGGTACCGATCTCATCGCGCAAGGGATGGTAGATGCCGCCACCGCTGCCGGGGTGCCGGTGATGCGAAATGTTCCACTAGCCCGCGCGCTGCTAGCGGATGGCTTCGTGGATGCGTGTATTCCTTCGCACCTAGTTCAACCTCTCGCGGCAGTTCTGCGAGGACTAGGAAAGCTGGCGACGGAAGCAGCCTTTCACGAGTAATCTCTGTCGTATATTGTTGGATTTCATCAGCGACTTGCTGCAGCTACACTGCCTCGATCATGGTGCAAAGGCGGTCTAGTCATCCTCGGTTCAACCAGAAGGACGTTTCAGCCGCGGCCGTTCCACGTACGAGTCAGAGCCAAATTTTCAAACGATTGACGTGTTGTCTCAATCGGCGCTTCGATTGCGGATAGATGTCAATTCTGTTTTTCAAGCAAGCCGTCAAGACGGTAGCGCTCGGTCCATCGGAGCGGGTCGGCGTTGCGCAAACGGGGCGAGCGCGGCTGGTAGATCTATCGTCAGCTCATAAGAGTAGGCCGATAGCTGTCACCTTAATGCGAACTGTTGCCCGTAGCGCGCATGGTTCTTTCGGAGGGGGATGATGCCAGATGGGGTGTCTCATCGCTTGCAGCTTGCAGCGGGGTGCGGCTGAGCCGCCACCAGCCGATTGACCGAGGTCACCACGATCATCCTCCCGGCGGGACATCGGGTAGTGTGCAGGAGGTTCTGCAAAAGCTGAGTGCGGATTCCGACGAAGCCGGTCATGCATTCCAATTCGAAGCCGGCCGGGGATTCCGATCTGAAGCCGGCCACCCGTGGCGTACGCATACGACGAAGGCCGCCTGGTTGGCGCATGCGCGCGAACACAGCGAGAGCTATGATGGCGTTTGGTGAAGGTCAGGCAGCCTGCTGATCGGCGGCCTTGTCGACCTGACGCAGGAGCTTCCATTCCCAGGGCAGCAGCTCGTGCAGACGCGATGCGGGATGATCGGCGATACGGGCCAAGACGTCGGCGAGCCAAGCCTTTGGATCGAGGTCGTTGAGGCGACAGGCGACAGGTCGTGATCATCGTCAGCATGATGGCGGCACGGTCGGCACCACGCTCGCTACCGGCGAAGGTCCAGTTCCGCCTTCCCAATGCGATGCCTCTCAGGGCGCGCTCAGCGCAATTATTGGTCAAGCAGATCCTGCCATCGTCGAGGAACCCTGTGGCCTTTCCCGGGCGTTCTTCTCGATGTCGGCCAGCTCGAAGAAGCCCCTCCGCGCATGGGCGAAGCAAAACGCCGGCGTAATCGGCAGCACCTTCTTCTGCGGATCGAACAGCGGCTCGAAGCCGTTGTAGCAATCGGCTTGCAGGATACCGGCGAAGGCGGCCAGATGCTTCTGGGGATGCTCGCCTCGACGGTCGCTCGAGGCGTAATAGATCGCGGCCGGTGGCGCTGGCCCGGCGAAGGGCCGGTCATCCCGCACATATGTCCAGATCCGACCGGTCTTGCACTTGCCCTTCGCCAGGATGCGGATGGTGGTGTCGTCGCCATGCAGGCGCTCGGCAGCAAGCACATGGCGCTCGATCAAGTG
>NZ_JBVVPR010000103.1:0-6130 GCF_055811835.1 Bradyrhizobium sp. WSM4874
AAATGACCGGTGCCTTCACGGCGAAAGCCGCACTGCCCGACAGGTGGACCGCGCGCCGCACCATCTCCGCTTCGAGCCGGATCAGCTCGCGCGTGGCATATTTAGCCGGCGTTCGAGCCCCCGTGGCAAAGTCGACCGACTCGACGTCGAGCCGCAGAGCCTCCGGGCTTTGCAGCACCCGCGCCATCAGGTGCTGGAAGGTGCCGGCATCGTCGACATAGCGATGCAGCAGCTTGCCGGCCCTCGCGCTTCGTGCTCGGCGTTATCCTCCGCAAGCATCTTGCTGTCGATTTTCTTGACGCCTTCCCTCAGACGCAGGCGTCGCAGAGATCGACATCGCGCCGGCGGAGCCGACGGCCAGATGAACTTGTCGCGATTCAGACGCTTGGCTTAGAGCGACATGCCCAATCCGTCATGCCAGAGGATCTTGACCAGATCGCCGCGGCGGCCCCGGAAGATGGAGAGATTACCAGGGTGAGGATCAGGGCCGAAGTCGTACGTCTGCTGTGGCGGCACGCGATTGTCCAAGCTCGGCGAGGACATCACCGAGACGCTGGAGGTGATCCCGAAATCTTGGAAGGTGATCCAGCACGTCCGGGAGAAGTTCAGCTGCCGCGACTGTGAGAAGATCAGTCAGGCTCCGGTGCCTGTCCTGGCCAAAGGCAAGACCGACAGGCTATTCAAGAGTGCCGCGCGAAGTCGATCAGGCGTGCGAAGGATTTCTTAAATCTTTGCCGCTGTTGCACAAGCAGGGCGAATTGCCAGATGGCGTGGTGTTCGGCTTTAACGAAAACCCGTAGTCATTCCCAAATCGTCCATCCGTAAAGCAACGTCCCTCCTTCACTCGCAACCTTTGCGGAAACGTTGCTGAAAACTCGCTCACAAGGGCGCCGGGCTCAGGTAAGATCGAGACCCAGACAAGCTGTCGGTCCGTGCCGAGTTCGCGGCAAAGGGCCAGGATGGGTGCGGAGATTGCCTGTGGCGAGGCGGTAAAGGTCTTCTGAAGATCTCGGTTCGTATCGCCGGCATGGACCTCTCAGTCCCATTTTGGGCCAATTGAGGATTATCTTCGTAGCGGCATGTCGATATAAAGCATTGGAGGCGGGCATCGAATCCCGGACGCTCGCCTCCTGGGAATTGCGATGGAACGGCGGCCGCGACGGCCTCGATGATCAAACCGCTTTTGTCCTGGACGAGGCCGGCATGGTCGCCTCGCGCCAGATGGCGCTGGTCGTCGAAACCGCGTCAAAGGCGGGGGCCAAGCTCGTCCTGGTCGGCGATCCCGAGCAGCTCCAGCCGATCGAAGCCGGCGCGGCCTTTCGTGCGATCCTCGAACGCACCGGCTATGCCGAGCTCGAGACGATCTATCGCCAGCGCCAGCAGTGGATGCGCGACGCCTCGCTCGATCTTGCTCGTGGCCGGACGGGAGAGGCCCTGTCCGCCTATCGCGATCATGGACGCCTGTTCGGCACGGAGTTGAAGGCGCAGGCGATCGAAAGTCTCATCGCCGACTGGAACCGTGACTATGATCCGTCCAAGTCGACTTTGATCCTGGCCCATCTTCGCCGCGACGTCCGCGCGCTCAACGAGATGGCGCGGGCCAAGCTCGTGGCGCGCGGTTTGGTCGAAGCGGGACATGCCTTCCGCACCGAGGATGGCGACCGCCGGTTTGCAGCTGGCGACCAGATCGTCTTCCTGAAGAACGAGGGCTCGCTCGGCGTCAAGAACGGCATGATCGGCAGGGTCGTGGAAGCCGGCCCTGCGCGCCTGGTCGCCGAGATCGGTGAGGGCGAGGACTGCCGCCGCGTCGAAATCGATCAGCGCTTCTATCGCAATATCGACCACGGCTATGCGACGACGGTGCACAAGGCGCAAGGGGTCACGGTCGATCGGGTCAAGGTGCTGGCAACGTTGTCGCTGGACAAGCATCTGACCTATGTCGCGCTGACCCGCCATCGCGAGGATGTCGCGCTCTATTACGGCCGGCGTTCGTTCCAGAAGGCCGGTGGCCTCGTTGCGATCCTGTCGCAGCGGCGTGTGAAGGAGACCACCCTCGATTACGACCGCGGCAGCCTCTATCGCGATGCGCTGCGCTTTGCCGCGAACCGCGGGCTGCACATCGTCAAGGTGGCACGCACCCTCATGAGTGATCGCCTGCGCTGGACGGTTCGCCAGAAGCAACGCCTGGCCGACATCGCTTCCCGGTTGGGCGCCCTCGCGGTAAAACTCGGCCTCGTCGAGGGCCGCAATCCCATCATCAGCACCGCACAGACTAAGGCCAAGCCCATGGTCGCGGGCGTCACGACGTTCCCCAGATCCCTCATCGACACGGTCGAGGACAGGATCCTCACCGACCCCGCCATCAAGAAGCAATGGGAGGATGTCTCCACCCGCTTCCGCCTCGTCTTTGCCGATCCCGAGCGCGCGTTCCGCGCGACAAATTTTGACGCTTTGCTGAGGGACCCCGCGGCCGCGAACTCGACGATGGCGCGTCTTGCCTCGAGCCCGGAGTCCTTCGGGGCTCTGCGCGGCAAGGTCGGCCTGCTGGCGGGTCAGGCCGAGAAGCAGGTGCGTCAGCGCGCCGAGGCCAATGTGCCGGCGCTCAAGCACGACATCGAGCGCTACGTGCGTCCGCGCGCCGAGGCCGGGCACAAGTATGAGGCCGAGGAACGCGCGATCCGGCATCGTGTCGCCATCGACATCCCTGCCTTGTCGCGCGAGGCGCAGCGGGTGCTGGCGCGGGTGCGCGATGCGATCGATCGCAACGACCAGCCGAGCGCGATCGAATTGGCCTCCGCGGACGGACTTGTGAAAGCGGAGATCGACAGCTTCAACAAGGCCATCGCCGAGCGCTTTGGCGATCGTACATTCCTGCCGAATGCCGCGAGCGGACCCGATGGGCGGGTCTTCCACAAGGCGACCGCCGGCATGAATCCGGCGCGGCGGGAGCAGCTGAAGGAAGCCTGGCCTGCGATGCGTGCGGCACAGCAGCTCGCCACCCTTGAGCGCACCGCGCAGGCCCTCAAGCAGGCCGAGGCGCAGCGTCTGACGCCGCGCCAGGGACAGACCCTGAAGTGAGCGTTCGGCGCTCCGCCTTGGTGATTGTGCTGGCAGGCGCAGGCCTTGTTGCGGCCGTAGCCGGCACCGGCTGGTGCGCCGGACTGCGGATCAATATGACGCCGAGCTATCCGCGCGGCCTGTGGCAGATCGAGCCTCTGAATCGGGCGGCCGCTGCCGGCGATCTCGTCTTCATCTGTCCGCCGGACACCGCCGAGTTCCAACGCGCATTCGCGCGCGGCTACATCCGGCGCGGACTGTGCGCTGGCGGCTTAAGCCCGCTCATCAAGACCGTCGCCGCGCTCAGTGGCCACCAGGTTGATGTCGCTGATCAGGTCTTCATCGACGGCCATCCGCTCCCCCATTCCGACGTCCGGCGGACTGACAGCGCCGGCCGTGTTCTCGCACCGTTCGCGGGCGGCGTCATTCCCGCTGGCGAGCTCTATCTCCACTCCGATTTCGCAGGCTCCTATGATTCCCGTTACTTCGGCCCGATCCCGTCATCCGGCCTTCTCGGCCTCGCCCGGCCCGTGTTCGTTTTCGGTCCATGAGCTCTGGCGCGGCGTGGCGATGGTCGCCGCGGCGGCTGCGGTCGGCGCGATTGCCTGGTGTGGTCACGCACTCGCTCTGCCACTCGCCTGCGCCTTTCCAATGCTGTGGGCCTTGGCGCGCTCGCGGGTGATCTCGGCGGGTGTGAGCGCCGCCTATGTCCTTGCGGCATCCCACGGGCTGCCGCAGGGCGTCGTCAACTTCTACGGCACTGATCTCGGTGTCGGCATCGCCTTGTGGATTGGCGCGGCAGCCGTCTTTGTCCTTGTCCACGCAGTGCTCTGGTGTCGACGGCCGGGAGGGGAGAGGGCGCTTCGGTTTGGATGTGCTGCGATCCTGATGAGCGTGCCGCCTTTTGGGATCGTCGGATGGGCGCAGCCGATCACCGCGGCCGGGGTTTTGTTTCCGGGATGGGGATGGTGGGGACTGGGCACGACCGCGGCCATCCTGCTCACCATGACGAGCGGCAAGTGGCCCATCGCGGCGGTTGTCGCCGGCGGCTTCTGGATCGGGTCGGCCGCGCATTGGACTGCGCCAGCGCAACCAGCCGGATGGGCTGGCCTGGATACCGAGCTTGGCGGCGCGCTCGGCCGGTCTCCGGATCTCGACCAGGCCCAAGCGCTTCTCCAGCGCGTGCGCGAAGCGGCCGGGGCCGGAGCGCAAATTGTCGTGCTTCCAGAAAGTGCGGCCGGGCTGTGGACCCCGACCACCAGCGGCTTCTGGATGGACGGCCTTCGCCGCACCGACATCACGGTGATCGCTGGGGCGGTGATCGTCCATCGCGAAAATTACGACAACGCCATGGTGGAGATCAGCGCCGGGCGCACGCGCCGGCTCTATGGCGAGCGCATGCCGGTCCCCGTCTCGATGTGGCAACCCTGGCTGGCATGGACGGGCCAGGGCGGCGGCGCCAGGGCCACCTTCTTCGGCAATCCCGTCGTGGAGTCCGCCGGCCGGCGCGTCGCGCCGCTGATCTGTTACGAGCAGTTGCTCATCTGGCCGGTGCTACAGTCGATGCTCCATGCGCCCGACGTGCTTGTCGCGATCGGCAACGACTGGTGGGCCGCCCGAACCAACGTGGTCGCGATTCAGCGAGCCAGCACCGAAGCCTGGGCGCGCCTGTTCGGGCTGCCGCTCGTGCTCGCGTTCAACAGCTGAAGGGGATCATCATGATCGATGCAGCCACTATTCATCGATGCGCCGACCCGGGTTTGAAGCCTGCGATCGTCGAGAAATTCATCCGCGCGGTCGGGGCACCCGATCCGCTCGCCGTCACGGTCCGGATCGGAAACCGCGTCATCCTGGTCACACCACCCAAGACGCCGGATCATGCCATGGAGCTGATACGCCGTTACGTCGGCCAAGCCATGGTCCGCGTCGGCGTCACCCAATATCCTGCCGGGCTCGGCGCCACCAAACTTGCTGAGCTCAAGCCTGATCTCGTCGATGCCTGCACCAATATCAGGATAGGCACCGCGCTGTTCGGCAAGGTCCATCGCATCGTCACGACATGGTATGGCACTGAGATCGACGAGGCGTTCGGCGCTGCGATTGACGCCTGGAAGACCGGCTATTTCGACGGGAAATATGTATTCGACGAGCCCGATCCCGGCAGCCTGCCGGCCAGCACGCGGGCGTCCGAGGCTCGCGACAAGACCGCGGCCGAGGCGGCGAGCCCTGCGAGGGGGCCCGGCAATGGCTCCCAGCGGGCCAAGGAGCCGGATGATCCGAACAAGGCGGGCATCAGAATCGATCTCACTGGGATTGGCGTCGGCAAGCCGAAATAGCGCTTTGCGCAGGGCCTCTGTCCCGGCGGAAAGCCGGGTCGATTGATCGGCGACAGAGCTACGTTGTCTGCCGGAAGGTTCTCAATCCTGATGTGCAAGGGTCCGCCATCGCGATGGTTCTCTGGACCGTGAGGTCGCCCCTTTCACGGGCTCTCGCACACGATCGAGCGCGGGAACGCTGCCAGGGCATATGCAGGGGGGCTTGCGTGGTGGTTCTGTTTTCTTTGATCAGCAGGGTTGCGGACGTCAACCATCATGGACGCTCCCTCAAGTGGTCGGTCAGGCTCGTCTCGGTTTAAAGTGGCTCGGATTATCCACGCTGCCGCCAAATCCCGACTTCAATCTACAAGGGACAAGGCAGTACGGGCTGCCTTGGGGATCAAAAACGTGTCGATTGGCGACGGTGCCCATCGTGACTCTCCCCTGATCCTCTGACGTAACGGGAGGGGCCGGGACGTATGTCTAGGCGCCTCCTCCTGCAGGTCAGCGGCATGGTCCAACCACCGGCGCGCGCCGACCTGGTCCGATTGCAGCGCCTGCCGCACCGGGCTTCCTGTGCCGAACGCCGCGAGTCGGTTGCTGCATCGAGAAGATCTCGGTCGTCCATTAGGCTCAGGCTAGACTAGCATTACAGTTGCTTTTTTGATTTGAAGTGGGCGAGTTGAGCGGCAGCCTGGTGAGCTCTGCGCCAGAAGGACCATGCGATAATGTGTGCGGGTTGAATCCGCTTCCGCGCA
>NZ_JBVVPR010000104.1:0-6030 GCF_055811835.1 Bradyrhizobium sp. WSM4874
GCCTGCTCCTGCAAGCCGACTTCGAGGGGCCTACCCTCATCTCCGATAAAGCATCGCCACCGTTCATATTTCGAACAGTGACGTTCACAGCACACAACTTCTTCGTATTTGACGCTTTTCCAAAGCCTCTCAACGAACACGTTGTCTCGCCAAGCGCGCCATCCATGCTGATGGCGATGCCGTTTTCGGCGAGGACGCCGGTGAAGGCCGCACCGGTGAACTGCGAGCCCTGGTCGGTGTTGAAGATGTCCGGCTTGCCATGACGCGCGAGAGCATCTTCCAACGTATCGACGCAGAACGCCGCCTCCATCGTGATCGACAGCCGCCACGACAGAACACGACGTGTCGCCCAGTCCAGCACCACGGCGAGATAGACGAAACCACGCCGCATCCGAATGTTGATGTCCATTGCCCACGCATGGTCGCGCCGCTCGATCTTCAATCCGCACAACAGGTACGGGTAGATCTTGTGACCCGGTGCCGGCTTGCTCGTGTTCGGGCGACGATAGACCGCCTCGATCCCCATGCGCTTCATCAGCGTCGCGATGTGGCGGCGACCAGCCTATACGCCCTCCCGCCGCAGCAACGATCGCAGCATACGCGCTCCCGCGAAGGGATAATCGAGATGCAGCTCATCGAGCCGACGCATCAAGGCAAGGTCCTCGGCCGAAACTGGCCGAGGTTCATAGTAGACCGTGCTGCGAGCCAGCTTCAGGACCTTCGTCTGGCGCACGATCCATGACCGCGGTCGATCATCGTTTTGCGCTCAGCAGGCCCGCCTTGGTGAGCGCGCCGGACAAAAAATCGTTTTCCAACGCCAGCTCGCCGATCTTGGCATGTAACGCCTTCAAATCGACTGGCGTCTCGGCCGATGCCTTGTCACGCCCAAACACGCCGGCGGCGCCTTCCAGGAGCTGGTTTTTCCAGATCGTGATCTGGTTCGGATGAACATCAAACAGTTGCGCCAGCTCCGCCAGCGTCTTGTCGCCTTTGACCGCAGCCAAAGCAACCTTCGCCTTGAATGCCGGAGAATGCGTCCGGCGGCTCTTCTTCGTCATCTTCGCTCCTGATTCGCGGCAAGAATCCTCGCCGCTGTCAGGCAGAAAATCCACTCAAGCTACTGTCCGAATTTGCCGGGCCAGCTCTCTGGTCGAGGGCGCCCAGAAAATTGGCGTCGTCTCGACGGTCATAACCAGTTGCCAAAACTCGTTCTCGGTGTGACATTCAACAACGGGATCGAGGTCATTGCCAAGCCGACCGACCGTCAGCCCAAAACCGCCGCCGCCTGACCGGCCCGGCCGTCACCAAAAGTTGGCGATAGCTCCCGCATTCCTCGCTCGGCTATCTGACCCCTGCGGCCTATGCCGCCTACTCACCGCAACGTGCGATCGGCTGCGCAACCCCGACCAGCTCCGCCGATCGCACGTTGCTCACACCGCGCCAAACGGCGTAACATCCGCCGAGACTCTAACCGCTACTGGGTGACACTTCAGGCGCAGGTCAACAACGCTCACCGCCTCAGTTAAATCCAGCGGGGCGCTGTCCAAACAACCGTGCCGCACAACAAAATCGTCCACCCATCATTCGTGTCCGGTACTGTCAACGTGTTACTTTGTAAACACCATTCACGGCAGAACTGAATGTTTCAGACTGGTGAGGACTTACCAGAAGCAAATACAATTTCGATATTGAGCCCGCCGACCATGTTTTGCCTTTCACTGGCGATCATGGTCTCAATCTTTCCATGCCCCTCACGGCAAAGAACAACGCTTTTCCGGAAGCCACGCGTATCGCCCTGGCCGTTACGCCGGGTTTCGGACCGCGGCACGGAACTGACACGAGAGAGGGGGCCTCCTCCGACTGCGGTCGTGTTCGGCCAAGTCAGGTTGACAACATTATGTCCGTCACTCGACGTTGTGCCTCAGGGGCTGCGCCGCCGACGTGCATCCCTCAGTCTCGATTGCGCAGGACTGCACAAAGCCCCGGATGGCACACCCTTTGCAAGATCTGCAGCATGCGCACAGCACTTCCGGTCCAAGCGCCGGGACCAATGGCCCTAACCAATCCACTGATGCGGGTCGACTGCGAGAGGCAACCTGTTGGTTGGAATGCATTCTCTGGCCGTGGCCCTGCAGGGAAACCCGCGCGCATGCCAGGTGTGAAAGTTCTCGACAAGCTCCTAGCAGTCGCCAGCCGCCGCAATGATATCGTTTTGGTGGCGCTGTTGATCACTCTCATTTTGGTGATGATCATTCCAGTACCGCCGGTCCTTATGGATCTGCTGCAGGCTCTCAACCTCGGATTCTCAGCGCTTCTGCTGATGATGGCGGTCTACATTCGATCACCTCTTGCGTTTGTCTCCTTCCCCTCGGTGCTTTTGCTGACAACGCTCTTTCGGCTGTCGCTCGGCATCGCCGCGACACGCACTATCTTGCTGCATGCGGACGCCGGCCAGATCATCAAGACGTTCGGCGACTTTGTCGTGGCAGGTAATCTGGTCGTGGGCGCGGTCACGTTCCTGATCATGACAATTGTGCAGTTTCTGGTCATCACGAAAGGATCTGAGCGCGTCGCCGAGGTTGCCGCACGCTTCTCTCTGGATTCAATGCCGGGCAAGCAAATGAGCGTCGACGGGGACTTGCGAGCCGGCAGCATCGACATCCGAGAGGCACGCCGCCGCCGGGTTGCCATCGAGCGCGAGAGTCAATTTTACGGTGCGCTAGACGGCGCCATGAAGTTCCTCAAGGGTGATGCCATCGCCGGGTTGATCAGCATCGCAGTGAACATCATAGGCGGGATCACGATTGGCTGCCTTCAGAAAGGGATGGGGTTGTCCGAGTCGCTGGAGGTCTATGCAATTCTGACCGTCGGCGATGGACTCGTCGGTCAGATACCCGCTCTATTCACCTCGATCACGGCAGGCCTTATCGTGACCAGGGTAAGTGACGAGAATAACAGCCCAGATCTCGGCAATAAGATCGGTCACGAGGTCAGCGCACAGCCACGCGCCTTGATTGCTGGATCATTCGTCCTTCTCCTGTTTTCCTTCGTACCTGGTTTTCCAACGTTGATTTTCATGATCTTGGCTGCAGCCGTTGGGGGAGGCGGGTGGCAACTGAGGCGCAGTCAGCGGCTTTCGGCCCCCGGACCTTCCTACTCAATGATGGGGGGGGGGCTCCCCAGGCAAGCGGACGAGACGGTCGAAGGGAGCGGAGCGGGTGACAATAATATAACGCTCACCATACCCCTCATGGTCGACATAGGTCCCGAACTTCAGGCGATCATCGAGCCTGATTTACTAAAAATGGGGTTCGCGTCTGTCCGGCAGACACTCCTTCTGGATCTTGGCGTTCCTTTTCCAGCGATCAATGTGCGGGTCAACGACAGCTGCAGGAATGGAGCCTATATCATTATGGTAAACGAAATACCGTGTGGCGAAGGATGCCTGCGGCCCGAACATGTTCTGGCGCGTGACACCCCCGAGAATCTCGAGAATCTGGGGATTCCGTGTGTTGTGGACAAATCCTTCCTGCCTCAGATGGACACAGTCTGGGTGGACTTTACACATCGCGAGTCGTTGCGGGCTCTCAATATCGCATTCTTGGAATCGATTGAGATCCTTAGCTACCATATCGGCCAAGTCCTGCGCAGGCGCGCCGATGAGTTTATCGGTATCCAGGAAGCGAAGGCTCTTCTGAACCACGTGGAAGCACGATCCCCTGAACTCGTAAAGGAGGTCCTGCGCTCAATTCCTCTTCAGAAGATTTCCGAGGTCTTCCAGCGACTAATCTCGGAAGGGGTTTCGCTGCGCAATATGCGCGCCATCCTGACGGCACTGGTCGAATGTGCACAGAACGAAAAAGACGCAGTTCTGCTCACCGAGCATGTGCGGCGTGCGCTGAAGAGGCAAATCTGCTTCCAGCATTGTATCGGGTTGAACCTTCTGCCGGCCTATGTCCTGACCCCGGAACTGGAAGAGACCGTGCGCAACGCCATTCGACAGAGTACCGCCGGAAGCTATCTCGCTCTCGATGCTCGAACCAGACGTCAAATCATTGACAACATGAGAGAAGCTAATGGTAACCTCGATCAACAAGCGCACAAGCCGGTCTTGCTGACTTCAATGGATACGCGTCGACACTTGCGCAAGCTTATCGAAGTCGAGTTCCACGAAATTCCAGTGCTCTCCTATCAGGAGCTTACCCCCGAAGTCTCCATACAAACATTGGGAAGGATATCATTGCAATGAGGGACACGGACATAGATCAAGATGTTCGGACGGGTGATCCGGCCAAGCTCGTTTTACGCGTGCTGTCCGGCCCTAATAGGGGTGCCGAGACGTGGGTAGACGAGGGAGTCTGGCTGATCGGTAGTGATGACGCGGATGACCTCACCTTTGCCGATTCGGAGCTAGTTGGTTCACATCTTCGCATCGCCATCGAAGCGGGAATTGTTCATGTTACCGCGCTCGCGCCGGGCGTGCTCGTCGGCGGCAGCAACTGCCCGACAGACCACCAAGCGATGCTCGATCCCTTCACTCCGGTCCGGGTTGGGCGGACGATTTTTAGTATCGGCCCAGTCGGCCGTAGCTTTCCCGAAGGCTCTGTATTCGAGCGAAGAAGGCTCGATGAGGAACATTTGGACTCCGCTCCCGAAGGAGCGTCGACGCCGCACAGTGCAAAAACAGCTCTCGCCGTGGGCTCGTTAACCCGACGATGGCGGCTTGGCGCGCAGGCTTGTGCCATCCTGATCATGATGTATGGGGTGTGGGCCGGGATAGAGCGGGTTCGCTCTTTCACCTTGGCCGCCCTTCCAGACACTGGTTCGATCAAGGCTGCGGATCGCGATTTCAATGTGGCGAGCAATTTCGGCACACTGCTCTCCGATGATAAAGGAGGTATCAGCGGCGATTTGCGGCCCCAAAAGGGAACTAAGCTGGAATCCGCCCCACGCGGTCCCGGGCTAGCTGCTGAAGTCACACCCGAGCGACGGGCCGCCAGCACATCGTCTGACACAAAGCTCATCGACCTCGCAACCACGGTCATACGCGCGTTCGGCATCGACGGCAATATTAGCCTGCGGGGTGCCGGAGAGATTTCAGTGACAGGATATGGGCCGAGCGATGCAAATGTCGAAGCGGCTCTTCGTCGCGTGCGGCAGGATATTCCTGGGGTAAACAGAATTGATGATGCGCTCGTAACACCGGACCGCGCGCGCACTTTCCTCGAGAGGGCTACAACAACCGAACTGCGCCGCTCCATTCGCATCCTGACGAAGCCGGACGTCGTACTCGTTTCCGGAGCACTGACTCCGATTAGTTACAAAGAGTGGCAAAACGTGGCTTCGCGCTTCGCGGAGAAGTTCGCGCCCCACATCCGGCTCGAGATGCAGTGTTCGCTAATGGCATCGCCGACAGTAAGAGGTGTGTACCTCGGCCGAACGCCATTCATCATTGTTCAGAATGGAACGCGCTTGAAAGTTGGCGACACTGTCGACCAGTTCGGGAAGATCGTCTCTATCGATCGCGATGGATTGTTCGTGCGTATCGGAGAGTCTGAGTTGCATGTTCTCTATCCAAGCAAGCCAGAATGGATAGCCGAAGAGGATCAAGGGTAAGAGAGCTTTTGGGCATGCTTGGGTTGCAGAAACAGCTGCTAGATGACGTCGATGGCACATTCAGATATGCCCTTGAGAAAGAGTTTGATATGTGGCGGAAATCGATAAAGCTTGAGATGGACGGGGGTGTCGCGAGGGATCATTTCGAAGCATTACAAGCATTACTCGAGGCACTGGATGCCGCAACAGAGGTTGTCAATACAACGTGGGTTCGGCACCATAGCGAAACCGTTTTTTAGTTCGGAGAGTGCGATGGATTTCATGGCTATAAGCGGCTCTATTGGTAGGTCTGTTGCGGCGTCGGAACGCAACGTGAGAGGTCACATGGGGGCCATGAAGAGCTATCGCCAACTTTTGGTGACGGCCGGGCCGGTCACGCGGCGGTTTTGGGCTGACGGTCGGTCGGCTTGGCGA
>NZ_JBVVPR010000105.1:0-5914 GCF_055811835.1 Bradyrhizobium sp. WSM4874
GCACGTTGTTAAGACGCACGAGGCTCGGGGCACTCAAGACATGAGAATAGAAATGAAGAACTTGTTGTTTACGGCAGTGGGCACGATGGTGCTTGCTTCGGTGGCCCCTGCATTCAGTGCTGATCTGCCTACGGAACCCATCAAGCCTCTCCACACCGCCGCGCCTGGGCCTGTTGCGGCTGCAATCTACGATTGGAGCGCTTACTATATCGGCGCGAACGGTGGCTTGGGCTCAGGCGCGAGTTGTTGGGAGTACCTTGGCAGCACGCCCGAGGGCTGTCATCATCCGACAGGCGGTAGCGTAGGCCTCCAGATCGGCTATCGATGGCAGGTGGGTCAGATCGTGCTGGGTGTTGAGGGCCAGGGGAACTGGGCTAATTTGACCGGGTCCAATGACAGCAGCGCGTTTTTCGATACTATCAACCAGACTAAGATTGACGCGTTCGGTCTTCTGACGGGGCAGATTGGTTATGCGTTCGGCAACAACCTACTTTACGGCAAAGGCGGCGCCGCAGTCACGCGCAACATCTTTCAGATCACCTCAACCTTCACGGGAGCCAGCAGCACAAGCGACGTTCTTTGGGGCGGCGCGTTGGGGGTCGGATTCGAGCACGGCCTCGCGCCGGACTGGACGGTAGGCTTCGAGTACGACCACCTGTTCTTCCAGCCTCGCACGGAGAACTTCACCGGGAACATTGCTGGGGCCGATCGCATCCGCAATGATCTCGATGTTATCACGGTGCGGGTCAACTACAAGTTTGGCGGTCCGATTCTCCTCAGATACTGATCCGTGTTGTGTCGATGGCCCCGGCCTGGCCGGGGCCATTTGAAGGAAAGCATGGCCCGCTCAGAGCCCGGCCATTCAGGCAGCTGCAACGCGACGTTCAAGCGGCGCCTGCGCGATCCCGGCCCATCGCCTTTCGCCGGCTGGGACCCGTCCTTCTCCGGACGGCATGCTCGGCAGCACTTGGCGGGTAGCCGGATCATCGCTGCCGGCTCGGCGCTGAGCACATTCGGCCGAAAGTGCGGCTACCGCCTTGCCAAGGTAAGCGGCGCATCGCCGTCGCAATCGAGGCAGGACACGTTAGATCGGCTCATCCGCCTCTGTCGCAAACCTGGACGACCGGTAGCTCGGCTTTCCAACATCTCACCGGGCCGTCCGATATCGCGCGCCAAGCGCCGATGCGGTTCGAGGAGAAATCATCTGTGCCGCGGGCCGGGCGCAATGACGTCCGCGACAGCCGCGGACACGGGCGGCCTCATGATGAAGCAAGGCGGCATCCACAAAGGAGTGACCCAAGTTTCTCCGGCCGGGGCGCCATAACCCTCGCGCTCAGGTGGCATCGCTGCCGGGCGCAAGCTCCATCACCGGGGTAGACCTCTAGTCCCGTTTATTCAAGCGCGAAGATGAAACCCACCGAACCCCAGGCGTCAGCCTCGGGCCACACAGCTGCATTGACGTCAAGCTGCTGTGCCCACGCGCTGATACCCTCGCTCTCTTCTTCGGGAGCTGGGTTCGGGAGCCTAGCCACTACGGCGCGAACCGATTGATGGCCGTTCGTTCTAAATCGAAACCACTTTTTTGCACAAATGTGGTCTGCGGCTTCGGCGGCTCCGAAGATTGGTCGCGAGCCGACCCACCACACAATCACATCGGACTACTTCGATCATTGAGATCGCGTTTAGCCCGATCGGTGTCTTGAACGATTGTTGCCTCCGACGTTGAGCGGGCACGTTCGCCTGCAACCTAGGCTGGGACCGCATCGAGCCTGGATTGCGCTGGCGACAGCCTTGCTTTACTCCATCTCCCATGCCTTCTCGGGCGGGACGAGGCTCAGGATAGAAAGGGAGGGAGAGTTCTTCTCTATCGAGACGCGCTCGGTGAAGAGGGATGCTGCGTAGGCGCGAGATCGCTGCCCTCGATTGCCTTTATTGCGGGCCAAGGTTTTCAAGCCGTATGGTGTGGCTAATCACATTGCGCGCAATTATCGCAGCAATCAATTTGCGGGTAAGGTGATCGCGCAGTGTGAAAGCGCGGGGGAATAGGTTTGGAGTTCATTTTCGGTCCTTCACACCTCGAAGGGGCTTCTGCAGTTCGCACCCGTAGCAACCACAACAGGATTCCTGCAGAGTCCGTAGCGCGAGACGTGTCAAGACAGTTGGATCCAAGTGACCTTTTGCGGCCAGAGCTAATACCTTTTCGGCGAGGCACGCCTTCAACGAAGACGTCCGGTTTGCTTCGGGCACCATCCCGATCGCATCGTCCAGAACACCTCGCAACAAAGCGCATAGTTTGGTTTCTGCTGTCATGGCGCTAATCCAAAAACAACGGAGATCTGGCCGACCTCGGCTCCGGCCCGCCTGGCCGGTGGCCCCCGGAAAGCCATGCGGAATAAACCTTCTTCGCTCCAGGGAGCGGGGGGATAAGGGAGACGGCCGAGCCTACAAGTACAAGAACTAGGTTTCGGGAATGTGACGGTTCGTGCTCCGCTCATTCTGGATGCATGACGTCTTAAGAAAGCATCCTGCGGTAGGTCCTTTGGTCTTCGAGTCAACGCTTGCTGACGCTATCAACAAAAGTTCGTAAAGCGTTTGGTGAGGATCGCCGAGCCGTGAATTGGGCAGCCTTAGTGGATTGCTTGTTCCGATCGCGCCAATTCCAGCTTAGGAGCTCGTCGCGCCTTTGAGCCGGATGTGCGGCGCAGTTGCTATAATCGGCGAGCCACGCTTGTGAATCCACGCTGTTCAATCTGGCGGTGATGTTCACGGCCAGAGCTCCGGCTCGGCGGAAAACGGATCGGTCCCCAGCCTCAGAGTTGTCGAACCCCAGTTCTGGTAGTTGAAACACGACGCAACATCATCTTGAACTGTTGTGGCAAGGTTCACAGTTGAGCTTACGAGTGATAAGAATTTCTCTTCGAGATCATTTCGGCGTGCTCCGGCCAGCCCAGCTTGTCGCCGTCCAGGATCGCTGGTTCGAGTGGCTGGACATTCGCACCGAAGCTTTCGCCCAGCTGCGCGATCCAGTGACGCTGGGACGAGCTTGGGTGCCACTGGGCTCGATTACCGTTCCCTCACAACCAGAATGGGCACCAACACATCCGGCGGTCGCCCGAGCTCGCCGCCCCACGTAATGCCGAATCGCCCTCTTTAGCACCGTATTGCATGGAGGGGATCAAGTTTGAAACATCCCCGCGTGGTCGTTCTGGCGCAGTCAGTCAGGAGCGCGACACGATTATGATGGCTCGCGGAACGAAACAAGACCGTTGGGGCGTGTCTGATTCACACTGTCGAACTTGCGCCACGCTGGTAGTTAGTTGTAGAGCTAGGCGGTATGGACTCTAAGTACCCATTTCCAGAAGCAAATCAGATTCATGACTGTTTTTCGGAGCTAGTCTTCGGTGTCATGAACCCGCTGGTCTCGACCGCGGGTCAAACGCGCAATGCACCAGAAGCGGCTGCTTTGTAGCTTACCCGCCGAGGTCGTAATGGCCGATACAGCCATTTGGCCGCCTGTTTGCCTCAATCCGCGCCGCTGCAAACGTGCGCTCACCGTCATCTACAACATCCCGTCACAGGCGTTCCGATATGCAGTTGCTAAGTCTCTCTACCTCGAGCGTCATCCTCTCGAGTGCCCCTTCTCACAACTTAAGCAATTCAGCCGCGTTGCAACCGATTGACATGGAACAGAAGGACCGATGTCCGTCAACTCCTGCAACTACGCCAATCATGAGGCTGGCTCCTTTTGTGTCTCGATCGACGGCAGTAGCCCACAGTGAATCTTTGCCTCAAAGCTCCGCAGCCGCTGATAGATCGAGATCAGTTCGACGATCGTGCTCCAGGAGTTGACGAGATACTGAAACGAGGTTCGCACTTGCGTGAACGCGTTGAGGATCTGGTTCATCGCGCCGAGGGTGATCCTGCCCGCGATGATTGTGGGCGCAAGCAGCAGATAAGGAAAGATGCGGTCAGTCTGCAGATAGACGATCCGGCCGATATTGAAGTACATGAAGTTCAGATAGAGCCGGAAGTAATTTCTGCGAATGTCGCTAAACAGCACGCTTAATGTCGGCGCATTGGCACGCGCCGTATCATCCTCGCCGAGCACGAGCTCCTTGCGATAGGCCGCTTCGACCCGCTGGTTGAAAAATTCAATTCCGGGCAGGCGGATACCGATAAGCGCGAGAACGCCGGTGCCCAGGATCGACCAGATGACTGCGGCGAACACCAGCGGATAGGGAATCGAGCCGAACAGAGGCAGCTCCGTGATGTTGCTGGACAGCCTCACCAGAACCGGCAGGAAGGCCAAGAGCGTCAGCATCGCACTGATGAGATTGACGCCTAAACCTTCCGTGGTACTGGCAAAGCGCATGGTGTCTTCCTGAATCCGCTGGGAGGCGCCTTCGATCGTGCGCAGCCGCGGCCAGTTGGCGACATAAAAATCGTTCATCGCCGTGCGCCAGCGGAAGATGTAGTGGCTGACGAAGAATCGCGTGATCACGCCGACCACGACGGCCAGGAGCGCGATACCGGCAAAGGTCGACAATTCGTTGTAGAACTGCTCGACCGTGACTGGCGCCGACTTCGAAAGCGCAGCCTGGACCAGGTCGTAGAACGGTCCATACCAGCTGTTGATCGCGACCGAGACCTGGACCTGAAAGTAAGAGGTGAACAGGATCAGCGCCGAACCAAGAATGGACCACGTCGCCCAGGGATGGGGGGCAAATAACATCCATGCAGCCGCGAACACCGCAACGGTCAGCGCAAAATAGAGATCAAGCCACAGCGCCGAGGCGGACCAGAACGTCGCAAGCCCGACCGGCTTCTCCGGGGATTGAAAGAGATTGCCGGCAACTCCATACCAGAACGCCATCGCCAATGCCGTCCAAAGAATTGACGACGCAAAGAACAACTTTGGTCGAGGGAAGAATGAAACGAACATGCTTGCTGTCCTCATAGATTTAGAGCTTCATCTCAGAAGATGAACTCGCCGCCGTCTGGCTAACTCTTTCCTGACTTGGTCCATCCGGGGCCAGTCGCGTCGCACGCGCGATGCTTAGCGTACCCGAGAAGGCCCCGGGCAGGCCGGGGCCTTCGATTCACCAGCCTAACTACAGATCAATATTTGATGGGAGTCGTACCACCGAACTTATAGTTGAGCCGCGCAGTCACGAGGTCGAAGTCCTGAAGGATGCGGTCGCCGCCCAGCGAAGTACCAGCCGAGACAAAGTGCAGGTCGGCATCCCGCATGAAGAAATGGTCGTACTCGACGCCTACGGACCAGTTCGGCGCGAAACCGACTTCGATCCCGACCCCCACAGTAGCCCCCCAAGGGCTGATATCAGTGCTCGCGATCTGCGCGTCCGTGAGTACGGACTTGACCCCATACGTGTTGCTCACCACTGCGACGCCACCCTTGGCGTACAACAGTACATTCTCGAGCGCAAAACCGATCTGCCCAGTCATCGTACCGAACGCGTCGATCTTGCTCTGGTTGACATCGCCAAACGCAATGCTGACATTGGATCCGCTCAGATCAGCCCAGTTCCCCTGACCTTCAACGCCCAGCACGATCCGGCCCATCTGCCATCGATAGCCGATCTGTCCACCTACTGTCATGCCCGTCGCGTCATGACAGCCCTCAAACTTGCTGCTACTGTAGTCCCAACAATTCGAGCTTACGCCCAGGCCGCCGTTCATACCTACGTAGATGCCGCTCCAGTCGTAGATTGCGGCCGCAACGGCCCGCGGAGCTTTGGTGTAGATTGCTTGGGCGGACTGCGTGGTCAGGTCTGCACTGAATGAGGGCGTCGCTATCGCAAGCGTCAGCATGCTTGTAGCCGCAAGCAGGAAGTTTTTCATTTCTATTCTCATGTCTTGAGTGCCCCGAGCCTCGTGCGTCTTAACAACGTGC
>NZ_JBVVPR010000106.1:0-5801 GCF_055811835.1 Bradyrhizobium sp. WSM4874
CCCGTTGCGCAAGACTTCTGTGAGTTGACCGTCGAAGATTCCTGGCTGAATCAGCTGGATGACGTTATCGTTGGACACGGCATATCGCTCCTTCGGTGGAGAAGTGGAGGCGTCAAGCACCCCTACGATATGCCGCCTTTCCGATTCCCGCCGTCACCAACTTTCAGCGATAGCTCATATGGCCCCGTTCCTCCTCGCTCATTGCCGTAGTCGAGCGATCGCTGACCAGGATATCGCCGCTGCTAGGAAGATCAAGCAGACCAAGCATATAGAGCAGCGATGATTTGCCCGATCCGGACGGACCTGTGATCGCGATCAGCTCGCGCGTGCCAATCGACAAGTTTAAGTCGCGAACCAGTGTCACCGGGACGATGCCCGGCAGCACCTTGGTCGCATTCCGTGCTTCGATAAGCGCTGCCGTCACGTCGCGCCCCTGATGATGTCGACGGGGTTGACCTCTGCGGCTGCGCGCGCGGGAAAGTATCCGGCGACAAGGCTCGATGCCAGCGCGACCGAGGTCGGGATCGCGTAATGGGTAATCGAATAGAACACTGGAAGACGATTGTGGTCCGAAAACGAATCGTTGAACTCCAGTGAAGCCATTCCCCGCGTCAGGAGATAGCCAAATCCACAGCCGAGTACCGCGCCGGAAAGCCCAATTGTCACGGCCTCAATCATGAAGATCGCCTTCATGGTGCGTTCCGTGAACCCCAGCGATTTCATGATTGCAATGTCGCGCGTCTTTTCACGTATGATGGTGGATATGATGCTGTAAGTGCCAAAGCTTGCGACCAGAAGAATGGCGCCGACGATCGTGTACATCAGGACGTTACGAATGGTGATGGGCCGACAGCAGATCCTCCTGCGCTTCCTGCCAGGAGATCGATTTGTAGCCGGTCTGCTCGCCGATACGCCCGCTGATCAGGCGCGCCTCCATCGGCTCGCGCGTACGAACCCGAATCTCGTTCACGATCCCGATCTGATTCTCAAGGGTCTGCGCAGTACGAAGCAGGGCGTAGCCTGTCGTTTCATCCGTGGCGCGGAAGCCGGAATGGAAGGTGCCACTACCGTTGCGGTCACGGTGATACCCCTGGCAGAAACCAGCGTGACGTTCGAGTTGACGCGGGTGCCGATCTTGCGCGCAAGGCTATCGCCGAGCAGAATCGCGTTGGATGCACGATAGAGTGAGGTGAGGCTGCCCTCGCGTACGTGGGTCGCGAGATTGGACACGCTGCTTTCGGTGTGCGGATCAATTCCGATCACGAAGATCGTAAGATTGCGGCCCGCGTAGCGCATCATGGCCTTGGACTGCACCGAGGGGGTAAGGGCGCCCGCAACCCAGGTCTGTAGCGAGGCGATGGTCGCCATGGGGTTCTTGATGCCCGGCCGTCGAACCGCGGGCGTGAGACCGTGGATTGCGGCAGCGGCGTAGAGGAGGTCGGCGGGCTGGGGCGTCGGCTCACGCCGTTCGTCCGTGACGGAGATGTGGGGCAGCGCGTCGAGCAGTGTTGAGATGAAGTCGTTCTGCGATCCTTCCATCAGCGCGGCCATCACAATCGAGAAGCCGACGCCGATTGCAACGCCCGCCACCCCAACCGGCGTCTGGTGGATGCGGTATGTGATGTGCGTCCAAACGATGGCAAGGATCAGCTTCATGGTGCGGTCGCATCCGTCGCCCGTACCCTGACGCGACCACGTGTTTGGATGCTCGCGGTCGCGGGAGACACCACCATCTCATACTCTTCAAGGCCGCCGACGATTTCGACGTGGCCGGCGCCGCGAAAGCCGATCTCGACTTTGCGCGGTGCCGGGCGGCCGTCCTTGACGACCAGTACCTCGTTGCCAATCACGGCATTGGTAGGAACGACGATCGCATCCTGCTTCTCGCGTGCAACAATGTTGGCTTCCACGCTCATGCCGACGTGAAGCGGGCTGTCGTCGGGCAATCCGATCCGAACCCGGAAGGTCTTCGCGATGGGGTCGCCGGCCGGCGTGATTTCCTTGATGGACCCTGAGAGCACCTTTCCTGCAAACGCGTCGGTCCGCAACAACGCTCTTTGTCCGGGTTCGATTCGGGGGACGTCTTCCTCGTTGACCTCGGCGACGACCCAGAGCGACTTTGCAAGTGCGAGGCGATAAAGGATCGTGCCAGGATCCACCATGTCGCCGATCTCCCCATCTTCCCGCAGTACCGTGCCATCCATCGGAGCGACTATTTCGTAGAATCTCAACCGCTGCTTCTGTGCCGCGATCTGGGCTTGGACGCGTGCGAGGTCGCTTGCGGCCCTCTGTTCCATCTTCGCGGTTGTCGCGCCAGGCGCGAACAAATGGGATTGCCGTTCGAACTCTCGGCGCTGGAAATTCTCCAGTGCTCGCAGCTCGTTTAGGTTGCCTGTGCCTCAGTGTCGTCAAGCCGAGCCAGGCGGTCTCCTTTCTTGACCGCTTTGCCCTCGCATCGGCAGCGCTCTATGATACGGCCGCGCACCAGGGGGTGAGGCGCGACCAAGTTTCGGGCTCGACTGATCCGGTGGCATAAACGATCTCGGCCACCGGATCGCGAACGGCACGCGCGACCGCGATTTCGGGCTCGTGCAGATACCAGACGAGGATGGCGGCCAGGACAAAGACAAGGCCGACGATCAGCTTCCGGCCACGTCCCGGCGGTCTTGCTTTCGCATGCTTCGCTTCCGTCTCCGCCGCCGGAAGCGTTCGCAGCTGCATGTCCATTTGGGATTCAGCCTCACGAACAGTCATCGCAGCGCTTCTCGGCTCGCTGCCCGAAGATCTCGCCCGAGACGATAGCGATGATTGGCGTTTTTAGAAAGTGATCGTTCACCATCGCAACATTAGCGGCGCCGCCGATCGCGACCGACGGCGCACAATCCCACACGTCAACCGCGCCATTTTGCACGGCGGCAATCAGTTGAAGGGTGGACCCAATCTTTAAACTCGCCGAGCATCCTTTTCCCGATGCAGGAATGGGGAAGTGAAATCTCGAGCTGCGGCCGGGCGCTGGCGTTCGCCTGCCGAAGGTTGGTCTCCGCTGCCAATACCGACGCGCTGGCTGACCTTTTTGACCATCGGAGCACCTTCAATCGGGTGCTCTTCCAGCAGCATCGCGATTTCGTGCAGCGGCATCTCCCGGGCGGCGGTCACGACTTCCCAGGGCATGATTTCGCTGCTATCGACCGCATGCGATTTCACGCGATCGGATGCCCGTGCGCGGCGACGCAGCCACCAGAGATAGAGGCGCTCGATTCTCGTTCGGTCCGATGCAGCAGGTCGGCTTTCATGACGATGCGGACAACTCTGCTGCGGGACGGTTGCAGTCGTGCCGACGGTGGTCACCGAAGAAATAATGATGTCGCGGCCTGCATGATCAGCCTCCAAAAACATGGTGACTACCTTGGGCAGGATACAGCCTTGCGGGGATTGACTAGGATCAAAGGGAGCGCAACATACGAAGATAATGTCTGCGCCACCGCGATTGCCAAGTGCCTGCCAGTCATCTTCGTCCGTCTGGTGGACTGCCTGCCCAGATGGATACGCTGCGGCGAACAGTTTGCGCGGATCGATCGTCTCGACCAGGAGATCCTGGAGATCGAGCGTCGGCCGCGTGACTGACACAAACTGAATGATGCATGCCGGGCGGTTCCTGGTTCGGTCTGCTCACGGCCACAGCGACTGTCGTGATGATTGGCGATGCCAAAGCGTTTAAGTTGACGCGAGTTTGCCGCCTGGTTTGGATGGGTTCCTCGACAAACCGCCGCTACGGGCGGGCACCTGAAGTTGCTTGGCATCAGCAAACGCCGAGCTCCTAATTGCGCACGCTGTTGATCCATGGCGCTCGATCTGCGTTGACATGCGGCCAATCGCTGCCGGAATGGATCATGAGTTTGGTCAACCGTCGGCCAAAAAAGGTGGCGATAGTGACGGCACGCAAGTATGGGCGCTTTGGCTAATGAAAGTCCTACTACCCAGAATACAAGAGCTTGCCGCGTCGGGTCATCTAACCCGTAGCAATATCAGCATTGCTAAGTTCCGCGGCGATTTGACAGCAAACAGGTCGGACCGTGATCCGCCAAACCTGAATGGTCCTTCGGGCTTCCAGCCCCGTCGGAAAATGAGGTGTACATCAGCGAATTCCGTCAGAGCCAGCAGGTAAGACCATGCGATGGCATCAAGTGGCGACTAGAGGCCGATCCAAGCATCATATCTTATCTCAGTCGCGCTCGCGCCGTCTCTGCAACCCTGAGCAACTCCGACGGCACGGGCGCTACGCCGATCAAAAGGTCCGATTGTCAGGCCGCGTCCTCGGCCAATCCAATAACGGTGGATCCACGCCGCAAGATCGCGTGACACTTGATGCTTCGGCGCCAAGCGTTCGATCGTGAGTCGCCATCGGAAGATCCCCCTCAGATGTTCGAGTTCGGCACGAGAAGCAACCGTCAGAGTTTGAAGTTGTCTTGTTTCGCTATGTCCAGCTGAAGACACCATGTCAGCAACTGGACACTGAGGCTCAAGTATTTCGGCGCCGGGGCGCAAAGCACGTGCTCTTTCGCTCTTCAAGCAAGAGTTGTACAGCCTCTTTGTGGCACGCGGATTGCTATGAGATGGTGAAGGATCTGTAGGACTCTAGCGGTCCCGCGGTCACCCGCCAACACAGTCAGATGAAGCTTGTTCGATTGATTCAACTCACCGCCATAGACGCTGCACTGTTTAAGTGTGGTCCCGCCCAATGAATCTCGGTTGCGTCCATCGGAGGCGCCGCTGTCGTTATTCGCGCTGATAGCTCTCAAGGCTGGTCGAAATTCGATTAGCATTCAGCGCCGCAGCTCTTGATCAAATCCTGACCAGTGCGGCAGGTCCAAGTCTCTAGGGTACGGGGCGCCTTGGGTGGAAGCTGCTCACCCTAGGCGACGGATTGGCTGAGCGATGAAGATAGTACATCAGTCTCCTCGGATGCGCACAGATGTTTGCGGGCCAAGCGAGAGTAGCAGGCAGCAGGCAGCAACTCCGTCAATCTATTCTAGCGTCTTTGTTGGTAGTGGTACGCTAGCCATAAGGTGCGTGCAGCTAGCAAGGGAGATGGGTCACGACATCCGCGCGGCGCTGTGTGCCGACGCTACATTCGCTGATGAGGCCGCTCGCGCCAAAATCCTGTGTGTGGTGAGCGTTGAAGAGCTCTCCACGTTGCTGAAGGCCGAGCCGGTGGAATGGATTTTTTCCGTTGCTAGCCCGTTCGTGCTGCCGCCGGAGGTGTTTGGGCGAGCCCGTCAAGGCGCTTTCAACTACCATGACGGTCCGTTGCCACGATATGCGGGAACCCATGCGACGTCTTGGGCGCTTCTTGCCGGGGAGACCGAACATGGCATCACGTGGCATCGTATCAGTCATGGGGTTGATACTGGTGAGCTGGTAGTACAGCGCCAAGTGTTGATTGCGCCGAGTGATACGGCATTGACGCTGAATCTCAAATGTTATGAGGCTGCTATCGAGGGCTTCCGCGAGCTTCTAGCTGGCTTAACAAATGGACAGCTCGGTGCTCGTCCGCAGGCGCTAGCGGACCGAAGTTTTTTCCCGAAGCGTCGCCGCCCAGATGCTGCGGGCTGTCTGCGATGGGATCGATCCGCGCAGGGTCTGGCAGCGATGACACGTGCCTTGGACTTTGGCCCCTGTCATGCCAATCCGTTGGGCCTGTCCAAGGCTTTCGTAGACGATGACTTCGTCACCGTCAGGCGCTTGGAGGTGACGGCTGGGCGCTCGGGCTTTGCGGCGGGGTCTCTAGTTGAAATCCATCC
>NZ_JBVVPR010000107.1:0-2500 GCF_055811835.1 Bradyrhizobium sp. WSM4874
GGGGCCTCCTGGTCCCGGGCTGTTTGACAAGTGAAGATGAAGAAAGAGAAACGTGGACGGCGGAGTCCTTGCGGGTCTCGCATTTAAAGAGCTTCGGCTTTTTGAATCGGGGCCGGACGAAAGACTTCGGCGGTACACGTTTTAAGGTTACACCATCGTTGCCAGCGATGTGAATCGCGGGCAGCTCATCGACTTCGGTCGATGAAAAATGGTGGGACCTCGTCAAAACGTTGTGATCAGCCGGTTCAAAGTTCAAGTCCAACTTGAGAGTTTGATCCTGGCTCAGAGCGAACGCTGGCGGCAGGCTTAACACATGCAAGTCGAGCGGGCGTAGCAATACGTCAGCGGCAGACGGGTGAGTAACGCGTGGGAACATACCTTTTGGTTCGGAACAACACAGGGAAACTTGTGCTAATACCGGATAAGCCCTTACGGGGAAAGATTTATCGCCGAAAGATTGGCCCGCGTCTGATTAGCTAGTTGGTGAGGTAATGGCTCACCAAGGCGACGATCAGTAGCTGGTCTGAGAGGATGATCAGCCACATTGGGACTGAGACACGGCCCAAACTCCTACGGGAGGCAGCAGTGGGGAATATTGGACAATGGGCGCAAGCCTGATCCAGCCATGCCGCGTGAGTGATGAAGGCCCTAGGGTTGTAAAGCTCTTTTGTGCGGGAAGATAATGACGGTACCGCAAGAATAAGCCCCGGCTAACTTCGTGCCAGCAGCCGCGGTAATACGAAGGGGGCTAGCGTTGCTCGGAATCACTGGGCGTAAAGGGTGCGTAGGCGGGTCTTTAAGTCAGGGGTGAAATCCTGGAGCTCAACTCCAGAACTGCCTTTGATACTGAGGATCTTGAGTTCGGGAGAGGTGAGTGGAACTGCGAGTGTAGAGGTGAAATTCGTAGATATTCGCAAGAACACCAGTGGCGAAGGCGGCTCACTGGCCCGATACTGACGCTGAGGCACGAAAGCGTGGGGAGCAAACAGGATTAGATACCCTGGTAGTCCACGCCGTAAACGATGAATGCCAGCCGTTAGTGGGTTTACTCACTAGTGGCGCAGCTAACGCTTTAAGCATTCCGCCTGGGGAGTACGGTCGCAAGATTAAAACTCAAAGGAATTGACGGGGGCCCGCACAAGCGGTGGAGCATGTGGTTTAATTCGACGCAACGCGCAGAACCTTACCAGCCCTTGACATGTCCAGGACCGGTCGCAGAGATGTGACCTTCTCTTCGGAGCCTGGAACACAGGTGCTGCATGGCTGTCGTCAGCTCGTGTCGTGAGATGTTGGGTTAAGTCCCGCAACGAGCGCAACCCCCGTCCTTAGTTGCTACCATTTAGTTGAGCACTCTAAGGAGACTGCCGGTGATAAGCCGCGAGGAAGGTGGGGATGACGTCAAGTCCTCATGGCCCTTACGGGCTGGGCTACACACGTGCTACAATGGCGGTGACAATGGGACGCTAAGGGGCAACCCTTCGCAAATCTCAAAAAGCCGTCTCAGTTCGGATTGGGCTCTGCAACTCGAGCCCATGAAGTTGGAATCGCTAGTAATCGTGGATCAGCACGCCACGGTGAATACGTTCCCGGGCCTTGTACACACCGCCCGTCACACCATGGGAGTTGGTTTTACCTGAAGACGGTGCGCTAACCCGCAAGGGAGGCAGCCGGCCACGGTAGGGTCAGCGACTGGGGTGAAGTCGTAACAAGGTAGCCGTAGGGGAACCTGCGGCTGGATCACCTCCTTTCTAAGGATGGTTCTTCAGAAGCTTGCTTCTATCGAACCGTTTTAGAAACATCAGTGGCCAACGGTCGTCAGGATCGTTGAGCTGCATTGGCGGGATTTCGCCGTCTTCGTTTCTCTTTCTTCGCGGACGAACACGCGCTGGGGCTGCAACCTTGCAGAATCCCTGGTCCTTGACTGGATATGCGTTAGGGGCTTGTAGCTCAGTTGGTTAGAGCGCGCGCTTGATAAGCGTGAGGTCGGAAGTTCAAGTCTTCCCAGGCCCACCACACTCATCGAGTGAGCATTCGTCTTCTGGTTACGGGGCCATAGCTCAGCTGGGAGAGCGCGTGCTTTGCAAGCATGAGGTCGTCGGTTCGATCCCGTCTGGCTCCACCAGATGGTTTGATCACCGACTACTCATACCGTCGTCCGCGAAACATCACTTCGCACTTACTAGTCCGGATGGACAGTAAGCTGCGTGATTTCTGACATCGTAAAGAGGAGATCGATCCGAGTTGGATCGGGCAACAAGTAATTGTTGCGCGATACTTCATTATCTCCGGATCATTTCGGCGCTCTTGCGTCTTCCAGGGTAGCTCACAAGGCTGCATCTGAAAGACAAGCGAGTTGTAAAT
The DNA here is from genome assembly GCF_055811835.1 of Bradyrhizobium sp. WSM4874. Lineage (NCBI taxonomy): Bacteria > Pseudomonadati > Pseudomonadota > Alphaproteobacteria > Hyphomicrobiales > Nitrobacteraceae > Bradyrhizobium > Bradyrhizobium sp. WSM4874. The sequence goes on from NZ_JBVVPR010000107.1 coordinate 2,362, forward strand.
GATCCTTTTAGCGAAGCTTGACCGCCTCGCTATCGGAACGATCTTACGAAGCAAGCTGGTCTTTCTAATCATTGTCCGGCTGCAGATAGCGTTCATCGAGGGCGCGTGCCTTAGAGACTTAGGTTTCTTGGCAATTCTG
>NZ_JBVVPR010000108.1:0-5608 GCF_055811835.1 Bradyrhizobium sp. WSM4874
GCGGCTTCAACCTCCCAATCCCTGCAATCTCAAACCGCCTCGAATCCGAAAAAGAGACTCCTGCTCAATCGCTTAGAGCCTTGTTCACGGACGACTACCCACAGCAGACGCAAAAGCAGCAGCAGGAAGCTGCTTGATTTGAAGGATAAGGCAGGCCGGATCACGCCTTAACTTCGCCGATCCCTGGTCCCAGCTCCGGGGTCCACTTCACCACTCCCGCTCAATTCGACTCGTTAACGGACGATTATCTATCGCCCAGGCAAGGCAACGACCGCCTGCTGCTAAGGACAAGGCGCGAGCGAGTTGGTTGTGGCGGCGCCCGTCGGCTTCTTGAATTAATTAAAACTCTAACCTATATTCATTTGAGAGTGGAGGGATTAAGCGGAGTCGCCTCCTTCCTCTTCCTCCACCTCGGGGCTTGCGCGCAAGGCACGAACCAAATTCTCCCATTTGTCGAACGCCCAACATGTCTCACGGGCCGCCTTGTACGCCTTCTCGCGTACCTGCCGCGCTTGGTCGGCCTCTACCATAGCCTGCTCCAGACGTCTTTTGAGCAGCTGTTCGTATTGGTCTAGGGAGAGTATTGCCGCCGTCACCTCTTCAAAATCGTTGCGGGCGAGCGTTAAGCCGATCAGCGTGTCGTATAACGCGGATTCTCGACGAGACCGATGTTGTTGCCAACTTCGAAGGTCTGTCAGGGCTGCATTACTAGCCGCTGTAGCGCTGTCGAGCGTTGCCTGCCATACTCGGAGAGTATCTTCCGCCCGGCGATGCCGCAGATTTCTTAATTCGAGCAGTTGATGTTCTGGCCGTGGCTTCATGCCAGGCAATCGGCAAGCCCGGTAAGCATCGAATCGAACCGAATCTGTTCAGATGCTGACTGGCGAAGGAAGGATCGTATATTTTCCATCCTAGCGATAGCCGCGTCAGCAAGTAGATCGGCTCCTTCCTTGTACTCGCCGACGCGTAGTAACAGCTCGACCTCTTGATATTTAGCCATTAACTCTCGCAGCCCGCCCGCCAAGTTCTGATGCCGCGAGGAAACGATAGTGTTCATCACACGGCTCACGCTCGTCAGAATGTCGATAGCAGGATAGTGGTTCGACGTTGCCAAGGCACGTGAGAGCACGATATGACCATCCAAGATCGAACGGCTTTCATCAGCCACGGGTTCGACCATATCATCGCCCTCCACGAGCACGGTGTAAAAGGCTGTTATCGAGCCGCGGTCGTTGTTTCCGGCGCGTTCCGTGAGCTTCGGAAGAGTCGCGAACACGGAAGCGGGAAAACCACGCCGAGTAGCCGGCTCACCGGCCGCAAGACCGATCTCCCTCTGCGCCCGGGCAAAGCGCGTTAACGAATCCACAAGAAGCAGCACACGCCGTCCCTGATCGCGATACCATTCAGCGATTGTCGTCGCCACATACGCCGCTTTCACCCGCTCCATTGCGGAGCGGTCGGATGTTGCAACGACGACAACCGATTTCAGTCGCGCTTCTGGGTCGAGGCTGTGTTCGATGAACTCTTGTACCTCTCGACCACGCTCGCCAACTAGAGCTGTCACTGTCACATCTGCCGCTGCGCCCCGCAGCAACATCGAGAGAAGTGTACTCTTGCCGCCGCCCGCTGCGGCGAAAATTCCGATCCGCTGCCCCTCCCCGCAGGTCAACAGACCATCGATGGCTCGGACACCGACCGGAAGAACGCGATCAATGATACGCCGGGTCAGGGGGGCAGGCGCGTGGCTGTGGACCGGCACGCGGGCTTCAGCAAGCAGAGGCCCGCGGGCGGATGTGTCGAGAGGGCGGCCAAAACCGTCAATTACTCGGCCAAGCAGGTTCCAGCCGACTGGCACCATTAGAGGCTCTCCCAGCGGAATTACCTCCGTCAGCGTAGAAAGTCCTTGGATTTCGCCAAGCGGTGTTAAGATAGCTACGTTGCCCTGAAGACCGACGATTTCCGCCAACATGTTGAAGTTGTTCTCGGCATTTCGAAGCGTGCAGAGGTCGCCGATGCGAGCGCCAGGGGCCGTCGCACGAATGATTGTTCCGATGACTTGAAGGACCCGGCCGCGGAAATGCATAGTGGGTGTCTCTGCAACCACTCTGTTCGCAAGCTCGAAGAAGCGATCGACCTTGTCGTGCGCCCAATCTGTGGGTGGGACGTCCATCGGCGGCTTCGCTGGCTCGGAAATCACGTTCGCGGGGCTTCTAGGCTCTTGCGCAGACCGCTTTCGATTGAGCTTAGTTGGCTTTCGATTGTGGCCTCAACCAATCCAGCATCGGTCTCAAGGATACACCCAGCATCATTGACTCGCGGGTCAGCAATCACTTCGATGACGGCCCGCGATGTCGCCGCCGGGAGTATCGCGTCCAACCGTATGCGAACCGTCTCGACAGCCGACGGAGCCACCCGCAGGCGGACGAGGGAGCTATGGCCCACGAGTCTCAGAGTGCGCAGAGCGATCTGCACCGCCGCCTCATCCCGATCAATGGCATCGATAAGCCGACGTGCGATCTGCAGGCCCATGTCGACGATCCGCTCCTTGTTCTGCTCCATTATCCGCAGAGATTGCACAGCGATTGCTGTCAAGCGGTCTTGCACTATCGTTTCCGCTGCTTTCAGCCCAGCCTCTTTGGCTGCGCTCTCCATCATAATTGCGGAGTCCCGCGCTGCATCAAGGAGCGCATCCGCCTCGAGCCGAGCCCGAGTGAGCAGTTGCTCGGCGTCCACCATCGCGTGTGCGCTCGCCGCCGGCAAAATTCCTGCTGGGGTCAAAATGTGAACCGTTCCAGATGTCAGTTGAACCAATGCAACCATATTGGCATCGTTTTGCGGATCAGGCGCCGCATCGCCCGAAAGGCGTCCTCGCCAGCACTGTCGTCATGGCAGCCGTCCGCCGTCGTCTTCCACATCGGTGCAGGGCGGCGCAACCGTAATCGCGCCCGTAACACTTCTGGGATGTCGCCTATTGCAAGGGCAAAGATCGCCGCACCGTAATTGAGCAATACACTAGGCGGGTTAGGCATCTCGGAAGCGCCGATTGCCGACATCACTGCGAGGCTCGGTCGCGGCAGCAGTGCAGCATGCGGCGCGAATGCAAACGCCTCGTGTCCCAGAACGTTGCGCGCCGCTACAACATCGCATTTCCGAAGCAGGCCCATGAGGCTGGACGCACCCGTCCAGGCGCCTGTTAGGCACATAAGGCGCACGGCCTCCCGTGCGGGCAGAAATGCGAGCCGGGTTCGTGGTGCCTCGCTAGCCGCAATAATGGCAGACACTTCGTTATCCCGGCCACGAAGTAGCCAGCGTCCAAGTCTGACACGGATGAACGGGTCAGCCTGAGCGAGCTCCAGCGGTATCCATTCGGGCCATCCACTCGCCAGAGTAACATCGAGATCGGAGGCAGGATCGGCGATGCAGCGCATCATCGCTCCGGCCCAAGGTGTATCAAGCCATTCTTCCGAAATCTGTGCTGAGCTTGTAGCGATCATAGGCTGATTGTTGGCTCTGCTTGACGTCACCACGGCGCCATACCCGTTGTAGGGCCAGACCGCGCCCGCCATAGCAAAAACATGAGCACGGCATTGCCGAGCAGCGATACCACTATGCCGCCTACGAGCGCAATTAAGAGGCTGGGCGAATCCCCGCCCTCTGTCGCCAAAGCAGCCGCGTTTTGGCGCAGCAAGGAATTGTCCTGACTTGCCTCTACAAGGGTGACTGAGACGCGATCGTAGGACAGCCCCTCCAGGCTGTTTGCGACCAGCTCCTTGATTTTCGGCACGATCTGATCGATCGGAGCACCAGGTTTGTGACGGACAAGTACAGCAGCAGTTGATGGCGCGGGCCGTTGACGCTCGCCACTCGCGTTGTCCGGCAAGACTGCATGGACCCGGGCATTAAGAACACCATCGATACTGGACAGCGTCTGTGCAAGCTCCTGTCTCATCCCGTATATGTAGCGCACACGCTCCTCTGTCGGCGATGATAACATTCCTTCTTTCTTGAAGAGAGCCCCCATATCCGCGAAGCGATCTCGGGGCCATCCCGCACTCTCTAACACATCCGTAGCGCGTGGCACGTCTGGCGTTGGCACTACCAGCGAGACAGCGCCGCTCTTGTCTGTCACTCGCTCCGCGTTAATTCCTTGGCGCATCAGGAGCGCAAGCATTCCGTTCGCCTCGCGGGCTGAAAGAGTTCGATACAGCTCAGTTCTCGATCCGCAACCTAGTAGGGTGAATAGCACAACAAGTGCTGCCGCCCGCTTCAATATGAGGGCCATGCTCGTCCATGATCGTGTTCATTGGTTCTTCAGGAACGTGTCGAGGGTTTGGGTGGCCTTTCCAACTACTTTGGCAGCGATGTCGTACTGCAGGGTCATAGCTGATAACGCGAACTGCGCGTTGAGCCACTCAGCCGAGCGGATTTCCCCAAAGTTCATGCCTTCTGCGGCTGTGCGAACGGCTTCCATGGACTGGGCAAAGTCGGCGCTCAACTTGTCCATGCCACTGATGATCTCATCGTGCTTGGGAGGAACACCCGCTCGGGGCCGCTCCGTCGTTAGCCTGTCACCAGCGATGCTCACTCGTCCGGCTCCTTGCAAGAGCTCAGGTGAATTAAGTTCGGCACGAAACGCCTCAACCGATTCAGTCGACGCTATGGGTGCCGCCCGCCGCTCCGTCGCCAACATGGCCGGTGACGCGTTCAGGAGGATATTATTTACGCTGCTCATGAGATGTCATTCCTGCAAATATGCGCTGGTGCGATCTTGCCTACCGCTGTGAGGAGGCCGTTGAAGGCCGGATCGCTAATTGGAGCAGCCCTGAGGAGTGCATCGCGTTCGCTTAAGCGTCCAGCCAGCCCAAGAGCCAGGGCTTGAAACACTATCCCATATGCGTCATTGGCCTTAGTAAGAGGATCGAGACGTTTCACCGCAGCCTCGATGTCGCCTGACGCCAGATCGGCAACAGCGCATGCAATGGCGCACTCCCGACTGCCCTGCGCCAGTAAGCCAAGCCCCTTCGCAATCCGCCTCGCGCGCACGACGTCGTTCGTGACACAAGCCAAAAATGCAGCCTCGGCAAGGGGTCGCAAAAGGCCGGCGTGATTGTTGAGCGGCGAAGGAGTAGACAAAGGAGACATTTACTCTCGTTGTTCCTGACCGAGCGACTTGCGAATCGCATGTTATATCTCGCCACCTTCGAAGACGTCTCGCGGGAGCCGCAAGTGCTTCGCAGCGCTCATCTTATATCCCAGGTAAGCATTACGCCACCACTTGCGGTGCTACCGACCGCGCCGGCAAGCATGCGAGGCGACTTATGCGAGTGGCATGCCGGCTGTAGGCGAGCAACTCTCACGTCTATCTAGTTGAGAGAGCCGCTCGGCGCAAATACAGCACCGGCATGGTGTCATACCGGCTCCATATGGACGTACTGACCTGCCCCCAACGCGGCCAGAACAAGGAAATCGACGGCCAAGCTGGCATGCCGGGTGACGATGGGCAAGTTGCGGCGGCGCTTTGTGAAGCGATGAGAGCTGGCCCCGGTTGTTTGGACAGCGCCCCGCTGGATTTAAGTGGATTCCTGCCGGGTTATGCTGAACGCGGGGC
>NZ_JBVVPR010000109.1:0-5446 GCF_055811835.1 Bradyrhizobium sp. WSM4874
TGGTCCTTCTGGCGCAGAGCTCACCAGGCTGCCGCTCAACGCGCCCACTTCAAATCAAAAAAGCAACTGTAATGCTAACATCCTTCTCGTTCGTTTGCCGCCGTAACGGCATGACGCAGGCGCAATCCATCCGACGCAGAGAGGCGGTCACACGCTTCAGAATCTCATCCTTCGTCTCGCGAGTTGGTCGATTGTTGACGAGATCGGCCTTCCGCGTGCATGTTCAGGGAAGCATCTGACCTGGCATCTTCAGCCGTCGTCATGTCCAGCAAGCATCTTTGCAGCGCGCACTCCGACGAGAACCAGGGATGAAGGGCGTGAGTCGATAGAGGTTCACGAACGCTCCTAAGATATCGAGCGAGTAAGTTCGCGGAAGCTGGGTACGGGTGAGGCAGTGAACTTCCAGGTGACGGTTCTCAAGGTGCTGGTCAGCTATCCAGACGGGTTCGCCGCCATGGCGGACCTCAAGCGTGATATGGCGATTCTGGCCACGAACGGACCGGACTGGGCCGAACGGACGAAGCGGTTGGTCGTCCGTGTGCCCAACCTGGATATCTTCTCCCAAGGACTCATTGAGCGGATAAACGGGGGCTGGCATGTCACTGATAAGGTACGCGCGGTTCTCGAGATCATGGAGGCTCGGCCCGCACCCGCCCGACAAGCAAGGGAGCTGCCTGATGTCCTCGCGGCGGAGGAGCCGACGCCAGCCGCGACTCTGCCACCGACGCCCTCGATAGCGCCGGTTCGACCCATGCGGGAACCAGGGCGACGCCACCGCGATGCTGCACGACGAAGCCAAGCGACCTCATCGTAACGAAGCTCGGTTCTCGAACAGCGCATTTCTGGTTGAGCGTGACCGGATGGATCGAACGTTCGACGAAGTTGTTGTCGAGCTCGATGCGGCCATCATCGACAAAGCGCGTCGCACCCTGGCAGCGAGAGTAGGTCCACCGGATGGTGACGGCGAGCTTGGCATTCTGTCGTCTAGCGCCAATATCAATGTTGGGCTGCGGGTAATCCTGAGGGCGGAGACATTGGTTAGAAGGCACGCCAAAGTACCTACCTGGGTTGGCAGGTTGCTAACTATCCTGCCGTGCGTAGACTTCTTGAGCGACATCTAGCGGAACAAGATCACCTTGCAATCTCAAACCGTGCTTTCGGCTGCTTGCGAAGATTCATCCTTCGATGAATCTACACCAATCCAGCTCACGGCCTATCCGTCCTACGTCCTCAATTTACGGCTCTGCGCTCGAAAGCGGCATCGTGAAGCGAGCTCAAATCCAGCCGGGCGCCCCACACTCCGGATCGCCACACCTTCGATGAAATGCTGCTGCGCATGAACGACCGCTGTTCACAGCATGTCGTGTCGGATCGCAACATGAGAGAGCGAGGCGGGAAACCTTAAATTGCAGCCGCGCGGTTATCGCCATCGTACGCCGGCATCTCTCACAATCCACCGATAGGTGGATGTCATGCATCGCAGCAAGTTCATAACGTCGCGGCCAGCAATCACCTGCGCGCACCTCCAGCCATTGCGCGATCCTTCGTTTCGACACCGTCATTGCGAAGACATGATCAACAGATCTCACCCACGAATTTTGCTGATCGGCACCGGCGACACCAAGTCGGACGAGCTCCTGTTCATGCAGCGCTGCATTGATGACTCTGGTGGCGAGACTGTGATGATGGACGTCAGCGTGCTCGGCGCCCCCCCTTACAACCCAGAGCACGACAAGCACAGGGTTGCCGCCGCCGCCGACACAACGATCGAAGCTGTGATCGCTAGCGGCGACGAGAACTCGTCGATCACCGTGATGGCGCAAGGCGCCTCGCGCCTGACGCGGCAACTCTGGGACGAGGGCAGGATAGACGCCGTGATCGCGATTGGTGGCACCACGGGCACCGACCTCGCGCTCGACGTCGCGCTCGCGCTGCCCCTCGGGTTTCCCAAGCTGATCGTGTCGACGATCGCGTTCTCACATCTCATTCCTCCCGAGCGCATCGCTGCGGATCTGATGATGATCCTGTGGACCGGCGGCCTCTACGGCCTCAACGGCACTTGCACGACGGTGCTGTCGCAGGCCTGCGGCGCGATCGTCGGTGCGGCCCGCAGCGCCAGGAGACTGCGGCCCGATCGGCCGATCGTGGCCCTGACATCGCTCGGCAAAAGCTGCCTCAGCTACATGGTCCAGCTGAAACCGCAGCTCGAGGCTCGCGGCTACGAAGTCCTGGTGTTCCACACCACGGGCATGGGCGGCCGCGCGATGGAATCGATCGCAGCGCAAGGCGGATTTGCCGCGGTGCTCGACCTCAGCCTTCAGGAGGTCGCTAACCAGTTGATGGGCTCGGTGGTGAACTCCGGCTCGGACCGTCTGCTGAATGCCGGCCGGAGCGGAATTCCGCAGATCGTGGCGCCCGGCGCCGTAGACATGGTGGACTTTCCCGCCTGGCTGCCGGTGCCGACGGAACTCGCCGATCGTCCTTTTCATGCGCATAACCGCCTGCTTGCTTCCGCGACGTCTGGTGCCGACGATCGTCGCCGGATCGCGCGCACCATTGCCGCGAAGCTTGCGGAGGCGACGGCGCCAGTAGCCTTCGTTCTTCCGTTGGGCGGCATCCAGCGATGGGATCAGGAGGGCGAGCCGCTGTACGATCCCGAAGGCCTTAGCTCCTTCGTCGCGGAAATGCGTGCTGCGATCGGACCGCCGGTCGAGCTTCACGTGATCAAGGACCACATCAACCACCCGGGCTTCGCCGCGAAGGTGCTGGCGATCTTCGATCGCTGGGTGGCCGACGGGGTCGTTCCAGCCGGCAAAGTACCGTTGGAACAGACATGAATGCGCCCTCGGCGAGCGCGCTGGTGCTGGATTTCGGCGGGGTGATCCCAAGATGCTCGTCATCCGCCGCGAAGCCGAGCGCACCGTCCGGATCGCGCGAGGAGCTGGCCGCAAGCTCGCCATTCTCTCCAACGAGCTCGACCTGTTCTATGGCCCGGAGGCGCAAGCTGCCGCTGCTTGAAGACTTCGAGGCCATCGTCGACGCGACACGTACCAAGATCCTGAAGTCCGAACCGCGCGCTTATGCAGCCACGTGCGATGCGCTCGGGCTCGCGCCGCAGGCTTGCGTCTTCGTCGACGACCAGGAACGCAACATCAAGGGCGCCGTCGCCTGCGGATTTTCCACTGTCCGATCGATGTTCGATATCCCCAAGGCTCTTACCGGCAGGGCCTGCAGATGCTCGGCGTTGCCTTCGACTGACGACAAACGGAGCCATCCATGCGCGAAATCAATTTCCTGATCGAGAACAATGCCCGCCGCATCTGGCACCCGATGGCACATCCCAAAGACATGCAGGATCATCCGCCGCGCATCATCATGAAAGGCGAAGGCATTCACGTCACCGACATCGAAGGCAAGGCCGTGCTCGACGCGGTCGCCGGCCTCTGGAACGTGACGCTCGGCTACAGCTGCGATCCGATCAAGAAGGCGATCGCCGACCAGCTCAACGATTTACCCTATTATTCCGGCTTTCGGGGCGTCTCGACGGGACCCGCAATCGAGCTCGCCTATGAGCTCACCGAATGGTTCAAGCCGGAAGGCATGGTGCGCGCGTTCTTCACCTCGGGCGGATCCGATTCTGTGGAGACCGCGCTGCTGCTCGCGCGGCAATACTGGAAGATCAAGGGCCAGCGCGACCGCACCAAATTCCTGGCTCTGAAGAAAGGCTATCACGGCACGCATTTCGGCGGCGCATCGGTCAACGGCAATTCAAACTTCCGCCGCAACTACGAGCCGCTGCTGCCCGGCGTCTACCACATGCCCGCGCCCTGGACCTACCGCAATTCGTTCAACGAGACCGATCCGGCGAAGCTCGCCCAGCTCTGCGTCAATGCGCTCGTCGACGAGATCGAGTTCCAGGGCGCCGACACCATCGCCGCCCTCATCATGGAGCCGGTGCTCGGCGCCGGCGGCGTGATCGTCCCGCACGAGAGCTTCATGGGCCTAGTTCGCGAGATCTGCGAGCGCTACGGCATTCTCCTGATCTCGGACGAAGTCGTCACCGGCTTCGGCCGCACCGGCGCATGGTCCGGTGCGCGGCTCTGGAACGTAAGGCCGGATATGATGACGATCGCAAAGGCCGTCACATCGGGCTATTTCCCACTGGGTGCCGCCATGATCGGCGAGAAGATCGCCGAGGCCTTCGAGCGCGACGAGACGAGCTTTGGCTCGATTGGCCACGGCTACACCTATTCCGGCCATCCCGTGGGTTGTGCGGCCGGCATCGCCGCACTTGCCGAAACGCGGCGGCTGCAGCTCGACGCCAAGGCCGCGCTCTCGGGCGCCGTGCTCAACGATGCGCTCGCGGCGCTCAAGGAGAAGCATTGCATCGTTGGCGATGTCCGCGGCAAAGGCCTGATGGCAGCGCTCGAGCTCGTCGCCGACCGCGACAGCAAGAAGGCGCTCGACAAGAAGCTCGTCGGAAACATAGCAGATGCGATCTACGAGGCCGGCGTGATGGTGCGCGTCTCTGGCAGCAACATCATGCTGTCGCCTCCCTTGATCATCACGGCCGATGACGCCAGGACGATCGCGCGAGCGATTGACCACGGGCTTGCGGCTGCCTGACCGGAGAGACGAGCGCTTGCGCTACTTTGGCCGCACCCATTGCTGATCCAGCTTCGCTCGGCGTACTGGCCTCGAACCTCAAAACCGTCTGGTGTGCGCCGACGACGGATGCTCGCCGCAAGAAGCGCATTGTACGCACCCTCGTCCATGAGGTCGTCGCCGATATAGACGACGCGGCGTCCGAGATCGTTCTCATCATCCACTCGGTGGGTGGCGCTCACAGCGAGTTGCGCTTCCCCAAGCGCCGGCGCGGACAGCGCAACAGCACTTCCGCCGATATTATCCAAGCCGCTCGTCAACTGGTGCTGATCGCCAGCGACAATCTGATTGCCGGCCGCAGGTCGCGTCAGAGCACAAGGTCGAAGGGCGAGCGTCACTCTTAAAGTTCGCAAGCGAGCCATCTGTTTTTACCTCCTCCCTTTACGTCTGCCACAAGCGAGCATAGGCGCTTTCAGCCAACAGATCACTATGCCGGCCCTCCGCAACAATCCGGCCCTTGTCCAAGACGATTATCTTATCGGCACCACAGATGGTGCTGAGGCGGTGAGAGATGACCACGATGGTCTTGCCGGCCTGGCGGAAATTCTCGAGGAGCCCGCGCACAGTGGCTTCGGCAACCGAGTCAAGAGAAGAAGTAGGTTCGTCTAGCACTAGGATTTCCGGTGTGTTTCGGCATGGAATAAGGACCCCGTTTCGGGGTGATCGGCATCCAAAAGGGGGTCTGACTCATTTCCGATGAAGTTTGCCGGGCGACTGTGGTTCTCAAACGGAGAATCAGCGCCATGCGGACGGGCTTTCAAATCTCATCGCTAGTACCGAG
>NZ_JBVVPR010000110.1:0-5257 GCF_055811835.1 Bradyrhizobium sp. WSM4874
GCTGATGCTGGAATTTTCCGGGGTTTAGCTCATGCCGGCGGGGGCGCCGATGAGCCATTCAACAGCGATATCGGCGCGGGTGGCAGGTCATCGCGAACTCGGACGGGGTTCTCCAGGCGTCATCGTCGAGGTCAATCAGCATCTCGACCCGCGGCAGATGCCCGGGCAGGGCTCCTCTGTTCCTGCGGCGCCGTCCTCGATCGCTCGGCAGCATTGGCTGCATCGGTCGTGGCATCACTGCTCGCCTCGACCTGCTCGACCTCTTCCAGGCCGAGCAGCAACTGGTCCTCCGGCAGCGTCTCGGCCCGGCGGCCGAAGCGATGACGCTGCAACTCCTTGATGATCTGCTCGAGCCGCGCGGCACGCGCCCGTTGCCTCGTTCGTTGGTCTCGCGGAGCGAGAAACCCCTTCGTGCGCCTACTGCTCAGCGGAAGTGTCGCTAGGAGCGAAACGTTGCTTAACATTGCGGCCGACACGATTCGGGCGCGGGCGAATAAATTGTCGATGTTCGTCGTAGATTGCGCCAAAATGCTCCGCCTCCGATCAACACGACAACTATTGCTTGGCGTGCGCACTATGATGTAGGAGCGCCCGCGTGCAACGAGTCTCGCGCCGCGTGGCTCGCTCACCCGCATAGGAGGTAAGACCAAACGATCTGTAAGAGTGGCGGACAGCGTATTGTCGATCGTCGGGCGGCGCCACGGAGTGGAAAGCGAGTTCGCGCGCCTCCCAATCCTGATAGGGGAGCTTCGCTCGTGTTTTCGTTATTCTAACGGAGGTGCCATCGCCCCTTGCTTCACACGAAAGCTAGAGGAGTTTAACAAAATGCGCGCGCCGACCTATTCCGAAGCCTTGGAATTCGCGATCGACCGATCGTACGACATTAACCTCGACATGTTGAGGTCACGGAATTTGCACCTTGACACGTACAACGATTATCTCGTCGGCACATATCCGCCTCTCAAGGCACTGGGCGATCTGAATGCCGAAAACTTGTTGCTTCAGGTTACGCCGTCAATTGATCTCTACTTTCACGTCCCCTTCTGTGATCAGCATTGCACCTTTTGCCACTTCGCCAAAGAAATCCATCCATCTTCCGAGCGAGTGGAGCGCTATCTGGCGGCCTTGGATCAAGAGATGAGTTGGTCGGACGCGGCACTGGCTGACAGAGCTATTGAGACTGCTTTCTTTGGAGGCGGTACCCCCTCGTTCCTGACCAACAGTCAACTCAAAACGCTATTTGGTATGATCGGCCGGCGCTTTGATCTGTCTAAGTCGGAGGTGAGTTTCGAATTACATCCCTCTCTTGCTAAGCAAGTGGATGCTGCAGATCGCATATCGACACTGCTCAGATCCGGCGTAAACCGCTTTGTATTGGGCGTTCAGAGTCTAGATCCGAGCATTTTACGTATACTAAACCGCGGGCACCGCGTGGACGAGGTAGTACAACTCGTAAAATTGCTGAATGAGATGGGCGTCGAAAATCTCTCGCTCGACCTCATGTATGGATTGCCGCAGCAAACGCTTCGTAGCTGGTACGACTCACTCATCGGCTTAATAGATTTGGGGATAGAGAAGTTCAATGTATTCCCCCTGATGTTCAAATCTACAGACCCCGTGGCCCGCCATTTGGCTCAGGGACGATATCAATTCGCCGGGGCTAAGGAGCGCATTATCATGCATTTTATGGCCGAGCACATCCTCACGACACTCGGCTATCGTCATGGGCCGATTTTCTACTGGAGTAAGCAGTCGCAGCCACACTCGGTTCAACAGCGCCGCAAATACGATTCCTGGAACGACAATAATCTGGTTCCGTTTGGGGTTGCCGGATTTGGCTACATGAGCCAGTGCCAGTTCTATAACGAGGCAGATTTAGATCGTTACCTATACAGGGTCGAGGCTGGCGAGAAGCCAGTGTGGAAGGGTGTTGTCCTGTCGCAAGATGATCTCATGCGCAGAACAGTAATGTTTGCCCTGCGAAGCAGTGGAGTGTCGCTCTCCCGCTTCGAGCGGGAGTTTGGGGTGTCGATTGAGAAATGCTTTGGCCGCGAGCTAGAACACTTGAATGAGGCAGGTCTCATCTGCATTTCAAATGATGGCCTGCTTTCGTTAACCGCCGCCGGCACGATCAATTCGGGCGCGGTATCGCTGCTATTCTTCTCGAACAATATACTTGAGCAGGTCGCGTATAACGACAGTAGGATAGCAGACAAACGAACTGATCTGCTCGAAAAGTATGATTACTCACCGGCCGCTCGATACGGATCAAGTACCGAAATGCAAGTTGCATTTCGATGAAGCCGCGGGCGGGCTCGTTTATGGTCACTCCTTTTTCCGTTTCCACTCCGCAAAGCGCGCCTTGCGAAGGGCACGACATATTTTTGCATCTGGCCGATAGTATCGATCGGCGGCAGCGAGAACGCCCGCTTGGGCTGGTCAGCAATTTTGTCACCGATGAACTGCCACACTGCATTGCGGAAATCAAATGCAGTGAACGACCAGATGAAGCGGTCAAGTCGCTTGGACGCAGCGTCAACGCGATGATCGCCGCGAGTGACTATGATGCGTTGCTGCTAAGTCTTCCGCAGTCCGACTTCGAGATCGCTAAGACAGATATCCACTATCTCGTAAATTGTGCTTATCAAATGTCTGCGTTTGCGGGCCTTCACCCCCTGGACGCCGAGCTGACGGTGGGAGAGGCACTGAGCCGCCTTGCGCGGTCAAGCTGTGACCGGCAACCCGGCATTGAGGTCCTCTCCTATGAAGATATGATCCTTACGAATCCGTTGCAGAGCGATCCACGCGTATACTGCCTCGGCGCGGCCGGGGTCGAGGAACGAGATTTTTGCTTGGGGCATCAGATCATCGAGAGCGAATTGCAGTCAGCAATGGACGCTCTCCTCGAGTTGCGTGATGCGGCCGAGGTGGATGCGGGGCAATGTCTTGCGCTATGCTTGGCGCGCCTTGAGTCAGCAAACTATATTCTGACGCGCTTTTATGAACATATGTCACCAGACCTATTTGGCCAATTTCGTGCGTTTTACGGAAAGAATCCTTACAAGAATACGCTTGGTCCAAGCGGCCGCTTCTCGGCCCGTATCGTGGCAGTGTCGGTGCTACTAGTCGGTGAAGAACTCTTCCACCAGAAACCGCAATTCTATAGGGATCTATATCGGCTTTCCGAATATTATCCGCAGAGGTGCATTCACGAGGTATTCCGCTGGCTCTCGTCAGGCAACGGGAGTGCACCGATCGAGCCGGGTTGGCTAGAAGGGAAAGCGGAGTTTCCCAGGCTTGCGACGATTTCGTCCGTCGTGGAGCATCAAGGTGGCGAAATCGGAACGCTGCGCGCGTCCTGTGTTTGTGCACTGAATCGATTTACCCGGATGCACCGTAGCACGGCCTTAAAATATACCGTTGAGCCGGGTCGCCCACTTGTCGGAGTTGATGTATCGGAAAGTGTTGAGGCTGTCCTTTCTCAGCGGGTGTTGGCAGAGCCGTCGATAAGCTGACGGTGGTCTCTGGCTGGCTAAAAACAAACAAGGGTGCCAGAGGCGCAGGACGTCCGGCATCGGTCGAGAGGTGATAGTAGGTGTCTCAAGACGAACTGATCCTTCGTCGGTTCGAGCCCGGGGATAGCGATGGTGTATGGCATCTCCACAGAAGCGCATCTCAGGATGTTGGTGTGTGTGGCCCGGAAGGGGCCTGGGAGGATGATTTACGGAATATCGGGGAAGTATACATCGGGTCGGGCGGAGACTTCGTAGTTGCGCATATTGGTCCCCGACTCGCCGCCATGGGTGGGTTGAAACCTGTTGATGATGATGTCGCAGAACTCAAACGTATGCGGGTCGATCCCGTCTTTCAGCGACGAGGGATTGGAGGCAGGGTTCTTCGTGAATTGGAGTCGCGAGCTGTTGTTCTCGGTTTCAAGTGGATAGTGCTCGACACAACAACGATCCAAGTGGGAGCTCAAAGGCTTTATGAGACCGCTGGCTATGTTCGCCGCAGGGAAGGGATGTTGCACGGATATGCAGTGATCTTCTACGAAAAGCGGCTCACTGGCGAGGACGACCTACATGAGGGTTGTGAGCCCGGCATAATCCAGTGAAGTTCTATGGGCGCGCAACGAGGGAGTTCGGGAAGAAACAGCATTCGATCGTGCAGCGCCTGCTGAGCGCGCTTAGACGGAAGACGGCCCAGCAATTGTGGCGGAGGAGCCGCTTGCGGAGGCCACGACCGCTGCCCCACTGCCCGGGTTGTGGACGGCTCGGCAATGTAGGGCCCGACCCGCCGCCAGCTCCTCTCGTCGAGCAGCCCGGAAGGCCAACTGGCGCGGCCGATCAGTGGGAGTCGCATCGACGCCGTCAGGGCAACATTCGCTCATGCGGCAATACGAAGGATCAAATTTGTAAACAATGACGTAATTACGGTCGCCGCTCGTGGCAGACAACCTCCGTTATCGTTGAGCCCTCGCAATCAAATGATTCGAAGGAGCTCCCATGAAGCAGTATGTCGGGTTGGACGTCTCACAGAGAGAAACCGCTGTGTGCGTTGTCAACGAGACCGGTCAAGTAATATTCGAAGGGAAAGCCAAGTCTAATCCTGGTGCCTTGACTGACCTGCTTAACAAACATGCGCCTCATGCCGAGCGTATCGGCTTCGAGACCGGTGCGATGGCCAGTTGGCTATGGCATGAACTCCGCAGGGTTGAACTTCCGGTGGTCTGCATCGACGCTCGGCATGCGCACGCAGCTTTGTCGGTCCGAATGAACAAGAGCGATCAGAATGATGCGCGAGGGCTTGCCGAACTGGTGCGGGTTGGATGGTATCGAGAGGTAAAAGTCAAAAGTGAGGAAAGCCAGAAGATCCGAGCGATCCTTGTCGCCAGATCTCGGCTAGTGTCCATGCGCCGAGACATCGAGAACCAAGTTCGCAGCTTGATCAAGGAATGTGGATTGCTGTTCCCTCGCGCGATCGGCCAACAATTCCACAACCGGGTCAGCGAACTCTTGGGCGTCGATCATTTGCTTCTCAGCGTGATATCGCCGCTGCTCTCGATCCATGAGAACGTTTGTCAACAACAAGGTAAGTTCGACAACGAGGTCCGCCGGTTGGCAAAGCTGGACGACACGACGCGTCGCCTGATGACGGTCCCGGGGGTCGGTGTCGTGACGGCCCTAACGTTCCGCCACACGATCGATGACCCCTCGCGCTTCCGATCGGCTTCGACGGTCGGCGCCTACCTAGGCCT
>NZ_JBVVPR010000111.1:0-5205 GCF_055811835.1 Bradyrhizobium sp. WSM4874
GCCCGCGATATGGCAGCTTGGCTAGGTCTTGTCCCGAGAGAATATTCTACGGGAGGCAAAACGAAGCTGCTGGGGATGAGCAAGCGCGGCAATCGATATTTGCGCCGGATGATCATCCATGGCGCCCGTTCCTGCGTGACTCATCTTGATCGCTCGCGATACCGCCTTGGCGGCCAAGATTGCGCGGATCGCATGGGTGGTGCTGACCAAGCCCGGCGCAAGCTGTGTTTCGGCATGGAATAAGGACCCCGTTTTCGGGGTGATCGGCATCCAATCCTTTTGGATGCCGATAAGGGGTCCCACTCGAACGCCGATTGACACTCTGACCACCCGAGTGCCGTCAGCCGGTCTCGCATGGCGTATTGCAATGCGCTGCTCTCGCGATTGTGCAACACCTGATGTGCTGAGGATTGGCGCACGTAAAGAATCGCCTTACGCTCCAGATGATGAGGCCTGACCTTGTCAGAGATCATGATCGATCCCCTTCGCGGGCGGCGTCGCTGTCATCGCAGCATGGTCGAGGATCAACTGCGTCATCAGGCTTGTGAGGGCCGCCCGGGCTTCCGCCGGCAACTCCGGCCATGCGGGCGCGCCGATGGCGCCGTTCGGCAGGCCGCTCCCGAACAGATCCATCTGCTGCTGCGGCCGCCGTTGTCGATTGTGTCGGTATCCGCTCCCTGGCATTGCCGTCTGCCGTGACATGGGTCTCTCCCCGATTCTGGTCGTGAGAGGCTCTGGATGCGCTAGAAAGCAGGGCAGCTGATGGCGTTCGATCCATCAACACCAGATCGAGAAGCGCAGAAAGCGCTGCAAGTGCGGTTATGCTGACAAATGGCCGAGCTGCCAAAAGCTCCGCCTCAGGGCATGCCGTTCGGTCGAACATCCATGCTGGAACCTCCAGCCAACGATCTGCCTGCGATCCATCCAGCGTGCAGCGGAAGGCTACATCACAAGCCTTATCGACCGCCCCATGAACGCAAACTCGGCAACCAAACCAAGCATGATATCGATAAAGAACCTCGCGAAGAACGGTCCTGTGGGCGTTCTCAAACCTCGTTGTACAACGGCCGCCGGCCGGACCAAAGCCTTGACGACGCCACACCGGATCAAGCCTACTTCACCCAGCCGCCATTCCGCTTGGCGGCCTAACCCCGGCAGACGCTTCACTTTCGAGACGGAGATTCTGTTCAGACAACCGGGACCACCTCATACAACGACACACGACCACACTCCTGCTGGCATAGAGAACCCCGTCCGAGTTCGCGATGACCTGCCACCCGCGCCGGGATCTGGCGCTGCGCTATACGCCAGCCCCCGCCGCTGCCACTGCCTAAACCAGGCAAATCCAACGGCACGGGCGAACTCAGGACTGGATAAAACTAGGGTGCGGCCTGGGGGGTGAAAACTTGTTCTCGTCTTCTCGTCGTCGCTCCATCCTCTCAGGAGTTGAAGCCTCCGGCAAACCCCGGGGGCGTTCATACGGAAGAACGATCGTTTGATAATGAACATCTATTTGTTTGGACATAGTGGAGATGCTAATCACCACGTACGTAGGAGAGAAGATAGGCAGCTGCCAATGCGGCATTCGAACTCTCTCCCAAGATGCACGTCGAGGTGGGCTCTTTTAGGACCGGTCCATCTGTCCTGGTTTAAGCCGAGACGGTCGACTTTCTCTAAACGAGGCGAAACAATGCCGTAGGGAATAGCATTGGGCAGACTAACGTCTTCGCAATCTCGGCTCCAATCGAGTGCGCGCCCGTCTGGGGCGCCTGTGCTCCTTTGGCCCGGCAAAGCGGCAGGTGGTGACGTGAGTCGAGTACGGCGCGTACAAGGGCCTGAATAATACCCGTTCGTCTTGCCACGCACGTTCAGTCCTCCAAACCATCGATCTCAACCCACTAGGATTCGGCAGATCTGAACGTGAGACGGCCGCTGCATCGACAATCGTTTGCGGAGGCTCACGACCGCTGCGCGACAATAAGGTGATCTCGTCCAATTTGTCGGGCTGTAGGAGATGGTTATGAGGGGCATCGACGACCGTGGCAAGGCGCCCATGTTGGTATTTAGCGCCCAGGAAGCTGAGAGCGCGGACGATACTGCCGCAGGACCGGCTGTGGGCCCTGAAGGAGCGGGCCAATCATCCTATTCTGTCGTGGAGCAGACGCGCCCTGAGCCTCAGGAGTCAAGCGCTCCGTCCTCTCGCAATCCCAAGAGCACCGCTGGCCTTCATCTGCTGTCGCCGGAGCTAGTCGAGGAGATTGCTGGGAAGCTCAGCCCTATCGATCTGCTGATGATGTCGCAGACAAATCGCCAACTGCGTGCTGCCGCCCAGCAATCCGAGACGCTTCAAGAAAGGTGCCAGAGAGCTATTCGGGTTCAGGCCATCTGGAACAGGTTGACGGCACCCCCTCCAGGCTTTGCGGACGCGGATCATTTTGACGCGCTGTTACGAGATGACGACGTGATCCTCTCACTCGCGCCCAACTTCAACTGCTTGACCCTAACGCAGCAAGAGCCCCTCGTCGCGAGCGCCGAGCGGCTTTCCCCTCGGGGGGCCTGGAGCCTCGGAGTTGGCGTAGCAGGGCTTGCGCCCGCGCTCCAGGAGCGCCTTGTCAGTCTCGCCGAGCGACTCCCCGAACCCGTGGATCGCGCCTGGGCCCTAGCTGGCTTCGGAGAGGCCCTTGCAGGGCTTTCGGACGAGCACCAGGACCGCCTTGTCCGCCTCCCCGAGGGTCTCGCCGAACCCGCGCACCGCGCTTTGGCTCTGACGGGCCTCGGAGAGAGCGTGGCAGCGCTTTCAGTCGAGCACCAGGACCGCCTTATCAAGCTCGCCGAGGGTCTCGTCGCCTATCCGGCGGATTGCGCCTCGGCTTTGGCGGGCTTTGGAGCGGGCATGGCAGGGCTTTCCGAAGAGCACCAGGAACGCCTGGTCAGTCTCTCCGAGCGACTCTCCGAACCCGCGCATCGCGCCTCGGCTCTGGCGGACTTCGGAATGGGCGTGGCAGGGCTTTCGGGCGAGCTCCAGGTCCGCCTTGTCGGCCTTGCCGAGGGTCTCGCCGAACCCGCGCATCGCGCGTTGGCTCTGACCGGCCTCGGAGCGGGCCTGGCAGGGCTTTCGGCCGAGCTCCAGGAGCGCCTGCTCATGCTCGTCGAGGGGTTTACCAAATCCACAGATCGCGCGTGGGCTCTGGTGCGCTTCGGAGTGGGCTTGGCAGCGCTGCCGGGCGATCTCCAGGATCGCCTCCTGAAGCTCGTCCAGATGGTTGCCCCCGGGGCTCGCGGTCGAGCTCTGGCGGGCGTCGGACAGGGCGTGGCAGCACTTTTGCCGGAGCGCCAAGAACGCCTCGTCACCCTCGCCGAGAGACTCGTCTCCAATCCCGCGAGTTGCGGCGCGGCGCTCAAAGGCCTCGGAGCGGGCTTGGCAGGGCTTTCGGAAGAGCACCAGGAGCGCCTTGTTCGTCTCGCCGAGAGTCTCGCTGAACCCGCGGATCGCGCCTGGGCTCTGGCCGGCCTCGGAGCTGGCTTGGCACGGCTTTCGGGCGAGCTCCAGGACCGCCTTGTCCAACTGGCCGAGGGTCTCGCCGATCCCGCGGATCGCGCCTGGGCTCTGGCGGGCTTGGGAGTGGGCGTGGCACGGCTTTCGCCCGAGCGCCAGGACCGCGTCCTCGCCCTCGCCGATGGACTCGTCACTAGGTCCGAAAATTGCGTCATGGCGCTGCAGAGCCTCGGAGAAGGAATGGCAGGGTTTTCGCCCGAGCGCCAGCACCGCCTCCTCGCCCTCGCTGAACTTGCCCAGTCCAGGTATGGGGCTCGCGCATTGGCAGCACTGTTGCCGAGGAGGTGACAGCATGGGTCAGGTTTACCGCGCCGCGGCAATCTGGGTGTCATTCGGCCCTTTGATTGCGGCTTGTTGTCAAGCTTACATTTCTGAACTCGCCCACGGCACGGTGGTAGTGCTCGCGCCGTTGGAGCTGGTCCGGATTGCGGAGACGGCGCGGGCGCGGCTGATACGTGCTTTGCCCGCCAGGGATTGGATTGCCGGGGCTGGTTGATGTCTTTGCTGGTTGGCCAGGAGGCCCGGGCGATGAGTGTCCCCGAGCGCAGGGCGACGGTCGAGCGGCCTGGCGAGAATTTGTCGGTTCGCCGGCAATGTGCGCTGCTGGATCTGGCGCGTTCGGGCGTCTATCGCCGCGCCGGTCACCGGCGCCGGCGATCTGGCCTTGATGCGGCGGATCGACGAAGTATCTGAAGTGGCCATTTTACGGCTTGCGCATTTCGGTGATGGTGAGCGGCGATTTCACTCGATGGTGTGAGCGCTCGTTTCGTTTGATCGTGAGCAGATATTTCACGCGATCCTGAGCGGCCGCTTCGACCGACATGGTGATTGGTTCAGGGGTTTGAGGCGGCGTCAAGAGTTTGATTGCGGGCGTTCTTCTTTCGCGTGCTTTCTCCGGTAAGTTGAAGGCGGTGAGCGTTGTGAACGAGGCGGTCCAGGATGGCGTCGCCGAGGGTTGGGTCACCGAACACGTCAGAGTACCCCTATTGTCGAGCGGGTCGTGTCTCACGTCACGATCACCGACCCCCATCATTTTCTTTTTGGGCACCGGGTTGAGGTGCTGAAGCAGCGGTCGGGGCGCGGTCCCGCCTACGTCGTTGTCGCGCTGCCGGACGGCCGGCCGCGGGCGGTTCGGATCGCGTCGACGGATCTTGCCAAGACGATAACTTCCGGCCCGAACGCCGCCGATCTGCCGCGCATCAGCGCACGTACGCTGATCCCATTGATGCAACATTTGAGCGCGAGTCTGAGCTTTCTCGACGAGAAGGTGATTCGCGATGACCCACCGACCGCTTCCAGGTCGCGTTGCGTATCGACCCCTGCCGACGTTGGCAAAGCCACCTGGCCGTCCGGCCGACATTCCGCGCCTGTGGCCGAATCTATCGACCGCGACGCAAACCCAGATCGCTCAAATCTTCGCCGCGCTGCTGCGGCGGATGCAAGCGGTTCCCGGCACGCCCGGTGTCATTCGGCTTGCAATATTGGCTCTGACTCATATGTGGAACGGCCCGGGCTGCAAGATCTTTCTCTGGTTGAACAAGGAATGACGGTGCGGTCATATGTTCGGCCTGCGAAGCGGCGCCTGGCCGCTGGCCACGATGATATCCGCGGAAGCAATCGCCCAATCAATTTCTCGCGCTCGAAGCGCA
>NZ_JBVVPR010000112.1:0-5059 GCF_055811835.1 Bradyrhizobium sp. WSM4874
CCAAAACTTGAAGGGCATCGGCCAGAAAATGGAAATACATCGGATCACAATTTCTCCCGCGCAGAAATGAACGACCGGGCGCGTCCTGCGCAGCGGCAGACCGATCCTCGGCGGCGGTTGCGGCGCCCTGCGTTGGTCTCCTGTGTATTCCCGGCTGACGACGCCCGTCAGCGTTCCTAAGCCGCGCGACCGTTACGATGTTATGGAACGACTCAATTAGACCAGTGCAGAGCAAGACAACCGGCTTCGCTTTTGCACCCTATTCTTTTGGAGCGTTCACAACGTGGCAAGGATCGCCGCCAGCTCGAATCTTACTACAAAGCTGCTCAGCATCCTGTGCAGACTTCAGGCCTCCAACCCCTCCAATGTAAGCACCTCGATCTTCGCCGGCGGTAGCCCTGCGGATCACCAGGGACTTATCTCTAAGCAGAGACGAGTATCTGAAAGTGATAAGGTCCAATGCCTCCGCAGCCTTGGAAAAGTTCGTGCCGTTAACCAGTTGTGCGATATAGACAGCATCTTCGCCTGTACTTGACTTGACCGGACCACGGCCGGTCGCTCCTTTCGGGACGCTGCGCGGCATGTCCCCTTGCTCAGTACCAATGTCATTAGAGACTTGGTCCGGCGTTACTCTCCAGAGGGGAACGCTCAAGGTCGCTCCAGCAATAACAACAATTAACGTAGCGAAAGCTGACCGCATCGGACGCGAGAACAACGAGTGGATCAGAAACTCTACTGAATCCAAGCGCAACACTCTCCGCCAATTCCACGTCGGGACCTCGGTTTGCGACTCTCGATCAGGCTCAATTCCGTGCTGCTTCAGAATGGGAACTATGAGACGATCGAAATCAAGCGCGATTGCCTCTTCTTTGCCAGTGAGTTCCTTTACTCTCTCTAGCACCTTGCTATCTGGGAGCGACAAGAAATCGTCGACTGCGTGATCAACTGCTTGGTCCAGACGTGCTTGCTTATCTCGTTCCGACATCAATCGCCTCTTTCGTTGACCCGGCGAAAGAGGCGCCATGACTTTGCCCTCCGCTCAATTTTCTTGAGCGTACTCTCGTAACGAGTTTTGGTTATCCCAAGTGGCATCCAAGCATCCTCGCCTGAATATCCCTGCAGTCTTCGCGTCAACAGATCCTGCGCGAGCTTATCGTCTTCGAAGAGGCGAAAGAATTGCTGGAAGAGCTCGAAGTCGTCCTCAGTGTTACTAGCGGCGGACTCTGTGATCTGTTGAGCCTCAGCTGCCGCGTCATCCCATTCTTGTTCGATATAGCCCCTTCTAACTGTTCGCCAGCTGTCTGCGATACTCTTCATCACGCCGCAAAAGAAATGCAAGAATTGGAGAGCTCGCGGCCACGGTCGCTTTCCCTCTAAAATTCGAGTGGCGGCTTCACTGAACAGCTCTTCGTGGTCGTACTTCGATCGATTCTTCCGCGCGTAGACTTTCGCCGCTGTCAGCAATTTGGTTTTATCACCAAGCGTGAGACGAACGATGGCTTCCCTCGCTTCCGACACAGAGAAGTGAGTGGCTTCATTTCCCCAGGATGCCAGCACGCGCTTTAGCATCTATAACGCTCAATTGGTCAGATCGGGCGGCAGGCCCTCAACATTTGGCCGTTAGCAAGCAGTGTCAGATCGGATAGCCCTGTCTTGCATCTGAATGAGGCATCGTTTCGGCGCCTCATTGTAACCGGCCGGACTACCTAAATCCACGTAGGATCACTGCTTCCTCCTGTATTATTGTTTTGCTACCCCGCAACCGCTGTACGCCCTTCCCCACCAGCAACCTGTACGTAAGCACTCTTGGTGCAGCCGCACACATACGGTCGAGCCGCAATCCGGGCGCCCGCCATAGTCAGCACACATCACTCGGCACCCAGCCAAATTTTTTGTGCAACTCATCCCCGTTGTTATCTTTCCTTTTGGGTTCGGCTCCGGTTCGGCCTTGGCGCGCCTATCAACAGTTGGACTCGGTCGTTGGTGTTGTTTTTCTTTGCTTCCCTCTGAACCCGCACTTTCGCTGGCCGGCCGAGTTGCCTGGAAGTCCACAACACCTGAAGCTGGTACGGCAGATAGCGAAAGTTTGGACCATTCCGAACGACACGGGCGCGGAGTTTCGACGCGGACACCTGCGCCGCGCGTACCCTCCAGCTTGAGAGCTATCTTATAATGTACTGGTGTTCTAGAAGGACGATGGAGTGGATCGTTGTCGGGATTGCCCGTTAGCCCCTCCACGTCAATTTCTGCGCTCCCATCGTTCTGAATCTTTCCATCAAAGGTCCAGCTGTCGACCTGTCCTACCAAGCCATACTGACTACGAAAAACTCCCTCCCTTATTGTTCCGGTGAGCTGATACGTGTTTGCTGGCCAAATTCCCGTCTTTTCACACACCTCTTTGATTATCCAGACGCCATCGAACGTTTGCCCCGTCGTGCTTGGTTTTGTCAGAGCGGCGATCTTCGATCTTGCAAGCCCGGCGAATGCGCAAGCGGAAAACCGGGTGATATGGTCTTCGTAGGCGGCGATCATCCCAAGAGATTCTGCGCTTTTCCAATGCTCCGCAGCACTCGCGCAGGAATCTGCAGGACTTAGAGCGGGTGCGGATGCTGCGGCACTATCCGCCTTGCCGTTAAGATAATACTCGCCAAAAAACGACAACGATAATTCAGGAAGTTGCGTTCCCCTTGTCTTCTCGTACACATCAGCGCCAACGTGCTGGAACACAGCTGTAATATGGTCCTTTTCTACAACACGCTTTAGAAACGCCCCGGTATACGGGCTATTTCGTCCTGAGCCATCGTCCGCGGTTCGACCAGATTGGGTCGCATAGGATATGATCGTGCCATCTGGACTCTCCATTTTCGCGAGACCGCGCGCAACGTCAGCACTGCGGCTACGACCGATCGAACGCCTGAGGTCTTCCATAAACGGATTGTCACGGCAGGCGTCGAGCACAAGAATCCGCAAATTTTTGGCTTGTTGTAGATCTCCAAGAATTTGGTCGGTTCGTGCCATACGTCTTAGGTCCGCCTCATCTCGAAGTACGGCGTCGACGGGCAGCAAGTAGTTGACACCCGCGAACTGCAAGGCATGACCACTGTAATAAAACAACGCGACATCCGCGCTGCGAGCCTCGCGCGCGAAGCGGATGGAAGCTTCCTGCATCCCGAGTTGGTCTAAATTTGTCTCGAAGATTATGTCGAACCCTGATTTTGCCAGTGCGGCGGCTACGTCAGATGCATCATTGGCTGGATTCGGCAATTTTGGCGCGTTTTTGTAAGCGCCGTTTCCAATCACTAGTGCAATGCGCCTTTCCGCATTGGCAGCCGAAAGGCTGAGCAAAAATGTCAGCACACTGATCATGAAGATGCACGATCGGCGCATCGGGTTTTACTCCTCACGCAGTCTCCAGTATCGGCCGACTTGCCGGAAAGGCAAGCGGCGGCATGAGGACGCAGGGGGCGGCTACCAGTCGGGACGACGAGCTAGCCGCGTTCTACGGAGCACAAGCGGCACGGCAACGCATCCGAAGTCCGCAGATGCACGGCCGCCACCTCTGTTATTTCGGTCAGCAGTTCTTCCCTAAGGCACAAACGCGTGGGGAGAGTTATGCGCGGCGGAGCGCGCATATCGGACATTGAAAATCGAAAATATTCATCTCGGCGATATGTCCGAACAGATTGATGCGGCCAGCATCACGCGATAGGAGCCGGTGAAGCTGAACACCGACCCAGCAGATCCGCCAGAATCGAGCGTTCGGACTGCAAACCGTCAGCATGGAGAAACTACAATGCGTAGATTAGTTTTGGCTGCTGTCGCGGCTGCTTCTCTTCTGACCGCTGCCTCGGCGGCTAACGCGGGCGTCATCTGCAACGCCTACGGTTGTTATGAGACATACTACCCGACGTATTACTGGACGTACCCCTATTGCAATTTCTACGGTTGCTGGTGATTGCAGATCAGCGGCCGGCCAAACACCAAGCCGGCCGCATTTCACCCACGTATTTTAAGACGGAGTCAATCGTGCGAAACTCAATCATTGCCACTATTGTAGCCTTCACGTGTTGTATCGCGGCGACATGCTCGGGGTATGCGAGTTGGGAAACGACAGGCGACACTCAAGCCGACACGACGAGAATAGAGGAGCAGGGTTATTTTCGGCTCTGCGACTTACCCTTCGAACTTTCAAATACAATTGATCCGAATAGAATTCGGGTGATCAAGATCTGCATCTAATGATCGGCTTTCCCTCAAGATAGAGCATCGCCAGAGTGAGCGATAGCATTTGCGCCTTTGCTTTGAAGAGCATCAGCCGCCGCTCCTGGAGGAAGAGGCCATGATGTCGAAGCCGTCATCATGGCCCCCGAGTCGGACGGATGCCTGCGAGGGGTCTCGTTCGCACATCAGTGGTTATGGAAGAAGCCGGCCAAAGGCCGACGTCCGACCCGCTTAGCGGACTTGCCAAAATTAAGAGGGGACGTCAGCAATGGTCCATTTGTGGGCATCGGGCGATGGTGTCGCAGCTGTTTAAATCGGTATCCGCGACCTCGGAACTCATTCAGGTGACAACTGCGAATAGGCGCATGGGCTCCGTGAAACCCTTAAGCTCGGCCGGCCATTGATCGACAAACTTGAGGCCAGCGCCTGCCACTAGGTCTTTTACCGTACTCGACGCCAGAACCTCGCTCGCTTTCGCATGCTGAGCTACCCGTGCTGCGATGTGAACAGCAATGCCGCCCACATCGTCGCCCATTTCGACCTCACCGGTATGAACGCCGGCCCGCACTTCGAGATCGAGCGGCCGCACCGCGCTGACGATCCTCTGGGCGCAGCGGACAGCGCGCGCCGGGCCGTCGAACAGCGCCAGAAATCCGTCGCCTGTAGTCTTAACTTCGCGTCCGCGATGCCGCTCCATGTCCGAACGCACCGCCGCATGGTGCGCTTCCAGAGTTGAACGCCGCTGCCTGTCGCCCACCAACAGCGGCGTCGGTGAGATCCTGAGGCAATCGCAGGGATTTAGATCTTACCATGTGCTGGATGCGGGCGACGGTGTCGG
>NZ_JBVVPR010000113.1:0-4279 GCF_055811835.1 Bradyrhizobium sp. WSM4874
CTGCCGCTGGCGGGGCGGCCGGTTCGCCTGGTGATCGTGGCGCGCCGCTTCCGCTGCGTTACTGTTATGTGCGGTCGACGTATTTTCACCGAGCGTTTCGATGACGGCGCTCTGGCGCCGTGGGCGCGGCGAACGGCCCGGCTCGATCTGGTCGTCCATCACCTTGGGCTTGCCTTGGGTGGCCGCCCGGCCGCGAGTTTTGCCCGTAGACTTATGCTGCCCGTGAGCAACGATACGTTACTTCGGGTGGTTCGAAGGCGGGGCTGCCGTCAAAGGACTGCATCGCATCAACGTCAGAAACAACAACGGCGATCCCGACGAGGCCATTCTCGAGATCCGATATCGCAAGCTTCGCGTCCTGCCGCCGATCGGAAAGCAGAAGCGCTATCCCGCGCTGACCTTGACGGTGATCCATGCCGAAGAGCGCGGGACGCCGAAGAATAGAAAGAAAATCGAGTGGAAGCTGATCACAAATCTGCCTGTTAGCTCCCGCACCGACGCCATTGAGAAGCTCGAATGGTATGCTTTGAGATGGAAGATCGAGGTGTTCCACAAGATCCTCAAATCAGGCTGCAAAGCTGAGGAATCAAAGCTCAGGACCGCCCAGCGTCTGACCAATCTGATCTCGCTCTTTTGCATCCTGAGTTGGCGGGTCTTTTGGATGACGATGCTCAACCGTTCGGCTCCAGACGCGCCGCCAACCCTCGCGTTGACCGCGACTGAAATCGGCGTGCTCGATCGCCTCGTGAACGACAGACCAAAAGCAAGACGGAAAACGCTGTCGCACTATCTGATCAAGGTCGCCCGGCTCGGCGGTTATCTCGCCCGCGCCAGCGATCCGCCACCCGGCAATACCGTCATGTGGCGCGGGCTGTCACGTCTCACCGACATAGCGCTAGGTGTCATGGTCGGAGGAGAATCTGTGGGTAATTCCTCACCGGACGCTTACGTTCGCGCCAGCGTCAATGAAATATATGCCCGCCTGGATCCGGTCGCCTTACTGCGCGATATCCGAGCCATGCAGGAGAAGTTGGCCAGTCTCACCGCCGCCGCCCCAGCAAGCCATCCAACTGCGGCGCCACCGATCGAACAGTTTTTGTCGAGCTTGCGAATCGCGTGGAAAGAAGGAGCGGTCCGCCGGACCGACAGGCCAATTGCGAAGCCGAAGCGTGAGCGACGACGCCCTGATCCGCTCGTCAAGGCTACGCCACAGCTGCGCGAATGGTTCGAGGCCGAGCCGTGGCGAACCGGCAGCGAACTCCTTTGCAAGCTTCAGGCAGAATGCCCTGGGCTTTACCCGAGCAAAGTACTCCGAACTCTTCGAAGTCGTCTCAAATCGTGGGGCAGCGAGCAATCAAGCGCACTGTTGTTTAGCTCCCGGGAAAACGCAGCACAAACCCACGTGATCGACACATCACTGGAAAGCCCGCCGCTGCTGGATAAAGGAACGGCGGCGTGAAGTAGACCTGTGATCGACCGTGCTCAATGCTGGCGCTTTGCGCCACCGCCTTCGGCGGCTGGCGGCCTTGACCACGCCCGATCACCGGTCTGGTGGCTTTGCAAGCGCTCGGTCGAGGACCGAGCGCGCCGATGTCGCGCTCGAAATGCCCACCAGCTGTGCGAGCGGCTTCCTTCGCTCCCTGGTAGGAGCAAAATAGATGAGGCAACAATAGGTCTACCGGGAACATCGCTACATGCGGCAATACGCCATCCTGCTGCACTGTCGCGACGATCAGGGCCATCCGCTGCTCGGACTGCCACCAAGGACCCCGAAACCGGGCAGATCGCGCAGGATTTCGAATACTTGCATGGTCGAGATGGAATCGAGGCTGCCGGTCGGCTCGTCCGCAAGGATGACCCGCGAGTCGTTCGCGACCGCGCGAGCCACAGCTACCCTCTGACGCTGACCGCCGGAGAGTTGATCTGGACGTTTGCGCAGATGATCGCCTAGCCCGAAGGAGTTGAGCAGTTCCATGGCTCTAGCCGACATCGCTGCTTGAGAAAGCTTGCCAAGTGCACGCATCGGCAGTGCGACATTTTCCGTGATCGAGAATTCCGGCAGCAGGAAATGAAACTGAAATACAAAGCCGAACTGGGTCAGCCGCATATGGCCGAGCTATCGCCAATTTTTGGTGACGAGCGGGCCGGTCAGGCGGCGGCGGTTATGGGCTGACGGTCAGTCGGTTTAGCGACGACCTCGATCCCGTCGTTGAATGTCACACCAAGAGCGAGTTTTGGCAACTGGTTGTGGCCATCGAGACGACGCCAGCTTTTGTGCGCGGCCTCAAGCAGTTTGAAGACCATCGCGAGCGCCGTCCTGTTGGATAGGCAGCCTTTCGATCGGATGGTGCGGTGGCGCACGGTGGCGAAGGTGCTTTCGATGGGGTTGGTAACCGGTATGAGAGTTTCTCGGTGCCGATGTTCCGCTGCGATATTCAAGATCGTAGCGTATGGTGCGACCATCGGGACAGAGGCACCGGGAGCACGAAAGGTACGGGCAGGCCGATGCATTCGATGAGCCGCGAGCTCGAGTTAGTAGCTGGCCGCCTCTGCGACTCGCCCGGTTGCGCTGAGAGCGCGAATCCGTAGTTGTCGTGTCGCCCGTAGCTCCCGTCTTGTGGTCTGATTGGCAGGAGGTGCGAATGCGACGGGTGATTGGCATCGACGTCCACCGAACTTTCGGGGAGGTGGTGGTTTGGGAGGATGGCAGGCTCCGACATGCGGGCCGCATTGATATGACGCGGACTGGGTTGGAAGGATTTGGCAAGACCCTGCTGGCCAGTGATGAGGTGGTGGTCGAAGCGACTGGCAACAGCATGGCGGTATCGCGGGTTCTGGCCCCGTTCGTGGCACGGGTGATTATCGCCAATCCGCTGCAGGTGAAGGCGATCGCCCAGGCTCACGTCAAGACCGACAAGATTGATGCCGGCACGCTCGCCAGTCTCCAGGCGGCCGGGTACCTGCCGCAGATCTGGACGCCTGACGCGGAGACGGAACGCAAGCGTCGGCTGGTGGCGCGGCGCTACCAGGTCGTGCGGCATCGCACGCGGCTCAAAAACGAGGTGCATTCGATCCTGCACGCGCACCTGATCCCGAAGTGCCCGCATGCCGATCTTTTCAACGGCCGCGGCCGGACGTGGTTGGTCGCCCAACCGTTGCCGGACGATGAGCGCGCAGCGATCGATCGGCACGTGCGCGAGCTTGACCGGCTGGCGGAAGATCTGGCCCTGCTCGACCGCGAGATCGCGCAGGACGCCATAGACGATTCCGCGGTCAACAGATTGATGACGATCACCGGCGTCAACTTGGCGGTCGCTGCCGGCATCATGGCGGCGATCGGCGACATAAGCCGGTTCAACAGCCCGCAGAAGCTGGTGAGCTATTTTGGGCTGAACCCGCGGGTGCGGCAATCCGGACTGGGCGCCGCTCATCACGGCCGCATCAGCAAGATCGGCCGCAGTCACGCGCGCGCCATGCTGGTCGAGGCGGCCTGGGCAGCGGCCAAGGCGCCCGGTCCGCTGCATGCGTTTTTCGTGCGCATCCGCGCCCGGCGCGGCCATCAGATCGCCGCGGTGGCCGTGGCCCGGAAGCTCACCGTGCTTTGCTGGCATTTGTTGACGAAGGGCGAGGATTACCTGTGGGCACGCCCGGCACTGGTCGCCATCAAGACCCGCGCGATGCAGCTTCAAGCCGGACATCCGCAACAGAAAGGCAGCCGACGTGGGCCAGCGTATGCCTACAACATCAAGGCATTGCGCGACCGCGAGATGTTGATTGCCGCACAGGCGGAGCAAAGCTACGAGCGCTTGGTGACGCAATGGAAACCACGGCGGCCAAAAACCGGCGCGCGGGCGCCTCAGCTCGGCAAGACAAAATAGGGCAGCCTGGTGGCGCTTGCAGCCGATGCGCCACGCTTCGCCACGAGGTCGCCCGCGCCCGCCGAGGGTAATCCCGTCTGACGGCAAGTGCCAGCCAGGAATGCAGTCCCGTTCCACGCCAGCATGCCGCCGTGCTCGGGCCAGTCAAGGCCAAGCCTTGCGGTGGCCGCAAACGCGGCCAGCCTTGACCGCCCCTGCGCGCGGCGGCTCGAGATCGATGGCCGGGACGGAAGAATGACCCGCGGCGCAGCCGAACAAAAGAATCGACGTAGCGATGTCTGCAATCGTCATCTCGGTCACGAAAAAAATCGCTTGTCCATCTCATCCGTCGTCCGCAAGTGTTTCCAGTGCTCGGCCGGGAAGTCATAGAAAGCCAGCAGCGTGTCCCGATCCTTGTTCAG
>NZ_JBVVPR010000114.1:0-4038 GCF_055811835.1 Bradyrhizobium sp. WSM4874
CAGAGCTCACCAGGCTGCCGCTCAACGCGCCCACTTCAAATCAAAAAAGCAACTGTAATGTTAGGGTCTGTACCTAAATAGCGCCACGTGATTCTCTTGCCTACGTGTTGATTCGGGGGCGAGAGAATGCGCGCTGATTTGTTTTGGCTGAACGACAGGCAATGGGCGCGTATCGAACCGCATCTGCCGAGGGGATTTGCGTTGCGTCGGGCAGGCCGCTAGAACCGCGTATGGAAGGCCCGGCCATCACCCGTCAAGTGGCATCTGAAGGCCGCGCCGAATCTGTGTGCTCGGCAGGCCTACGGTGCCTCGCCGTTCACCGCGCATTCGACGGCAACGTCGACTCTTTCATGACTTCCGGGCTAACGGCGGCGCTGACGACACGCCTGATTGCCCGCCGCAGCCTGACCTTGCATTCCCAGGCTCGACTAAGCCGCCGCGGAGGTTTGCCAATTTGCGTGCGGTCTTGATGTCGATCTCGTAACGCTCCGCTCTCTGGTTAGTCGCGGCTCCACGAACAGCGGAATATTTCAAGGCTTCGTGGCCTTTTTGTTGGGCGAGAAACCCGATGTTCTGGCAATCTCGATTGCGAATTCCGCAAAGAATATTAACTGCGCCGTGCGCCTTGCGGGCGAGAGTGCAGTTTCGGTGCCGGTCTTGGCCGCCGCCGCTCACAAACTAAATTTCGAAGCTATTGCGGGCAAAGCCGAACTGACGCTGCCTCATCTGTCCCGCCCATAAGTTCCTCGGCCTGTTAATAGCGATCGAGAATGGGCTCTGACCGCGAAGCGAGTGCGATCGTCGCTACGGACGGGTAGCTGGGTCCGCGAGCCTCCATCGGCCTGCGCATTTTCAGTGGTGAAGAGATTTTCTCGCGATCGCGTCATCCTGACCAGAGACACATGATCAAGGTGGCTCGTTGCCGTTCCGCCGTCGAAACGTAGTGAGATGGAGCGTCTGTGACGCAGACCGTCAGAGTCGTGACATTCTGTCGAACTGGCGACAGGCGCTAAATAGGAATACGCAAGACGAATCAGTATTTGCCGTTTGGCACGCTACTTGAGATACCATCCAGCGTGTGTGCTTGCGTCTTAAGAATAGGTGGTCTTGGAAATGGGCGTCCCGAATTTGACCAAACGAGCAAATACCCTAGGAACCGACAAAGGGTGATGAGGTTGGCTACGCCCATGGCTACACCGGCTTCTACTCTTTTCTGTTCGAGGAATTCCGCCACGAAGCCTTCACGATGGTCGAGATTGGACTGCAGCACGGGCACGGTTCTCTCGATCCCGATACACTGCTGACTCGCAAGGTCTATGACATTCCATCTATCAGGATGTGGCTGGAGTTCTTTCCCAAAGCCGATGTCGTCGGATGCGACATCTCCGATTTTAGTGCCTTTAAGACGGACCGCTTCCGTTTCGAACGTATTGATATGGGCCATGCGGGAGCCCTGGAACGCCTTGCGAGCTCACTCCCGCCCGTAAGGATCATCATCGACGACGCTTCGCACGCCGCTTACCACCAGCAGCTTGCTCTAGCAAAGCTCTTTCCCATCGTTGAGCCTGGAGGTTTTTACTTTATCGAGGATCTGCATGCCACGCATGGGATTGCCGCAAGACTGCCGCCCTGCAATTCAACTGAGGCGGTGGTTGAAAACTTCGCGCAAACGCGTCAACTGGACATTCCGTTCCTGCTTGGAATCGAGCGCAGAAACCTTGAGACCTCGATCCGGAAGACGTTTATCCACCGCGACGACAGGGGCGGCGTCGACCGCTGGCGCATGAAAATGGTGGGATTTGAAAAGTACTAGGTCGTCGACGCTAATCAGCGGAAGCATGAGGGTTTTTGGGAGTCAGCCTTAGGTGTCATCAGTCGACGTGTCGGTCATTTTACCGCGTCGAGTGCGTGCTCGGCCTTGTGAAGTCCCAGCGAATACCTCGGGCCAAGCGGCCGGAGGGGCGGCCTCAAGATCGACCTTGCTTATTCGAATATGATCTCGCAGCCCGAGAACGGACCGGCGTCGATTCAATGGCCCTGTATCTACTTTCTGAGATCCCGCTCGAAGTCGCGCTCCACCGGGATCTAGGCTGGAGATCGCGCGCGGTTGGGATCGAAATCGCCCGGGGCCTCACTTGCCTCCGAAAGGTTCCTCCTCTCGGCTGGCATACGCAGTCGCTGCGACCACTGCCACCAACGAATCTTTATGGCCCGGGCCATGCCTGTTTCGAGGAAAGGATGACTATCGCCCTTGCCAATCTTTTGGCTTTCTGGATTGCAGTAATAACCCGGTCGCGGCTTGGCGTTGTTGGTCGAGATCTCCCGCTCGTGCCAGCGGAACAGCACCTGGGTCGGCCTCGGGCTCGGCCCAAACCCGATCAGGCGCTCCAGAAGCTCGTTAATGGCGGCTGAAGCGATGCTGGTGGTGAAGGTCACCACCGCTGGTTCTATGCCTCTCAGGAGGGCGCGTAGCCCTCGTTTTCAAGTCGTATCCGCTCCTCCGGCGTTCGCAGCTCGGTTTGCCCGCGGGCAAGGTCGATCCGGTCGCGGCAGACGAGGCAGGCGCCCCCGGGGTGAGGGGGGTTACGCGGCCGTTGATGCTTGCCAAGGCCCCATCGCCGCCCAGCAGCACGCCGCAATCGATCACAGGGGTGGCCATGAAGGTCGAGAACCGCGACAGAACCAGGCCGCCGGCGTTGTCATCAGTGCAACCAAAGACAACGTCGCACGGCATCAGCCCGCGCGCGGTTTTTTCAAGCGTAACCATCGCCGTCACGGTACGGCATTCGAGATCTGGTGCTATCGCTGTCAGATGGCTTTGTAGCATCTCCGTCTGTTGTTTGCCGACCGCGGCAGGGGTGGGAGCCATAGACACGGGTGTTCTTCGGCGCCAACGGCGGGATACTCGCGCCTCAGTGTCTGAACCCCGACATTAACGTCTTCAGCCGGACACGGCTGAAGACGACAAACGCGGAATGTTGAATGATGATGGAGGCCTCTCATGTTCAATCGCGAACATCTGCTCCACGACGAGCTTACGACCGAGTCGCTCGGCTGATGCAGGCAGCGTCGCTGCACGTGACGGATATGCAAATGAATTCGTCACATTGTTGCGGCGCGGGGTGGCCACGTAGAAAGTCCGCTTGCTACCATCGGGGAGCGTTCAAGTCCGACGCCGGTGTGAGGAGACTGATATTTGCTGTGTCCGCTTTCCAGTCAGTTGCGGGCGGTTGCACGCGGCGTCGCGTCGTCAAGATCACCGGCATCGCCTTGACTGGGTGTCGACACCCCGGCGTCCCCCCGTTGTCAGGAAGGCACAGCCGCTCATCGAGAAGGTCTGGAGGCACTGCGAGGACAAAGGTTCGCGGGGCCGGACGGTTAAACTGAGGGGCAGGTTCAACGATCTCGAGGTCATCACGCGGAGCAGG
Source organism: Bradyrhizobium sp. WSM4874 (assembly GCF_055811835.1). Taxonomy (NCBI): domain Bacteria; kingdom Pseudomonadati; phylum Pseudomonadota; class Alphaproteobacteria; order Hyphomicrobiales; family Nitrobacteraceae; genus Bradyrhizobium; species Bradyrhizobium sp. WSM4874. The sequence goes on from NZ_JBVVPR010000114.1 coordinate 3,429, forward strand.
ACCGGACGCGTCCCGATTTCAAGCCGCTGCGAGCTCGAAACTTGTCGCTCGTCTTCCTTCAAACGAGATACCCGCTCCAAAGCCGATCCGCCTTCTTGTCTTCACGCCAGGGCGTACCGTAGGCCGAGCTGCAGCTCGGCCTACCAATTTGAGTCCGCATCGATCAGAATGAAGACCCCGGTACATCAGTAGAGCGCGAGCCCTCGTGCGCAGCGCGGCAGAGTTTACCTCAACTGCCGGAATCCCAAGGTCGAAAGACTTACGGTAGGATAGGCGTCCATGTTTGGCTCTGACTCATTTCTGATGAAGTTCGCCGGCGACTGTGGTTCTTCAACGGAGAATCGGCGCCATGCGGACAGGCTTTCGAATTTCATCGCTAGTACCGAGTGGTTTGGTCTTTGATGGCGTAAGTGATTCAGAGGATTCGGTTATTCTGGCTGTTCGGTCAGAGGCTGCGGAGGCCCAGTGCCCTTTGTGCGCGACACTATCGCGCCGAGTCCATAGCCGCTACATCCGGCACGTGGCCGATTTGCCATCAGCGGGCAGAAAGGTGCGCCTCCGATTACTCACGCGGCGCTTCACATGCGAGGTGCCGCATTGCCGCCGGCGG
>NZ_JBVVPR010000115.1:0-3610 GCF_055811835.1 Bradyrhizobium sp. WSM4874
CGCCAAGCTCGACTTGCTGCAGGCTCGGCTAGTCGGTGCCACATGACCAGTGCTGCACCATAAATGCGTCAGAGCCCTTATTCCATGCCGAAACACATCATACTGCGAGCCAGAGATGCTGCGGTACGATCATCCCACCGGGGCTGGCTGCATATTCACCAAGTCATTTTTCGCCCGGGAATTTTTGACCGCGCGGGGCGCAGCGGCAGTACCCCTGCTGCGGCGTTCGTGTTCACGGCTCTTATTGCCGATGCGTTCGGCGTCCTGTGCCATTGGAGAAGATATTGTGTCCAAGGAGAAAAATTGCCTGATCGTTCGTGCTGCCGGAAGACAACTAAATCTTTTACGCGGCGAAGCCTCCCGCATCGCGAAAAGCAATAACGTCGATTGGTGGACCGATCGCGCGGAAGTCGGCACTCGCTTCTGCTTCAAGCATACAAAAGCAAAGAGTCATTCGCTCTCGCCTATGACAACTTCGGTATTCCCTGCCAAGACGGCTAGCCGCGCTTTGGCATCTGACGAGCAGGCCCGCCACCGGCGTGCCTTTTGCTTGGATTCTGACGCGCGGGAATCCCGGTCTATACTCACGCGATGCCGGACGCCCCTGACGCCGAGATTCAATTGAGGGACATCTTCGAAAAGTACCCGACTAGCGTCGAGCGCTATCAGGAAGCGAGTCGCGCATTCTCAATCAGTGCCGCGGTCAATGCAGGAGTCTGTGTTTCGCTTATGGTTTGACGAACGGGCATGCAGAATACGAGAAGGAGCAACGAAAATAAGGGTCATCGCGGATCGCCAAGAACAAGCCCGCCTTTCTTTGAAGGGACGGGCCGCTGGCGGTCAGGCCAGTCGTTACTCAGCAGCCTCGGCGAGTTCGCTCTGCGCCCACGCCGAGCGCACCAGCAGCGTCATCAGATCTTTGGCGAAGCTAGCATGCACCCGCTTCAGCCAACCGGAGGTCGGATCGCTCGGAAGTGCGCCGATGAGAACGGCCACCTTGTGGGCGAACTCGTGCCAAGTCGCAGGCGTTGCGCCGGCCAGCTCCTTCAAAATGTCGCAAGAGGTGTCGTCGAGCAGGCTGATGACGCGCTCGGGCAGCGCGCCCTTCACCATGTCGGTAATCTTGCGGTGATCGTGGACGAGCTGCGCGACGGGTGTGCTAAGAGTCGTGATAGCCATGGCGGAGAAGAACCTTTCCCGTTTGGTTAGCGCCGTCTGCCAAGCTGATACCTTGGCGGCGGCCTGATTTTGTGTTATCACAACGCATGACAAAGTCAGGTAGTGATAACACAACGCCGCGGTGGCGCCGCTCGGCGGAGAAGGGCACGCTGGTTGGCGTTCGCTTACAGCCTGATGATTTGTCGGCTGTCGATAACTGGATTGCAGAGCAGGCCGACGCGCCGACGCGGCCGGCGGCTATTAGGACGCTGATGAGGCGGGGCCTGAAGGTGAAGGCGAAATGAGGAATCCGGCGGTCAAATTACGCGATGCCGAAGAGCGGTCGGCCAACCGCCACTGGAGGAGTGGTCCAGAGTGATAGACAGCGACGCGCCCTCGACCGACCATCATCATATCAATTTCGATGCGCCGGCCGTCCTTCGGAAATGGTCCTCACTTGACAACCAGAGGTGCGCCAGCCCTAGCGGACCGTATTTACTGGTCGAGGCGACGTTGGACGAATGCATCAGGGAATTCATGGCCAAGCCGGCGCACCAGCGGCACCTTTACGAGATTCATACGGAGCCTCAGCCGCCGTTAATAGCCGATGTCCTCTCGGGAGAAATCATCGTGGAGCTCGCGCGGCTTCGGGATTTTCTCTGAACTTGCAGGTGGGCTGGTCGAACTCAAGCTGAGGGTGAAGTAATGAGCAACGACCCACAAGTCAGCAAACTGGCGCGGCCCTTCCCCTCCTTTGCTCCCCAAATAACAAAAAAGGGACGTTGGTTTGTAGCTGTGAAAACCGGTGTTGGTCCCGTTTCCCACATTGGCGACTTCGCGACGGAATCGGAGGCCATGAACTGGATTTCGAACAAATCGGAATACTAGCCCGGCGGATCAGATGCGGAATCCAAAGCGCGCTAGCCGAGCAGAACCTCCCTCTCGGCCAGAGGCAATCCGCAAGCCCGGTCGAGATCGGGCTAAGGCAGAAAAATAAGTCAGATGCTTGACGATCTGAAAAAGCAAGCCGAAGACGCGGAAACGAAAGCCCGCGCGCTTCCGCAGAATCCCGAGCGCGACCAGCTGCTCTGCGATCTCGCGGACTTCCGCGCGACGCTCGCGAAGCTGAGTTGCGAGAGTAAAATGGGTCAAGCTAGGAGGTTGTCCAGGCCGGCTGCTTTACCACCGCGGCTTGGCATTTTCCCCGCTATCCACAGTCCTGCGGTTGCCGCAACTTGACAAGAGCGCTTGAACTGAACCTGACCGGGAGTAACCTTCGTCTTTTCCGATTGGCTTTCTTGCGGGGGAAATTCAATGGACAAAATCGAGCGAGCTTTCGTGCTTATTGCACTCGCGGGCTTTTACGGCACGATCGCCGGGCTGACGTGGCTGATCGTGAGCTAGGAAATAATTGGCGCAAAAAAAGAAGGGCCCGGGTGTGTAGAAGCCGGGCCCATAGCCTGAGCAACATGGCCGGCAAGTTTGCCACCGCTCGACCCGCGCTATCTTGCGATAAATCAACGGCACTACCCGGATCGGGTGCCCGGCCAGCCTGCCGGCTGTAGTGTCGGGTGCGGCCGCCACAGCGCCGACTGCCATGAATTCAAACTTATCTTCGTTCGGAGGGCCTCGGCGTGCCTTGATCGCTCGCAGCCACTCGTAAATTTCTCAATATCGCTCGCATCGAGATCATTCGACCATCTCGAAATGAAAGCGTCCAAGCCAAAGGAATGGACGCAGGCTGAACGAAAGCCGCTTGCGTGGCTGGCGCGTCGTCATGTCGTGTCGGAGATAGCGGCGGCGCTGGCTCGGCACACCGGATCAGTGAAGCGAATGGCACGTGCAATGGTGCTCATTCTGAAAAGATAAACCAGCAAACCCTTTAGCCTCATCCCTCGCACTGCGCTCCTCATGTGACCGATATGCTTGGACACGCGGCATGCTCGCCTGGAACGTCGCGCGAATATCACTGTCGGCTCGCGTGTCTCTATCGAGGAGCCCGGTGAAGATGGTCTGCGGGCCCTCGCAGTCAAAGTTCTAAACAAATTGGCTCAAGTGCGTTCCTGGAGACCCGGTTCATGATCGGGCTGCTGTTGCTCAAGCACACTTACGGGCTGTCCGATGAGGGCGTTTGCGAGCGCTGGGTTCACGACCCGTATTTCCAGTTCTTCACCGGGCAAGAGTTCTTTCAGCATGCCTTCCCGCACGAGCGCTCGGACCTGAGCCATTGGCGCAAGCGGCTCGGCGACAAGTTGGAGCTGCTGCTGGCGGAGAGCCTGCGGGTGGCGCACGAGGCCGGCGCGTTACGCGGCCAGGACCTCAAGCGCGTCACCGTCGACACCACGGTGCAGCCGAAGGCCATCACCTTTCCGACCGAGGGGATGTCCCGGGTTCTGTTGAATTTCTGAAGAGGTCGGCGTTGCCCACCTTGAGCCGGTAGGCTCGGGGTGCT
>NZ_JBVVPR010000116.1:0-3537 GCF_055811835.1 Bradyrhizobium sp. WSM4874
AAGAGATGGTGCGATCGATCGACCCGAGACGCGAGTAAATCCGTGCGACCCATTGGCTGTTCAAGGCCGCTGCGGTGATTGGAACTCGTGTTGCGGAAGCCATCTTGGCCAGTGGCTACCAAGCTGCACCCAACAGGCCGCACATATGGATGCAAGCGATCCGATCAAACCTCACAAAGCTCTTGTGCCACGGGGGCCGTCCACATATGGGTCGCGGCCGGCATGATCGAGGCCAACAAGGGCTTCCGACGGTTGAAGGCGCACAAGCAATTGTCGTTTCTGCGTGCGGCCCTTCAGGCTCACCACGATCGCATGACGATCAAGCCCGTTGCCCACGTCACGAGGGCCGCGTAACATTCATCCCGGCAACGTCGGCCCGACGCAGTTCAACAGCGATCGGGACATCTCCAGTTAATCGACTGGCGCAATCCGCAGCACACGCGGCGGCCACAGAGCGCAGGATAGGCTCAAAAACGTTCTGAGGTGCGGAAGAAAAGACGCCTCAAATCACCTCTTTTCCCATCGGGGCCTTGGGTGACGGCCTTGGATCGCTGCCAGACGACGTCGAAACCCTGCAAGCGGCATTGCTGGGGAGGCTGCGGCCGCCCGTGCCCGGCAGTCCGACGACCAGGCGTTGATCGCCCATCTGAAGCTGCAAATCGAGAACTTAAGCGCGACCGCCATGGTCCGCGCTCGGAGCGTACCGCGCGGCTATGCAGCATGCGATGCCGGTCGGCTGGCCTTTTGCTAGTAGTTGTCCCGCGGTCCGTGGCCCTGCAGAATATTCGATCCTCGATTGATTGACCCGGGATCGGAGCACCTGACGCGCCTGCATCAGGGAGTCAACTGGAAGAATCCGCAGCGTTCGGAGGCGCCATGAGACGTACGATAACGGCAAGATGTTGCTTCACGTCGTTACCTAATTTACGCAAATCCACTGCATCCTTATACTTTCCGACGTCCTCGCGGAGGTGTACGGCGTTTGGTCCCGAGCGCCGAGACGAATCAGGTGATCATCACCGACGATCTATCGACGTCTCTTAACGCCCCACCGGTTGTCGCCCTCGGACGCGCTGCCCGCTGGCGCAGCAGAGATGCCCTCATGAGGAACTCGCCGTCATCGAATGCCGCATCATCTCGCCGCCTGCCATTCCGAACTGACGCGGGTTGACGCCATTGAGCACCGGCCGCCATCCGAGGCCGGCTACGACTAAACGACCATCGTCCAAGCATCTGCGACGGCCTCGTTGCGTTAACGCCGCGAACGTGAGGTGCCAATGCCTTCCTTCAATGCCTCATTGAACCCTGGGAAGCAATCTCACTGGCCGATTGCACGGAAGCTGGCGTAAGATCAAGATTGCCGATTAAGGCCACAATAAAATCGGTCTGGCCTCGTGAGAAAAACAGCCGGCTTTGTTGTTTTCCAGCGCCTATCGGCTCGAACGCAGGAAGTTTCGCAATGGATTTACCCATCGCAGGTGTTATCAAGGACAGCTACGAGCGGATGCCGCGACAAATGAAGGTCGCCGCACGTTGGTTGCTCGATCATCCAGCAGAGGTCGCATTGCTGTCGATGCGGGAGCAGGCGCGGCGGGCGCGAGTACCGCCGGCCACGCTTACGCGGCTTGCACAGCGTCTCGGCTTCGAGGGATTCGACGGCTTGAAAGAGATAGTCGCGGATAGCATTAGGGAGCGCCCCGAAGGCTTCGCGGGACGTGCAGAAGAGCTATTCGCACGACGAGAGGCCGAGGGCGATGCCCCCCTTATCGGTGATACGATCGACGCCTTGCATAGCCATCTAACGGACCTCCTCCGTCCCTCCGCGATTGCTGCATTTGCAGCTGCAGCCGATTTGATCGTGGAGGCGCGTCACATTTTTTGTCTCGGTCTCCGCTCAAGTTTTCCTGCAGCATATCTGATGCATTATGTCGGCTCATTGCTCGGGTCGCCCACGGTACTGATCAACGGAATAGGCGGAACGGCCAATGACGTGCTGCGGTCCGTCGGTCCACAAGACGTTTTATTGGCGGTTACTGTTAGCCCCTACACGCGCTACACAGTTGAGGCTGCGGAGTTTGCGGTCGCCCGCGGTGCGAAGCTCATCGCAGTGACCGACAGTGATCTGTCTCCAATTACTAAGCTTTCCGAAGTTGTGATTCCTATCAAGACCGAAACGCCATCGTTCTTTCATACAATGACTCCAGCGATCGCGGCGGTGGAGTGTCTCCTGGAGCTAATCGCGGCCAAGCGCGGCAGCCGCGCGCTTGACGCGTTGGCAGCGAACGAAGCGCATCTCGCAGCATTCGATACTTATGTCCTGAAAATACCGCGCAAGCACGGTCCGCGCCCCGGCCGGGGCGAGCGCCACGCGGCCGCCTCTCGCGGGAGGCATCGCCGAAGCAACATGGCGACCCACAAACCTTGAAGAAAAACTCCCCTTGTACCGGCCAGGTTAGCGCGAACGAAATCCATCCCTGAACCAGGTGGCTAAAATGGAGTCGACTGTGGCTGGCCACCGACGTCAAGGCTCGTATTCGCCACCCAGAGCCTCTCCTTGTCCCTGATTAGGCGTTGGTTCCGAATCCGCCCCGTCAGCCCGGTCATGGAGCTGCGAGAGCCGGGGGTCAGGTGCGGCCAAGACCTCGCATACAGTGGCCAAAATGCGCTCGCGCTGAACGAAATGATGCGAATGTTGCAAGTTGCGCAACAACGGTCTGAATGCGCCAAATATCTTGTGCGCCGCGGCCCTTCGGCTCCGGCGAACGGGACGGGCCCTGCTAGCGACTGGCGGGGCGATTCGGGTATGAGGCATGACAATGAGTCGGCGTGCGACCATGATGGGAGGCGGAGCGCCGCCTTCGTGGGGAGTGGCCAGGGATGGAGCTATGCGGAATTTTGGGCGACGAGGCGATCAGGCGGCGTGGTTTGCCGTCATGTGGATGACCTCGATGCCGTCGTTGAATCTGACACCTGCAATCACCTCCGGCAACTGATTTGTGCCTTTGAGCCGCCGCCAGGTCTTTGATGCGGCGATAATCAGCTTGAACACCATCAGCCTGGCGGTCGTCGACGACAGCGGTCCTTTCGTCCGCACGGCTCTGTGCCGCACGGTCGCGAACACGCTTTCGATTGGGTTGGTAACCGGTATAAGATTCTCGGTGCCGATGTTCGGCTGCGGTTTTCAAGATCGTGGCGTAGGGTGCGACCATCCGGGACAGAGGCACCGGGAGCACGAAGGTGTGGGCAGGCCGATGCGTACGATGAGGGCGAGCTCGAGTTAGTAGCTGGCCGCCTCTACGATTAGCCCGGTTGCGCCGTGAGCGCGGATCCGTAGTTGGTCGTCCGTTAAGAAGCCGAATTGAGCGGGAGCGGACAGGCAAACGTATGCGATAGCTGGATCAGGAAGAGGCACAAGAGTTCTCTGAGCCAGGCGAGGATACGGCGGAAGTTGTGGTCGACTGCTGAGAGCACGACGTTGGCGGCGTCGCCGGCGCGGCCTTTGAGATAGCAGCGGCCAAGGTGACAAAGCTGGCCCGG
>NZ_JBVVPR010000117.1:0-3351 GCF_055811835.1 Bradyrhizobium sp. WSM4874
CCTTCTGGCGCAGAGCTCACCAGGCTGCCGCTCAACGCGCCCACTTCAAATCAAAAAAGCAACTGTAATGCTAATACACCGATCCGATCGCCAGCGGCTACAAGGGCACCATTTGTGTAAGCGGCGGGACTGCCAGAACGTGGAAAAATTACGGCGCGTTGACCGCGTGAAGCATCAGCGGAATAGGCGGCGAATTTTGAAGGGGGCACCGCAAGCTGTTGCCGTGTTACTGTCGCGCTCAACGGGCACGGCGGTATCTTTCGCCGGCTCCCGGCGTGCTGTCAGTCGACCGATTCTGCGTAGACGGGATTTCTAATGCTCTAAGGATGATTCTTGGTTTGTATTTCCCTGCGTCGCCTTAGAGTGCTCGTGCTCAGCAATCCACTTGACCGCGTCGCCTTCCGTAATAAAGCCCTTGATTGCTTCCGTTTCGCCATCGGGCCACAGAATATCGACACCCCAGCCAAGTCCGGGATTTTTCCGAGCCATGAACGTTGGTCGCTGCTCGAGCATCCGCCGAGTATGCGCCTATGGTGCCTAGGTTCAAGCCAGCTGTCCTGCCGCAATCAAACCTCCCACACTACCCTGCGTCCGCCCGCCAGGCCGGGGTGCAACGTCTAAGCACGACGCGCAGTTTGAGCTGGAGGCGGCATTGTGGTCATCGACAAGCGTCCGTTCGAGCAGCGCAGACGCATGAGGATTGTGGATACCCATAACGACGGCGTTTCGCAGATCGAGAGGCGCCAAGACTAAGCGAATTGCGTTCTGAGCGCTTCGTCCGCACTTGCGCCGATCGCGCGAGGATTAGATCTTGCGCGCCACGGCTGCCATTAGAAGCCATTGTTGGCTTCATCGCCCTACTATTGTCCGCTTTTTCAGCCTAACTAGTGGCAAATGGTAAGCGCGAATTGGGGTCAGCGGTTCCGGTGGGCAGGACGGATCAGGGCTGAAAAGAGTCATGTTTCGAAGACGCCTATTGACCGCGTACCATTCCGGTTCTGGAGAAATGGGGCGGGAAGGGCGTCGCGTCATAATGACAACCGCCTACGACGCGATCGCCGCTCGCATCGCCGATCCGATTATCGATATTATTCTCGTTGGCGACAGTGTCGGGAACGTCTGTCTTGGATTTGACAGCACCCTTCCGGTCACATGGCGATGATGAACCACCACTTAGAGGCGGTCGCGCGCACCAGACCCGGTGCTCTTCTAGTCGCCGATATACCCTTTATGAGCTTTCACTTGGGCGCCGAGGAGACTATCCGCAATGCGGGCGGCTTTCTGCAACGCGGTGCCGATGCGGTGAAGCTCGAGGGAGGTGCCAGCCGTGTCGAGATGGTTCGCGCCTCGGTCGGTTGTGAGATCGCTGTTACGGGCCATCTTGGCTTGACGCCGCAAAGTGTTAGGCTATTGGGGGCTTCAAGGTGCAGGGCGGCAGCCACGATGATGCATTGGGCCTGCTGATGACGCACACCGTCTACAAGAGGTCGGATGTTTTGCTCTCGTCCTCGAGGGAATGCCCGGTGAACCTGCTGCTCGCGTCGCCGAATTGATGGACATACCGACGATCGGAATCGGCGCCAGACCCGGATGCTCAGGGCGAGCGCTCGTCTTGCATGATGTGCTCGGATTGACGACCGTCCACCGGCCTAAATTCGTTCGCGCGTACGCTGAGGGATTTCAGCTCATGCAGGACGGGTTATCGCGCTGGGCGGCGGATGTTCGCGTGGGAACGTTCCCGGGGCCTCAGGAAAGCTACCGGCTACCCGAAAGGCCTTGGCAATTTGATCGCAAACTGGTCCTTCGAGCTCGATTTGATAGTGCAACGTACAGATGCTCAGAACGGCCCCTGAGTTCGCTCACTCAGACCGGCGCGAGCGTGTAACTCTTTTCGAGTTCAACTGATTGTGGCGCGGCCCTCAATCGCTCGATGCGCCCGCCTTTGCCGAGATCGCCGACTTGGCGCGCCAAGCCCCGATGCGGCTCGACCGATAGATCATCTGTGCCCGCCGGTGTGCAACGGCGTGAATTGATAGCGGCGGGCACGGACGACCCATTGATGCAGCGAGAAGGCGCGAAGGCAGGGTGCTCGCGTGCTTGGTTGCCGCCGAAGGCAGATCGAGGCCCAAGTGATCCGAAAGGCAGGGCGGGGGTGAGATGTTGGCAGGCCGACCTGCCGAAAGTGCGGGTCCGCGGCGGAGGAGCGCAAGCCGGTTCGATCATGTCGTGCCATGCCCGCGGAGCGCACCTTGGCGTGTCTTTAGAAGCTGAGGCGGCCTGTGTTCGAGGATCTCGTCGGCCCCGATCGCGACCGCGATGCGCCGTTTGCCGTGGCAAGATGGCCGCGGCGAGCTAATCGGCATCATTCCCGTGGGATCGACGCAGGTCTCGAGCTGCGCTCGTCACGATTGCGACAACCCCGATCATCCGTTCCTTAAGTGCGAACTGCAGCGGAGCATCCGTGTCTAATCCGACAAGCAGGGTTTGCAGGCCAGAACGACAGGCTGGAATGGCGCAGGCGGCGGTCGAACGTCGGACTTGCACGCCTGGCCTGGTTTGCGAGGTTGGGCGCTTCTCAGTCCCCCCGCCGTGACAAGCGAATTCGCCGTCCTCGAGCGCCTGCTCCGAGGCAGCGTTACGGTGCAATCCCTGGACCACCGGATACCGTTCCCGCTCGTCCTCGAAGCCATTGAGCGGGTGCTCCAGCCGAGAGATGGAGCCGAGCGGCGTACCCGTGAGGACGGACACCTCGATCTCGCCTCCGGCACGCATAAGGAGGTGACTGCTTCGCCCTCCTGGTGGAGCTGAATGAGCGTGCTGGATGCTCAGGTGTGTGGCGCCGCGTTGCCAACTGCTTTGCGGGTGGCAGGAGTGGTGTGGACAGTGCAACGACCTTGAGACAATTGCGCTGAGCGATTTCGGCTGGCTGATGCCGGATCCAGAAGGCTTACTCGCGCTCGCATCCAAGCGCCGGCACCAAATCTTGAAGTAACCGATATCTGGCGGCAGTGCGTACAAGATGTCTCCTTCGTGGTGGACGGGATAGAGCAAGGGTCTCGCAAAGCGCACTTCGCTCTTCTCCATGATCAGGCTTGCCGTACGCCTACTCCGCTGAATCGGCGGCCGCTTGTTCGCTTACTTTTGCGCCATCTACGCTCACGGCATGTAGCACTGAGACACTTGGGAATGATCTGCAACGCAGAACCTAACGCAGCGTTCGGTTCGCGCATTTCTTTCGGCGCGAATGTTGTTACGCAGCTACAGCAATTCGCGCGCACGTTGTTAAGACGCACGAGGCTCGGGGCACTCAAGACATGAGAATAGAAATGAAGAACTTGTTGTTTACGGCAG
>NZ_JBVVPR010000118.1:0-3332 GCF_055811835.1 Bradyrhizobium sp. WSM4874
CGTGTTTAGGGAACACACTCGGCCTCCGCGAACATCCACCTTTCGAGGCTCATTCCCGCACCCCGCATGGCTCCTGTCTACACTTCGAACCCCGCGTTGCCGCGACGCCCGCAAGACTCGGTCCCGGCCTGCCTGCTTCGGCTTTGGCCGGATGGGACTTGCACCCACAAGCATTCATCAGCTTGGCATGACGTACTCCCCGGTGGTGGTGTAGCTCGGTAGAGCAAAGCCGCCCGGACGCGCGCCTTCACATAGCGCCGTAGCGGGCGGGCGGCTTTGCGGTGGTCACCGGCAGTTCTCCGGCAGGATGGGGTTGCGACACGCCAACGCAACCGAGGAACCACCGTCTGACCGTGCGCCCGGATGGAGGAGGGGCGTCTGTGGCGCTCACCGTTACCCGGAACGCCGCTGGCGTCAGGAAGGTGACCGCCCCAGCGAATGTTGATGGCGGTGGTTTGATCCGCATCAAAGCGCACATCCGCTCCTTTATGCATAGTCGACCGCGTCCTAATAGGAGGTCGCAATGCCCATTGATTCGATTCTGGTTTCGGCCGGCGTAGTCGCGATGTTCGTGGTTTTCGCCGGGGTTCTGATCTGGGGTAGCCACCAGACCAGCGCGGTCCGGTCGAGCTTGCCTGCCGGCGCCACAAAGCGCCGGAGCTTCTGATCTGCGGGCGGCGCACCGCGCGGCAGCGGCATTTCTCACCCGGCTTGATGTTGATCAAAGGGCCGGTGGTGAAATCGGGATCGATGGAGCGGAAGCGCTCCGGGACTGCGCAAGAGAGAATCATTCCATGAACCAGTCTCAATCCTAGAAATGGATGACGGAAGGTGAAGCCGGCCTGGCTGCATTCTTCCTGGTTTCCGCCGTTCTTTGCGCGGTGGATGCGGCAAAGGCCCTGGACACCGCATTTGCGTTCCACGCCTCGCTCGGCGCGGCAGCCAGCCTCGCGGCACTCTTTGCCATCTTCAACCGCTACTTCGATGGTCGGTCGGCGTTGGTTTCTCAGGAAATCAATGGCCGGCCCAATTGGTATGCTAACCCTGGCATCGGCGACAATTCAGCCAAGATCCTGGTATCGATTTTGTCAAATTCCATAGTTTTGATTCCTGCGTGTTATAGCCAAGTATCGCTGATTTCCGGCAAAAACGTCGTCAATTAGCCCCAACTTGCAGGGTACGCAACGCCATTCCTCGCTATCAACCATCAGTAGGATAGGAAGGAGTTTGGCCACGCGAGTCGGTGTTCCGACGGAGATTAAAATACACGAGTATCGTGTCGGACTTACGCCCGGCGCTGTTCGTGAGTACGTGAGTGCAGGCCAGAGCGTCCCTTGTCGAGGCAAATGCCGGCGACGGAATTGGAGCCCACGACGAGCTCTATCGCAAGGCAGGTGCCGTCGTTGCCGATACGTCTGCAGAAGTCTTTGCGACCGCCGACATGGTTGTGAAGGTCAAGGAGCCTCAGCCAGTCGAATGGTCGCAATTGCGGGAAGGCAGATTCTCTTCACCTATCTGCATGTGGCCCCAGATCCCGCGCAAGCAAAAGGCCTCATGGATTCCGGCTGCACCGCGATCGCCTACGAGACCGTGACCGACGTGCATGGTGGTCTCCCACTTCTCGCTCCAATGAGCGAGGTCGCGGGCAGACTTTCAATCGAAGCGGCTGGAACGGCTCTTCGGCGCTACAGCGGCGGTCGCGGCTTCCTCATGGGGTGTTCCCGGAGTGCAGTCGGCTCGCATCGTGGTCATTGGCGGGGGTGTTGTCGGAACGCATGCCGCGCGAATGGCTGTCGGGCTTGGAGCAGAGGTCTCAATCCTTGACCGCTCGATCCGCGACTGCGGGAATTGGATGAGATGTTTAAGGGGCGGGCTCGCACCCGGTTCTCGACGATTGAAGCGATCGAACAGGAAGTGTTCGCGGCGGAGTCGTGATCGGAGCTGTTCTAGTTCCAGGTGCGAGCGCGCCGAAACTAATTACGCGCGAGATGCTCAAATCAATGCAGCGTGGAGCCGTGCTTGTGGATGTGGCCATCGATCAAGGCGGCTGTTTTGAAACGTCGCATGCGACGACCCATGCGGATCCAACCTATCAGGTAGAAGGCGTCGTCCATTATTGTGTTGCAAAGATGCCCGGGGCTGTTCCCGTCACGTCCGGTCAGGCGTTGAAACAACGCAACACTGCCATTCGGCTTAGCTTTAACGAACAAAGGGTTTGCTTCGGTAATTGAAAATCCTCACTTGATTGAAAATCCTCACTTGCAAGCCGGGCTCAACCTTCATTGTGGCCGCCTCACTTGCAAAGCCGCGGCGGAGAGTCTCGGACTTTTATGCTCGCCCGTCGAAGATGGCATGGCAGCCTAGCCGTCGGCCTTGATCTCATAGACCCAACCCTCGCCGCGCGGCGGGTGGGGTCACACGGCTCGATTAACCTGGAATAGAAGTTTTGACCGCGCTGGTGACGCGATACTAAAACGAGACTGACGCAACGCCACAGCACACATGCGGATTCAAGGCTAGCCTTCGCGACGGATAGCCTCCATCGCGTTCCGTCTGAATTCAGGGTCGCCGACATATTTGATCGTCTCATGTGCGTTAGGTCTGTCAGTCTTGTTTATGCAACGAAGGCGCACTCGTTTTGCCATGGTGATGCCTCTCGCCGCTGCAAGGCTATTGGACCAGCTTAGAGACCGGTCGACGACGTGGGGCCGACCAATTCTGGTAGTTGTGCTAGGCCGTTTCCTGATGGATGTATCCCAGCGTCAGCTTCTTCCGCCGCTGAGGCTGACAGCGTCGAAGTTAGCGGCGCGCCTGGTAGGGACAGCGCTTCTCTCTGATTGTGGCGCCGAGTCACTGGCCGCTAACTTCAGCTTTGGGGCGATCTAATTGGGCGGTGCTCGCCAGAGGTATGCCAATGACCGGTGTTCAATACTTCGTCACGCGCTACCAGGGCCAATGGGCGGTCTCGCTCAAGGACGTGTACTCCGGCCCATATGCCACTGAGCAAGAGGCCATCAGTGTCGCGGTAGAAAATGCTCACAAACATGGGCAGGCAGGAAACGACGTGCAGGTTAGTCCAAGGCTACGACAAAAGATTCAGGAGCGAGTGGGTATATGGGTGCGACCCGTACCCACCAGGTTAACCGCGCGGGCCAACGGATGCACACGTGTGAGCGGCACATTACGTCACGGCGGTCGCAGGGGCTTGCGGTGCTTGCAGCCAATCAGGCCCGGGCGGCCGATCAGACTTGAGCTTGGCAGATCGCCACGTCGCGACGTTCGATGCCGCCCTCAGGACGTGCTAGGCCTCAATTGCGTGAAACTCGCCCCCC
>NZ_JBVVPR010000119.1:0-3230 GCF_055811835.1 Bradyrhizobium sp. WSM4874
CGGGAAGAGCCGGGTGCGGGAAAGCCGCCTGCCCGGATCTGTGAGGGCGAAAGCCAAATGGCTGAGCTACTCGACCAGGACCTTCCTACATAACGTGACCATTAGAAATTCACCAAGGGCATGACAAATAGATGTTCAATATAAAACAATATCCGATGCCTATGCCCGTGGTCGTTTCCTACTATCGGTGTAGCTCGTTAGAGCAAAGCCGCCCGGGCGAGCGTCGCCACTTATCGGGCGACAATCTGTATGTCATTGGAATCAAAATGATGCAGCGAGCCCTACGACCGCCGGCCTTAGTCCGTCGCGGGTTTGACGTGGAAAGCGCCTTCTGTGATGGCGCTACGACGTGATCATCGTACGTCGCACGAGCGAGACGAGTCTCTGTACCGGATGGGGGCCAGTTCTGCGCGTCCCTATCCGGGCGAGACGCAGGAGATTGTGTTTGACGCCCACGACCGGGCGTTCGCACTTTTCAAGTGGACTTTCCGGCGCGGCATCTACGACAACGTGAGGACGGCGGTGGAGAGGATCTTTGTCAGCAAAGGCCGCCTCTCTACAATCGCCGCTTGGTGCAGATGTGCAGCCATTACCTGGTCGATCCGGTGCCTGCACGCTTGCCTCGGGCTGGGAGAAGGGAAAGCTCGAGAACCAGGTCGGGCTACTCTGCGAACGCTTCGGCTCCGCCATCATAAATCCCAACTATTGACCGCCGCCAAGCGGGTTTCAATATGGGGTGCGCGTTTCGCGGGATCGTGAGCACGGATTTCACCGCATCATGAGCACCTTTTGGCGGTGCCGGACGCTTCGGCCGACAACTCAGCCGGGCTACGGAGTTCTCGTTCAACCAATGAGGAAGCCTGATGCAGAGATTGTCGATGCGCCGGATCAGAGAAGTTCTACGTTTAAGGCACCAGGGCCTGACCGAGCGCGTCATCGCGCGAACGTTAGGGGTGAGCAATGGCGTCGTCCATGGTTACGTGCGGCGTGCCCGCCTTGCCGGGCTGAGCTGGCCGCTGCCGGAGGGCATGGACGACGAGGGCCTGGAGCGGCTGCTGTTCCCGGCGCCAAAGGCTGCCTCGCAAAGCGACCGACGACCGTCCCCCGACTGGGTTTATGTGGAGAAGGAGCTACGCCGGCGCAGCGTGACACGGCTGCTGTTGTGGGAAGAGTATCGCGCCGCCAATCCCGACGGCTTCGGCTATACCTGGTTTTGCACGACCTTCGAAGCCTGGAAGCAGCGTGCGCGCCCGAGCATGCGTCAGACCCACATCGGTGGGGAGAAGGTGTTCGTCGATTTCGCTGGCGACACCATCGACATCTTCGATCCCATCACCGGCGAAGTGCGCGCCATGAAGCTGTTCGTCGCGGCGATGGGGGCCTCGAACTACACCTACACCGAGGCCTGCCCAAGCGAGAGCCTGTCCGACTGGATCGGCGTGCATGCCAACCTGTTCAGGTATCTCGGCGGCGTGCCGAAGTTCGTGGTCTGCGATAATCTCAAGGCCGCCGTGACCAACCCCGATCGCGACGATCCCGGGATCAACCGAACCTATGCCGAGATGGCCGGTCATTACGGCACCGCGATCCTGGCGGCGAGGCCGAGGCGGCCAAAGGACAAGGCCAAGGTTGAGGTCGCCGTCCAGATCGCCCAGCGCTGGATCTTGGCCCGCCTGCGCAACCAGCGCTTCTTTTCCCTGGCGGAGCTCAATGCGGCCATCCGCGGCCTCGTCGTCGAACTCAACGCCCGCCAGATCCGCGGTTTTGGCTCCAGCCGGACCGAGCTGTTCGCCGAGATCGATCGTCCCAAGCTGGGAGAACTGCCGGACCAGCCCTACGTCTTTGCGCGCTGGAAGCGTTGCCGCGTCGCGCCCGACTATCATGTCGAGATCGACGGCCATTGGTATTCCACCCCTTATCGGCTGATCCGTGAACTCGTCGATGTCCGCATCGCCGACAAGACCATCGAGGTCTTCCACAAGGGACAGAGGATCGCCAGCCACGCCCGCGCGCCCAACCGCCGCGGCCATACCACCATCGCCGATCATATGCCGAGCGCCCACCGCCGCTACGGCAAATGGACGCCGGGAGGATTGATCGCTGCCGGCGAGAAGATCGGTCCCTCTGCCGCGGCGTTTTTCCAGGCCGTCATCGCGGCCCGGCCTCATTCCGAGCAAGGCTTTCGCACCTGCCTCGGCATCCTGTCGCTGACCAAGAGCTACGACAACGCGCGCGTCGATGCGGCCTGCCAACGCGGCATCCTCATCAAGGCTCGCTCCGTCGCCTCGATCCGTTCGATCCTCAAGAGCGGCCTTGATCGCGCTTTTCTCGACGAGACGTCCGACCACCAGCCCCTGCGCCACGGCAACATCCGCGGTCAGGGCTATTTCCACTGATAGGGAGACCCCCCAATGCTGACACATCCGACCCATGAACGGCTGATTTCGCTCGGCTTGACCGGAATGGCCAAAGCCCTGGAGGAGCAGCGACGATCGTCAGATCTCGATGCCTTGTCGTTCGAGGAGCGCGTCGGATTGCTGGTCGATCGCGAAGCCGCCGAGCGCGACACCAAACGTCTCACGACCCGTCTCAAGTTCGCCGCGCTACGCCAGAGCGCGTGCGTGGAAGACGTCGATTTGCGCACGCCACGCGGCATCGATCGCGCCGTCTTCGCCAGGCTCGTCGGCGGCGACTGGATCGACCGCAACGAGAACCTGCTCGTCACAGGGGCAACCGGGCTCGGCAAGAGCTGCATTGCCTGCGCCCTCGGCCACCAGGCCTGCCGCGACAATCGTTCGGTCCAGTATCATCGCGTCCCGCGTCTGTTCGAGGCACTTGCCCTGGCTCGCGGCGACGGCCGATATGGCCGACTGCTTAAAACCATCGGCCGCGTTCAACTCCTGATCCTCGATGATTGGGGCCTGTCAGTTCTAAATCCGCCTGAACGGCGCGACCTTCTGGAGATCCTCGACGATCGCCACGGTCGCGCCTCCACCATCGTCACCAGCCAGGTCCCCGTCGAACATTGGCACGACGTTATCGGCGAGCCGATGACTTCATGATGCCTCCTTCTTGGAACGGTTGGTGCGTCGTACCCGGTTGCGAAGCTGAGTAATTTGTTTGTCCGAGAGCTCGATCTGCCATGGCTGGCCTTTGGCCAATTGATGACCCGCCAGCAATCCGCGCGCGAGATAATCGAACACCGTCTGCGGGGTTACTCCAAGCTCAGT
>NZ_JBVVPR010000120.1:0-3227 GCF_055811835.1 Bradyrhizobium sp. WSM4874
CGATCGCATGACGATCAAGCCCGTTGCCCACGTCTCGAGGGCCGCGTAACATTCATCCCGGCAACGTCGGCCCGACGCAGTTCAACAGCGATCGGGACATCTCCGAGCATCGAGCCGACGACAATAGACGCAAAGCTGACAACCGTGCGCGACTGCCAACATTCTCAGGCCAGCTCAATCAGTTGAGATTACTCGACGACAGCACACGTTCGGATTGAACTTTTGGAAAGGCAAATGCGAGGGCCGTGTGCTGCAGTTGAGGGGTCGGCCCGATTAGCTCGCACAACTGGGTTGTCCTAGACTGGTTGTGCAGCAAGTTGATGCCGCGTTTCTCGATTCATCCGTGCCAGCTTGATGGCACAATTTCGACGTTGAGCCTCTGGCCGCACCGGCGAGGCGTACCTTTGGTATGGCCATTGAAGCATTCACTGCACAACTTCTCTGCTGGCACACCTATTGCTAGTTAGGGGCTAGATCCCTGCCAGGGAGAACGCGTTTGCGGCCGCCGGCGGACACCAGCTAAGCGCCGCACTCGTCATCAGGCGTTCGGGAATCCTGCGCAGCGTCGTCAGCTCACCAGGAGGACAATCGTGGGTTTCTAACGCAGCCGTTCAACAGGTGGCTATAAGCGCGTTTCTCTATCGAAGCAACGTCAACGCGGACAATGATCATGTTTTCTGAGAACTCGATCCGTTCTTAAGAAAGCTTGTATAGCTACGTCCAACAGCAACTACAGCTAATTCTCAGCAGGGGAAGCGCTCATATGGCGCGACGGACAGTTCTGATCAGCTCTCGCAACCTTCTCTCTCTCGCCGCGTGCCGCCGGTGGTGCAAACAACTGGTCCGGCTCGACATCGTTGTGGCCATAGTTGTCGCCTCATCGACGGCTGGCGGGTGCACTGACCATTCTATGCTTGTCGACGGAGGCACCAACGCTGTTGCGGGGAACCAGGCGAGCGCTAGCACGCAAGCACAAATGGGCGAGGCGCGACCGGCCGGTAAGCCCATCAATCTACGGGTTTCCGCGTGTGGCGAGAAAACTGCCAAATTTGGCTCCAATGATCCGAACGACCCGGTCGACGGCACCGTCAACAAGACGATCACCGAGTGGTTGGCGGCCGGCAATAAGGCCGATTGGAAGCGCAGCTTCGGTCTGGACGGGCCCGCAGTTGGCGACGCAGAGTTCGAAATCGGCCTCTCCAGTTACGGGAAGGATCTTTTCCTGACGGGAGCGGAGATCAAGGCTCGCGGCATCGATCCCCATAGAAAGCAGATACTGCCGCACCGCGGCTTGTTCGATAATTCCAAGGGCATTCTCGAGAACACCATTTCAGCCGCAGACAACGCGCTCAAGCACGGCTTCCATGCCGTTGAGCTCGATATTCGCGCCGATAAGAATGGCCACGCCTGGATTATGCATGACACTACACTAGGGCGTGTTACCGGAGATCCGGGCAATTGCCTGATTTCGGACGTCACGACTTCGGAAATCAGGCAGATGAAGCTCTTGACATGGAATCCCATTACCAATGAGCGCGCGCCCGCACTAGACCGCAACGGTAATCCGCAAAACATGGAAGATCTGCAGAGTATCCTCGATTACGTTCGCGAGAAGAACATAAACGGCGAGGAATTCAACGTCATCATCGATCCGAAGGACGAGCTATCGACGATCGCGGCAATCAAATTGCTCTCGGCACCGCAGAATGCTGAGGTGCGCAACCATCTCGGCATAAAGATCTATTCCAGCCATGTTCCGACTACCGATCGCATCGTTGCGGGCGTGGAAAAGAAGACGACCAAAGTATTTGATGCGTTGGTGCAGGCCAATGTCACGGTCCAGCCGAACGGCAGGCTCAATCTGATCCCGGTGCTCCTCAGGGTGGAAGACGTCCACTCTTCTTACATCGACGATGATGCGGTGACCCAGGCCAGCGATTGGCTGACCTCTCTTGGTAGGCTGGGCGCCCTCGCCATGGTGCAAATCAGCCGCTTCAAGGGGACCAACAACTTCGACGAGATGAACCAGGTGGCCGCAGCCTTCCAGGCAGAAGGCGAGAAGTTCGCCAGTACACCACTCACAACGTCCTATATCTCCGAGGCGTTCTCCGTTAACGGTTACAAGTATTACTATAGCGCTGAGGGCGTGCCGATTACCCTACCCGGCCGTCCGGATATGGATTTTCGTGCCACTTTTGGCGCGCTGCTGCCCTATGCCGACGTGCTGGTGTCTGATAATCCTTATCTGGAAACACTCTATGCGACCGGCTTTATCACGGATGGCAATCATGCGGATTATACGTTCCCGATGGATCCCGGGTTCAATCCAGCATCCATCATCGACGCGCCTAAGGTAATCATTGGCAAGCCAAGCTGGATGAAGGATCCACATCGTCAGTAAGGTGGCCTGCCACTGAGTATTTCCCCCAGAAGGAGTTAGAGGCCGGGCCGAAGAAGGACGGACAGACGAGCACGGTTCGCGGAAGAGATGGGGTATTCGGTCTCGATCGCCTGACCGGTTTGCCGCGCGGCAAGTTTTGGCTGACGATCATGGACCAACTCCAACGGAAAAGAGAAAAGTCATGATCTACGTCGGCCTCGATGTTTCGCTGAATTCCATTGCGGAATGTGCGGTGACGAGACTGGAAAGCTTATCAGGAGGATACCACGTTGGCGGAGGCGCGTCGATTGTGCATTACCTCGAACGATGGGCTGGTCAAGTTGAAATCGCATAGCCCTGCCACCGGCCAGATCGCCCGGTGCTTCGCGATGAAGACGAACTTCATGTCGCTTCCTTCGCGAACTCGCTCCAGGAGGTCGTGGCGGGCGCCGGCATCGAGCGGGGGCCCAGCCTCAGTCGTGGTATGTGGACGGCCTCTAATGGCAAGCACAAATTGGCACTTTGAACGATTTGGACGGCTGCGATCGTATGTCCGGCCTTTAGGGCGGGTCGTATCTCCGCTGGCCCTGGGTCAAATCAAGGACGCGAGCTTTAAAGCTCCCACGACTGGCGGGTTTGCGTGGTTTTCGGTGGCGACCGTTGTCTTTCATCATACCTTTCTTGCACTTACCAAGCTTTAATCTCTTGATTCGGATGCCGCTGCCCAAATGATCCGAGTGAGCTTGTTGGCAAGGGCCACCGTTACAAGCGGGGATGTCCCGGGTTCTGTTGAATTTCTGAAGAGGTCGGCGTTGCCCACCTTGAGCCGGTAGGCTCGGGGTGCTGA
>NZ_JBVVPR010000121.1:0-2809 GCF_055811835.1 Bradyrhizobium sp. WSM4874
CCCGGCGTGCTGGCCGACCAGAGCCTGGAGCGTCCGCTGCGTCCGGGCGAAGTCTCGCTCGACGAGCTCGAGCGCGCCTTCCGCGAGACCGCGATCGAAGTCCCGGCCCCGGTTGCCAAGGCTGAAGTCAAGGCCGAGCCCGCGCCTGCCGCTGAAGCCCCGGTGCCTGTTGCCAAGGACGTCGCCAAGGAAGCTGCCAAGGAGACCAAGGCACCCAAGGACAAGGCCGCGCCGAAGAAGTCGATCGCCGACGAGGGCGCCGGCGAGGGCGCCAGCATCGCCAACCAGTCGATCCGCGTCAACGTGGATACGCTGGAGCATCTGATGACCATGGTCTCCGAGCTGGTGCTGACCCGCAACCAGCTGTTGGAGATCTCCCGCCGCAACGAGGACACCGAGTTCAAGGTGCCGTTGCAGCGGCTGTCCAACGTCACCGCCGAGCTGCAGGAAGGCGTCATGAAGACGCGCATGCAGCCGATCGGCAATGCCTGGCAGAAGCTGCCTCGCATCGTTCGCGACCTCTCGAGCGAACTCGGCAAGCAGATCGAGCTGGAGATGCACGGCGCCGACACCGAGCTCGACCGCCAGGTGCTCGACCTGATCAAGGACCCGCTCACCCACATGGTGCGCAACTCCGCCGACCATGGCCTGGAGACCCCGGCCGAGCGTCTCGCCGGCGGCAAGGGCGAGCAGGGCACCATCCGCCTGTCCGCCTATCACGAAGGCGGCCACATCATCATCTGCATCGCCGACAACGGCCGTGGCCTGAACACCGACAGGATCAAGGCCAAGGCGATCTCCTCGGGGCTGGTCACCGAGGCCGAGCTCGAGAAGATGAGCGAAGCCCAGATCCACAAGTTCATCTTCGCGCCGGGCTTCTCCACCGCGGCCGCCATCACCTCGGTGTCGGGGCGCGGCGTCGGCATGGACGTGGTGCGCACCAATATCGACCAGATCGGCGGCACCATCGACATCAAGTCGGTCGCCGGTGAAGGCTCCTCCGTCACCATCAAGATCCCGCTGACGCTCGCCATCGTCTCCGCGCTGATCGTGGAAGCCGCCGGCGACCGCTTTGCGATCCCGCAGCTCTCCGTGGTCGAGCTGGTGCGTGCCCGCGCCAACTCGGAGCATCGCATCGAGCGCATCAAGGACACCGCGGTGCTCCGGCTGCGCAACAAGCTGTTGCCGCTGATCCACCTCAAGAAGCTGCTCAAGATCGACGACGGCGCCGTCTCCGATCCCGAGAACGGCTTCATCGTGGTGACCCAGGTCGGCAGCCAGACCTTCGGCATCGTCGTCGACGGCGTGTTCCACACCGAAGAAATCGTGGTCAAGCCGATGTCGACGAAGCTGCGTCACATCGACATGTTCTCGGGCAATACCATCCTGGGCGACGGCGCGGTCATCATGATCATCGACCCCAACGGCATTGCCAAGGCGCTCGGCGCCGCCGGCTCCTCGGCCCATGACATGAACAACGAGAACGGGGCTCACCACATCGGATCGGGCGAGCAGACCACCTCGCTGCTGGTGTTCCGCGCCGGCTCGTCCCAGCCCAAGGCGGTCCCGCTCGGGCTCGTCACGCGCCTCGAAGAACTCCCGGCCGACAAGATCGAGTTCTCGAACGGCCGCTACATGGTGCAGTACCGCGAGCAGCTGATGCCGCTCGTGGCCATGGAGAGCGTCACCATCGCGAGCCAGGGCGCCCAGCCGATCCTGGTGTTCTCCGATGACGGCCGCTCCATGGGCCTCGTCGTCGACGAGATCATCGACATCGTCGAGGAACGGCTCAACATCGAGGTCGGCGGATCCTCCTCCGGCATTCTCGGCTCGGCCGTGATCAAGGGCCAGGCCACCGAAGTGATCGACGTCGGCCACTTCCTGCCGATGGCGTTCTCCGACTGGTTCACCCGCAAGGAGATGAAGCCGTCGCTGCACTCGCAATCGGTGCTGCTGGTCGACGACTCGGCGTTCTTCCGCAACATGCTGGCCCCGGTGCTCAAGGCCGCCGGCTACCGCGTCCGCACCGCGCCGACCGCGCAGGAGGGCTTAGCTGCGCTGCGCGCGCAGAGCTTCGACGTGGTCCTGACCGACATCGAGATGCCCGACATGAACGGGTTCGAGTTTGCCGAGACCATCCGCTCCGACAGCAATCTGGGCGCGATGCCGATCATCGGGCTCTCCGCGCTGGTGTCGCCGGCGGCGATCGAGCGCGGCCGTCAGGCCGGCTTCCACGACTATGTCGCCAAGTTCGACCGTCCCGGTCTGATCGCGGCGCTGAAGGAACAGACCGCGGGCGCCGCCGGTGCCTCCGAGCTGAGCCGCGCAGCAGCGTAACCAGCGGGATCAGGAGATAAGCAACATGACCAAGAAGACCCAGTCCGGCGAAGGTGCCATGGTCGAATACGTCACCGCGATGATCGGCGGCCAGCTGTTCGGCCTACCGATCTCCCGCGTCCAGGACGTGTTCATGCCCGAGCGCGTCACCCGCGTGCCGCTGTCCTCGCGCGAGATCGCAGGCGTGCTGAACCTGCGCGGCCGCATCGTCACCGTGGTCGACATGCGCGCCCGGCTCGGCCTGCCCAAGCCCGAGGACGGCAAGATCCCGATGGCGGTCGGCGTCGACCTGCGCGGTGAATCCTACGGCCTCTTGATCGACCAGATCGGCGAAGTGCTGCGGCTCGCCGAGGACGGCATGGAAGAAAACCCCGTCAATCTCGACCCCCGCATGGCCAAGCTCGCCGGCGGTGTCCACCGTCTCGACGGCCAGCTCATGGTCGTCCTCGACGTCGACCGCGTCCTCGAGCTC
>NZ_JBVVPR010000122.1:0-2803 GCF_055811835.1 Bradyrhizobium sp. WSM4874
ACGAAAAAGCGGCCGACTGCCTGAACAAGGATCGGGACACGCTGCTGGCTTTCTATGACTTCCCGGCCGAGCACTGGGATCACTTGCGCACGACGGATGAGATCGACAAGCAGTTTTTAGCGGGCTCCGGAAGATGCATTCTTTTGTTCGACCGCGTCGCCGGCATTCTTCCGTTCTCTAATCGCGGCCCATCATGCAAGTCCTTTCTTTCCATTTCTCAGCACACACAAGAGTGCTGGTCTTGTCCGTCGAAGCGATGGCGAGCGAAGATTCGCTTGGAACGGCGAGGTCAAGCCCGAAGCCGCCGGAGGCGGGGGCGCAAAGCGCCAGGCTTGACCTTGCTGTGCCAAGCGAACACACTGTTCAGCCAGTTTCGACCCTATGCCACAACACCGCTGGCCATACCGTCAGTCGCTGCCGAGTCCACGGTTCTCTTCGCAGTCTGATTGGTTTTACAGCTGCATTTATGCGTCAGGAGGTCGGCGCCGCTCTGTCCCGAGCGCGGTCTGCATCTCTGCAGCCGCAGGAGGAATGGCGCGGTCGCCGGCGCTCGTCCCGGCAGGGACCTCTTACCGCTATCGCAGACAGCGGATCTCCATGTTGGTTGTACCGATTAGGTGATCGCGGTGTGGGGACTCCACTGGAACGCCGTCCCGTCACGCCACATGTGATGCAATATGACCGCCAGTTTCCTTGCCACCGCGACCATTGCCCGTTTGCTTCCCAATCGTTCGATCAATGCGCGTCCCCATTGCTGGAGTGGGGAAGGTCGGGAGCAAACACAACGCAAGCAGCCTCATAAAGCAAGGTTCGCATAGCTGGGTCACCAGCACGCGAGATACCTCCAGCTCTATCGGTTTCTCCCGACTGGAACCTGCGCGGTGTCAGCCCAAGATATGCGGCAACAGTCCGCGAACGTCTAAACCGGTGTGGATCTTCGACCGTGCTTATGTACGAGAGCGCAACGATCACGCCGACGCCAGGGGCGCTCATGAGGCGTTTGGCGATCGGATCGGCGGATGCGCGACGGCACAGCGCACGATCGAAAACAGTGATTTGGTCTTGCAAGGTTTTCAGCGCAATCAGCATTGGTTCGACGATCGTCAGCAGTACCGGATTGTCTTGGATCGCAGCGCGAACGATCCCAATGTAACGCCGTTGACTTCCGATCTTGAGGATCATGCCGAAGGTCTTCAGCAGTCCGCGGACGGTATTCTTGATCTTCAGGGCCGTGCTAACGAGCTGCGCGCGGGCGCTGATCATGGCGCGGACCGCATAGGTATCCATACTCTTGACCAGCACCTGCCGAAACCAGCCGACGCGAACCACCTGGGCGATTCCATGCGCGTCGTTGGCGTCCGTTTTGTTAATCTGGAGCGACAAGGCCGCCTTGGCATGGCGGGCGTCGATGCAAATAACTGGAATTCGGCGCTTCTTCAGCTCGTGGAAGAGCCAGACGGAAAGCATGCCGGTCGTCGAGGCCAACGCGCACAGCATTTGGCGCATGCTTGCAGACAACCTGCTCAATCTCGTCAGGCGTCGACGCGCAACATCCTCGCCAAAGCGTCCTACCGGCTTCATCGACTACACAAGCTTTGGCTTCTTCAAGCGACACATCAAGACCAACATATTGGGTGATCGGCTGCATTGCGTTGCTCCTCGGATAGGGAATCAGTGCGCAGAGGCTAGCAAGGAGCCTTGCTCCGCGATTACCCCATGTCCCGACCGCCCTTCTCGCAGCTGCCGCGCGCAGGGGCGGTCAAGGCTGGCCGCAGTTTGCGGCCACCGCAAGGCTCGGCCTTGACCGGCCCGAGCACGGCGGCATCCTCGATCGGATCGGGCCTGGAAAGAAGCAATGACTCACCGGCCCCGTGTCCCAGGGGATGGGAACTAGCCCGAACGGCGATTGTTATTGTCGTGCGCGGGTGACCTCGTGGCGAAGAGCGGCGCGTCGGCTGTAAGCGTCGCCGGGCAGCCCTAGCTGTGTCTGCCGGGTTGAGGCGCCCGCGCGCCTTTTCTTTTGGCGGGCGCGGGCGCCAAGCTTCGACAAAGTGCTCATACCTTCTCT
This sequence comes from Bradyrhizobium sp. WSM4874, assembly GCF_055811835.1. Classification (NCBI taxonomy): domain Bacteria; kingdom Pseudomonadati; phylum Pseudomonadota; class Alphaproteobacteria; order Hyphomicrobiales; family Nitrobacteraceae; genus Bradyrhizobium; species Bradyrhizobium sp. WSM4874. The sequence goes on from NZ_JBVVPR010000122.1 coordinate 2,069, forward strand.
GCGCTTGCTCGGCGACGTGCATCTCCTGATCGCGGAGTTGTTTGATATTGTACGCGTAGGCAGGGCCGCGCGTGTTGCCTTTTTTCTGCGCTCGGCCAGCCTGTAACTCCATGCCGCGCATCTTGTGAGCGACAAGACTGGGCCGGGCCCAGAGGTAATCCTCTTCGTTCGTCAGCAGATGCCAGCACAGGACGGTCAGCTTGCGCGCTACGGCGACGGCGGCCACCTGATGGCCCCGTCTGGCGCGGATGCGCACGAAGAAAGCGTGGAGCGGTCCGGGTGTCTTGGCGGCAGCGAAGGCGGTTTCTACCAGCATGGCCCGGGCGTGGCTACGTCCGACCTTGCTGATCCGGCCGTGATGAGCGGCACCGAGGCCCGACTGGTGCACACGCGGATTGAGCCCGAAGTAGCTGACCAGTTTGTGCGGGCTCTTGAAACGCGTGATATCGCCAATTGCCGCCATCAACCCGGCCGCCACCGCCAGATTGACGCCGGTGATCGTCAGCAGCCGCCTGACCGAGACGTCGTCCAGGCTGTTTGTGGCGATCTCCCGATCGAGGACCGTGAGATCTTCGGCGAGCCGATCGAGCTCGCGCACATGCCGCTCAATAGCATCCCGTTCGTCGTCGGGTACTGGCTGGTGCGCCAGCCAATCGCGGCCGCGGCCGTTGAATAAATCGGCGTGCGGACATTTTGGGATCAGGTGCGCGTGAAGGATTGCGTGCACTTCGTTCT
>NZ_JBVVPR010000123.1:0-2663 GCF_055811835.1 Bradyrhizobium sp. WSM4874
CGCCAACGTCGTGCTCTCAGCAGTCGGCCACAACTTCCGCCGTATCCTCGCCTGGCTCAGAGAACTCTTGTGCCTCTGCCTGATCCAGCTATCGCATACGCTTGCCTGTCCGCTCCCGCTCAATTCGGCTTCTTAACGGACGACCTCGCTACATGCGGCAATACGGCTTCCCATCCAGATTGTCGCGCTATAGCTTCGCGCTTGGCGACGGGCCTACCATTTTTTGACAAAAGCTCGCGTAGCGCTGCAGCATCCAGCATCTGCTCGGCCAGCAGCTTCTTCAGCTTGGCGTTCTCGTCCTCGAGTTGCCGCAACCGCTTGGCCTCGGAGACGTCCATCCCGCCGAACTTTGTCTTCCAATTGTACCAGCGGCTTCAGAGACGCCATGCTTCCGCGCCAAATCGGCAGCCTTCGCACCTGCCTCATGCTCACGCAGCACGCCAATAATCTGCTCTTCCGTAAACCTGGCTCGCTTCATCTGTCCGTCCTTCAGAAGGCCGGACTCTAACTTCAACTGGAGGAAATCGGCAGGGGCAGGTCATTTATGCTCTTCGTGATTCCGATCGCGTCTGAGTTGTCTCTTTGATAGCTGAACTCGGTCGTATCATGGAGCACCAGAACCGGACCGCCGGTGGCAATCGTGCGCTCACGCGTCGATTGAAAGTGGCCAGCCAGAATGTCCGCTTCGCTGACCCGGTCATTAGAAGGGATTTAGAAGCTCCGGGCGAGTCGGAGCCGAATGGGCGACGCCGTCGGCGTGCCGCGTAATGCCGGTGCTCAGAGCCTGCAGGGCGCACCGTCCGCGAGAACCATCGCCCGCCTGATGACGATTGACGGCGATACGATATGAAAGTCAGAGACCGTCACCATTGCGGCGATTGAGCAAGGCGTTCCTCTCCTGGTCGAACGCTCAAGAGATCCTAGCCGCTTTCCATGCGATGACGCAACAGCTCGCACTGAAATTAGGTGACCGCTATCGGCTTACCAGCCGCATGACACCCCGTTCGTCCGACGAAGACGAGAGCGGGGCCTTAGTGGCGAAAAGCAGATTGTCCGGATAAACCCCTCCTCCGGCATCTTGATGCAGTTCTGTCGCGTGCGTGGCAATGCGCCTGTGGGGGCATGCTGGCGTCTCCAGTTTCTGCAAGGCAGGGGACCAGCTTAGATATCGGAGGACGATCAGGGTACTCGACGGATTCAGGTAGGTTGCCCTGCCTAGTTCTCGAAGATACCTCGTTGTAGTCTGCGTTTGGCGCCTCGGGAGCAAAGGTGCACAGCTTTACACCTATCGACGAGGGTACGGCTGGGAACGAGGTTAGCGGTTGCCGGGTAAGCGAAGACGATGGTCAGCAACAGGATCGGGAGCATGTGGATTCACGGACATATGGTCCTGCCACCCGTAGCCTCTGGCGTCGATGGCTCCGCCTGTCTGGTTCGATCGATCGTACTCGTCTTTGCGAGTTAATCCGGTCTGTAGCTGACTTTCGGTATGGATATTCTTACTGATGGCCGCGACTATGTCGCCTTGATATTGTGGAGACTGGTCGGCGCTGGTCGGTCGCCGAGATGCAGCATCATGCGCTTCGAAACAGCTTCTGTTCTCGTGCTGCAAGGCCGATCGCGAAGGACGGTCGTTCGATTGCTGACGGGCGATCGAGAAAGGCTCCGAAAGTTCGCCGCGGACCCTGGTGGTCATTCCCTGAATCGATCAAGATGGCGCGGCGCTCAAAAATGTCAGAGAGGTGATACCTGAAGCGAAATTGCAGAGTGCGAAACCGACGCTCGATTTCTCGCAGCATTCTCGGCAGCAAGCCGTCCATCACCCTCCGGGACATCAAAGCAATCGGATGATGAGAGCCGGTCCTTTCCGCAATGCATGGGTAAGATCGCTCGTGCGTCACGCCGAGCGCGAATTGAAGCTCACCATCAACAAAAATGCCTCGAAAACATTCGCGAGATTGCTTGTGTGGAGCAACTCCCGGCCCTGTTCAAAATGCGTTTTGTAACAGCGGTCAGGAACTCACCGAGGCTTGACGGCCTCATCCGTAAACACCAACCAGGAGCAGCCCGCGAAGCGGCGTCCAGGAAGCTTCTTTCTGTAAGTTGACACCTACAGAGAATCACTTCTGCGAATCGCAGTCAAGAGTTTCTAGTCGATTTGCACCGTATCGGCGGACAGGTTTTCTTCGCTCTGCTGAGGCAAGGAACATGCAGTCACATCCTCCAACGACGCCTTTTGGGCGGCGATCGCTGACGCTTGCCCATGTGGCAAGCCAGATGGTCGCAACGGCACGCCTTCCCGAAAAGATGGTGCACAAATGGAAGATCTTCCACGCCATCTGCACGGCACGGCCGCGCCTTGGGGTGTCGGAGCGCGCGCTATCGGTATTGAACGCGCTCCTAACCTTCCATCCCCAGACCGCACTGACAGGGGAGGATGATCTGATTGTTTTTCCGTCGAACCATCAACTCGCTCGGCGAGCGCACGGCATGCCGGCATCAACGCTGCGGCGGCACCTCGCTGTGCTGGTCGACGCGGGACTAATCGTTCGGCGTGACAGTCCGAATGGCAAGCGGTATGCGCGAAAGGACGATGCTGGCGAAATCGAGCTCGCGTTCGGCTTCGATCTGTCACCGCTCGTCGTGCGCTCGGAAGAGTTCGA
>NZ_JBVVPR010000124.1:0-2646 GCF_055811835.1 Bradyrhizobium sp. WSM4874
CTTCTCGGTGTGGCGCGGGTCGGCCGCCACGACCACTTCTTCGAGCTGGGCGGCCATTCGCTGTTGGCGGTGCAGCTCTCAAGCCGGCTGGCGCAGGCTGTTGGCGCCGCACTGCCGCTGATGACGCTGTTCGCCAAACCGGTGCTGGCCGATCTGGCGGGGAGCATTGTCGGGGTGCTGAGCCGCTCCGGTCCGCAAGACCTGCCGGCCATTGTGGCCGTGTCGCGTGATGAGCCACTTGCACCGTCGTTTGCGCAGCAGCGGCTATGGTTTTTGGCGCAGCTGGATCGGGGCAGCACGACCTATCACATGCCGCTGGTGTTGCGGCTGCGCGGCGTGCTCGACCGCAGCGCCTGGCAGCGCAGCCTGGACCGTGTGCTGGCGCGTCATGAGGCGCTGCGCAGTGTCTTTGTCGCGCCGGAGGGCACGCCCCGGGTTGAGGTTCTGCCGCCGGATGCGGGGCTGCCGGTCGTGGAGCACGATCTGCAGGACAGCGTAGATGTGGACGCCGCGCTTGCGGAGCTGTGCCAGGAAGAGGCGCGCACGCCGTTCGATCTGGCGCATGGCCCGCTGATCCGCGGCCGGCTGATCCGGCTGTCGGATCAGGAGCACGTCGTCCTGCTGACGCAGCATCACATTGTCTCGGACGGCTGGTCGCTGGGCGTGTTGCTGCGTGAACTCAGTCAGCTGTACCGGGCGTTCGAGGCCGGAGAAGACGATCCGCTGCCGCCGCTTGCGATCCAGTATCCGGATTATGCCGCCTGGCAGCGGCAGTGGCTCTCGGGCGAGCGGCTGCAGAGCCAGGCGCAGTATTGGCGCAATAATCTATCTGGCGCCCCGGCCCGTCTGGCCTTGCCGACGGACCGGCCGCGGCCGCCGCAACAGTCGTTTGCCGGGGGCAGTGTGCCTGTCGTCATCGACGCGGATCTGACGCGGGGGCTGAAGCAGCTGAGCCGGCAACATGGCACGACGTTGTTCATGACGGTGCTGGCGGCGTGGGCTGCGGTGCTGTCGCGTCTGTCGGGACAGGACGACATTGTGATCGGGGTGCCGAGCGCCAATCGGGGCCGGCGCGAGATCGAAGAGTTGATCGGCTTCTTCGTCAACACCCTGGCGCTTCGCCTCGAGCTGTCGGGCGGACCGAGCGTGGCGGAGCTGTTGGAGCGGACGCGGCGCACGGCATTGGCGGCGCAGGAGCATCAGGACCTGCCGTTTGAGCAGGTGGTGGAGATCGTGCAGCCGCCACGGCATCTTGATCACACGCCGTTGTTCCAGGTGATGTTGGCCTGGCAGCACGACGCCGTCGAATCGTTCGACCTTGCCGGGCTGCGCATCGAGGCGGCGGGGCAGGGCTACGATCAGGTCAAGTTTGATCTGGAGCTGGGCCTTCACGAGCATGGCGAGGTCATCGCCGGGACGCTGGGTTATGCCACGGCGATGTTCGATCAAGCGACGATCGAGCGCCAGCGTGATTATCTGCTGGCGCTGCTGCGCGCGATGGCTGCCGATGCAGGGCAGCCGGTCGGGAGGATCGGGCTGCTGTCGTCCGACGAGCGCGCCTATCTGTTGGAGGAGCTGAACCGGACGGCGGCACCTTATCCTTCGGCGAAGTGCATCCACGAGCTGTTCGAGGCCGAGGTGCGCAAGGCGCCGGACGCGGTGGCGGTGGTCTGCGCGGACGCACGCTTGAGCTATGGCGAGCTCAATGCACGGGCCAACCGGCTGGCGTATCATCTGATCGGGCTCGGGGTGAGGCCGGATCAGCCGGTCGCGATCTGCCTTGAGCGCAGCCTGGCGATGGTGGTGGGGCTGTTGGCGATCCTCAAGGCGGGTGGCGCGTATCTGCCGCTGGATCCGGCCTATCCGTCCGCGCGGCTGCGGCAGGTTCTCGACGATGCGGCGCCGCGACTGCTGCTGGCCGATGCGGCGGGACGCGCCGCGCTCGGCGCCGATGCGCTGGTGGACGTGACGGTGGTTGATCTGGAGACGGCCACGCCAGCCTGGGCAAACCTGCCGGCCTCGGACCCCGACCCGCGTGCGCTCGGCCTGAGCCCACGCCACCTCGCCTATGTGATCTACACCTCCGGATCAACAGGCGCGCCCAAAGGAGCTCAGAACGAACATCAGGCCATCATCAATCGCTTGATCTGGATGCAAAGGGCCTATGGTCTCAAGGCAACGGATATCGTGATGCAGAAGACGCCGTTTGGCTTCGACGTCTCGGCCTGGGAGTTCTTCTGGACGCTGCTTGAAGGTGCGACCCTGGTGCTGGCGCCTCCGGGTGCGCACAAAGATCCCGATGCATTGGTCGACTTGATCATCAGCCAGCGCATCACGACGGTCCACTTCGTGCCGTCCATGCTGGTCAGCTTCTTGGATGCGAAGGGAGTTGAGCACTGCAGATCGCTGCGGCGTCTTGTGTGCAGCGGCGAGGCGCTTGCTGCCGCCAGTGTGCACAAGGCTCGGCGCGTATTGCCCTGGACCGGCCTGCACAATCTCTACGGTCCGACCGAAGCTGCGATCGACGTGACGGCGTGGAGCTGCCCCGATGAGTTTGACGGGTCAGTTGTCCCGATCGGCCGCCCGATTGCGAACACGCGGGTCTATCTGCTGGACGGTCATGGTGCGCCCGTTCCGTTCGGGGCG
>NZ_JBVVPR010000125.1:0-2599 GCF_055811835.1 Bradyrhizobium sp. WSM4874
AGAACGAAGTGCACGCAATCCTTCACGCGCACCTGATCCCAAAATGTCCGCACGCCGATTTATTCAACGGCCGCGGCGAACTATTGCCGGATCGGGGAATGTTACCCTGATGGCGCTGTTGCAGCGGTCGATGCGATGTCGACTGATTGGCGCGCCAGGTTGCCCTTCCATGGTTGCTCGATGGGGCGAGCTGTGGGCGGTCGGGTCCTACATAGCCCGAGCGGTCCATAGCTCCGGGCAAATGGAGCCGCGGTCGGGATGGCGCCGAAAGCTCCCCGGTGATCAACTGCTCGGCCGCCTTCCTCCTAAGCGCGCAGAGCAGACGCTGCAACTGCTCGGGTATTTCTCGCTAAGCCGGCCAGCGATGGCGAGCGCGTCGCCAGCTCTCGATCGCGGCAGTATTCGTGGGATGAGACCGGCTTTGTATTACGTCTGCATCCGACATGAGGCCTTTTGAAGCACTTTTTCAACTTGCGCGACCAGCAAGGCGCTTAGCGCCTCGGCGGCGGGGGCGAGTTTGCCGGAGGACACGAGACATGCGGTCATTTGGACCAGTGGCTCTATAAGGACCGGCCTCAGATGTTCATGGCCCGGAATATCCGAGACGTCGCCCTTTGGGATGATCGCATTGGCGATACCGGCCTTGACCAAGGAGAGCGCTCCGGCGAAGGTATCAACCTCCGCAATGCAGTTCGGCATCACGCCGGCCGCTTCAAACGTCCGGTCCAATGCGCTGCGAACTGTGTTCGGCCGTGTCGGCAGGACAAGAGGAACCTCCGCCAGTCTCTCCAGGGAAACGTAGGGCGCTGCGTCTTCTGCATACGGAGGCCGTACCAAGTACAGTGGCTGATGAAACAACGGCCGACGGTCAAAGCCTTGGGTGGGCTCATCCTCGAACACGGCGCAGATGTCGAGAGCGCGAGACGCTATGAGCGGCTTCATGTCGTGAAAGTCACGCGTAACCAGACGGAGGTGCATTTTCGGGAAAGTCGTCCGGCAGGCGTCCATAAACGCGCACGCGAACGAAGCGGCCAGTGCCGAGCACATGCCGAGCCTCACCAAGCCTTCCGGCTCTGCTGATGTGGAACGGACGATGCCGCGCAGCTGTTCCACCTGCTGAAGGATGGACACGGCCTCACGATAGAAGGCCTCACCCTCTCGCGTCGGGCGAACGCCGCGTGCGCTGCGGTGGAGGAGCGCCACACCAAGCTCCGCTTCCACGGCCGTCATCTGCTGACTCAACGCTGGCTGCGCCACATTGATTGTGGCCGCACCTCGACAAAAGCTACCAGCATCCACAATGCTAATAAAATAGCGGAGGTGCCGCAGCTGCAAAAACCTAGAGGACATCAGAGAAGTGCCGGAAGTCACGCCTCTCACCTCTGGTCGGTGAGTATGCAGCACGCGCTGTCGGCAATTGAAAACCCCCAAGGTTTATCGGGATGAACGCGCAGCACCAAGACTGGAAACCATATCCGCGCCTGCAGAGCAGCCACCGACGCGATGCCGGCCGGCAGCGGCCTAACCGAAACCGCTCATGGAATGTTCCGGATAATACCATTGAGCGCCTCGTGAACAACTTTGATAATGGTCGAATTCAAGTTCAAGAGTGTGGCGTGTGTGTTCATTGACTCCTGAAGCCGAAGCAGATCCATAGTGTCATCCGGCTTCATGACCCCCATGTGACCTCTCACGTTGCGTTCCGACGCCGCAATAGACCTACCAATAGAGTCGCTTATAGCCATGAAATCCATCACACCCCTCCGCTGCGTCTCGAACGAGGCCGCGCTCGCGATGGCCTTCCAAAAGGGCCCAGGGCGCTCAGAAAAGTCGGCGTCGTCTCGATGACCGCAACCATTCCCAAAACTCATTCTCGGTGTAGCATTCAACGACGCGATCGAGGTCATCCCCAACCCGACCGACCGTCAGCTCCATAACCGACGCCCGACCGGCAACGCCGTCACCCAGATTTGGCGCTAGCTCTCGATGTGCATCTTGGCAGCCAGAGTTCGAAGCCGTCGGGACCGCCGCATCGGCTTCTATTCCTGTCCTACATACACGAGGATAGAAGTCCACCATGCCGATGACAAATACATGTTCTTTATGAAGCAATAGCTCATCCCTATCGGTCTTGCACCCTCTAAGCGGCTCGATGGTCTCGAAGCTCGCGAGAGGTTCACTCGCATGATGCGGATGTGGTGCGTCCAGATCCGTTGGCCGAAAACAGCGTGGCAGTCAGCCGGCAAGCGCTGCGATTCGTTCTGCAGCCGTATCGCTAGGTGTTGAAGCCGACAGCGCTGGCGAAAACGCCGTTTGAGACGCTATTTAGTCATTGACTTTACTGGCGCGACCACCTCCGCGGCGGCTTATGAAAATATGAGACCGTTACCATCGCTGCGATTGAGCAACGCATTTCTCCCCTGGTGGAAGCTCACCAAATCGTCACCGCTTTTCCTCACCCTGAATCGCGCCATCGCGCCCCGACTGCAGCATGTGAATGATCCCGCTGATGATGCGGCGGGCGTCGTCCCGCTCCGGTCCCTTCAGCCCCGTCGGCAGATGAGGCTCAATACGCGCCCATTGCCTATCATTCAGCCAA
>NZ_JBVVPR010000126.1:0-2467 GCF_055811835.1 Bradyrhizobium sp. WSM4874
GCGCCCACGACATTCGAATCATGGTTGCCCATGGATTCAGAAGCCCGCAACAAAAGCAACTGTAATGCTAGGACGGAAAGTCGGCGGGATCGACCTTCAGGCGATCGGCGTGGAGAGACCAATCGTGCGTGGCGTGGATCTGGCAGAATCGATCCTTGGCCTGCTGCTCGGCTTCCCTCTCGTCGCGGGCATCAAGCTCGATGGTGGTTTGGCAGACCTCGTCCCTCTGGCCGTTGTCGCCCAGGACGTCCTTGATGAAGCGGATGATGAAGCGCGGCATGGGTGCCTTTGGGCCGTGGTGTTGATGAGCCGACTAATGTGTCTGCGCTGGGATTGTTCCATACCGGTGCGCGCTGCCGAAGCAAAAGCACAAACTACGAAAGCGACTTCCACGGTAGGCGTTTCGGAGCTGGGTCGAAAGTTCAACCTGGAAGGTTCAACAGGAGCTGCCCGGCACTCCCAGCGCTCACCCATTCCTCGCCGGGTGCTCAGGCGCAGAACTGATCGTGCTCCAGTTTTCAGCCGTCCGGCCAAGCATGCGGTTCAGCTATTTCGCGGACAACATTTTCAGGGCTCGCTATCGCTACCCGCCGCATTCATCGGCGGGCGATCACAAGGCGATGTTGGGCTGCGGTAATCCTTAGGGCGGAGACATTGTTTAGAAGGAATGCCAAAGCACCTACCTGAGTTGGCAGGTTGCTAACCATCCTGCCGTGCGTAGACTTCTTGAGCGACATCTAGCGGAACAAGACACCTTGCAATCTCAAAACGTGCTTTCCGCTGCTTGCAGAAGGCTCATCCTTCGATGAAACGTCGAGCCGACATCCATCCAGCTCACGTCCTACCGATCATGCGCTCTAAATTCACAGCTCTGGGGTCAAAAGCGGCATCATGACGGCTGAGCCGGGCGTCACTTTGCGAACGCAAGCATTCGGCAAGAACCGTCTGGACAAATTGTCCTCGGCTTTGCCGCCGCAGCCGTTGATGCGGTGGAGCTGGCCTGACTCTGGGCATATTTTGGCATCATGACACTCAGTTCATCAAGGCCTCTGGCGGACGAGCATTCGACATGGCACAGCATAGGTCACGCGAGCGAGCCGCGCCGCGGCCCTGGCTGCCTCCCGGCGTCCATCAGGATGAGGATGCGCTGGACGCAATCATGGCGGTGCCCCTCCGTCCGGAAATCAGCGAACATATGGCACACCTGCGCCAGGGAATGGCCGAACATCATCCCTCCGAGCCGTGTGGAAGGGCCATTTGCTGATGTCGCCCTCCCTTCCGATTTGATGTCGCGCACCTTGTTGTCACGGCAGGTCTCTTGGCTCGCGGGCTCTTGCTGCTGTCTGGCTTCCCGACGCGGAGAGTTTGCGCCAGTGACTCTACCTCTCCAAGGATTGGCGTGAATTATCGCCCCGGTTTGCAGCGCCATTTTCCACGCCGCCTCCTAGGCAACGATCATGCTCCACTGTGGTCCGGCGAAGACATGGATGAAGCAGCTGTTAATAACCTCTTCTGGTTCGATGTCGCATATCAAGCCGGCCGGCTACAGATCGATACGAAGTATAATCCAACCCAGGTCGCCTATGAGGTGAGCCGAGATGTTTGCATAGTGTTGCAACGGGAGCTGTTGCACACAATCCGCGAATTCGGAAAAGCCCCCCGACACCTTCAGCTATGAGTGAACAAAGTATGGAATCGCTGGCGAGAGTGAACACAAATGTGGTGTCAAAGAAAAAGGAGAGCATCGATCTAGCGGACCAAAATCTCCCGAGCCTTATCCTGCGGCTCGCCATTCCATCTGTTGTTGGTTTGTCGAGTCGCGCCTTGCAGCAGGTCGTCAACGCGATCTTCGTTTGGCGCACTCGGCGCCCAAGCGATCGCAGCTGTCAGCATGACCTTGCCCATCATAGTCCTGCTCGCGGCAGTCGGACAGGGGATAGGTGTTGGAGCAGCTTCGTTCATATCGCGTCATCTCAAAGGGAGCGGCCCTTTTCTAACTTAGCCTCTGGTCCCAAAACCGGGGTCCATTTCACTAGCGACCGCAAATCGGTTGGATTTTTCTTTCGGGGCAAATGATTGCGGGGTGGGTCTACCCCCCTCCTGTTAATTCAGGCTTCCCAGCCGCACCTCGCATCCCGGCGCGGAGACAATCAAAGAATAATATAGCACATCCCGCGCGCGCCGCCTGATACCATTTGTCCAACGGCAATTCCCACTTCCTTGAATGCTAAGGGGTGAGCGCCCCAATCGCGGCGTCGGCCTCTTCTTCCTCCGCGAGGGCGTATTGCGGGCGGACATAGCCGCCACGGCAGCGGAACGGAGGTTTAGCCGGAGTGCCGAACAGATCGATATAGCGCGACAATCTGGATGGGAAGCCGTATTGCCGCATGTAGCGATGTTCCCGGTAGACTTAATGTTGCCTCTTCTATTTTGCTCCCTGGCCCCAGGGAGCAAAAGGTAGCCGGTC
>NZ_JBVVPR010000127.1:0-2415 GCF_055811835.1 Bradyrhizobium sp. WSM4874
CTTGTTCCGTGTCCTCATTGCTTCCTCCTTTCAAAAGCCAACTCAGTCTGACTGAGAGGACGGGGCGGGTCATCCCAGACACAACGCGCGGTTTCCCATCTCCACGTGGACTCATCGTGAAGTTCTTGCGCCGATGGATCGTGCAGAGGAGAAGGCGGAACCCAAAGACGTCGGTGAACAGGCTCTGATGCGCGGGTTGGATACCGCATTTCCGTTTTTTCGTCTGGGGCTGTCCCTGGTCTAGCGTCGGGCGTCGATCGGATGATCGGCCACATAATGGATTTCAGGATTTCCCCTGCCGTGGTCCCGCCTTCACTTCTGCACGATTAATGTCTGCGACTGCCCCCTGATCTTGATTGCAACAAAGGGGGCTGTGGGCCGGTCGAGCGCACCTCACGACTCGAGCGGTCCACAGCCCCCAACGATGTCACGCCTGTCGAGGTGGCATGAGCTCGCGATTGATCGCCCAAATGAAGGCGGATAGCTCTCGGGCAATCGCCGTGACGATTACGGTTCGCCGCTTGCCCTTCCGCTCGAGTGAGCGGAAGCGTCCGCACAGCCTGGTTTGCGCTTTCCACGCAATCTCGCGCGCGACTCTCGGTGCGGCCTCCACCTTTGGCTGCTTGTCTCGGCTCACGCGCGGCGGATATCGATAGCTCCAGGCCGCCTCTACAAGAATACGTCGCGCCCGCCCATTACCGGCTTTGGTGATGCCGCCTCGCTTGACTTGGTCGCCAGTCGAGTTTTCTGTGGGCACCAGACCCAGATAGCCCATCAGCTCGCGCGGATTTTGAAAGCGGGATAGATCACCGATCTCAGCCAGCACCCCCACAGCCGCAATGAGATCAATCCCGCGCACCGCCTGCAGGGCCGACACAACCTCGGCGAGCGACCACTCGGGTACTACCTCGCGGATGGCATCTTCCAAACGCTCCAGCCGCTCACTTTCCTGGCGTATCCCCTCAAGTAACTCTTCGAATGCGATGCGCTGCTCGCGATGCTCGAGCTTCTGCGACATGAGCCATCTCATGTGGGCTGGTCCCCACGTTGTCTTGCCCGGATAGATGCGTCCCAGCCGCAGCATCAATGACGAGATCTGTTGACGCTTGCCCTGGAGGTCCTTCTTCACTGCTTGACGGGCGCGCGAGAGATCGCGCATAGCCTCATGGCGCTCGTCCGGCACCCATACCGCCGTGAGCTCGTCCGCGCGCAACAGCTTGGCGAGGCTTACCGCATCGCGCCGGTTCGTCTTCACTCGATCGCCGGCCTTCTTCGGAACGAGCGAGGGGGCCACCACCAGGCAGTCATGGCCGAGGCTCTTGAGCAGTCTGTAGAGACCGTATCCTGTTGGCCCTGCTTCGTAGCAAAACGTCAACTGACAGCATTTCGCTGCAAGCTTTGCCACCAGCTTTCGGATCGCTGCCTCCGTGGCAGGAAACTCCCCGAGATATCGTACCTCGCCGCCACGGCCGCCATCGGCAATGGCTATAGCATTGCGCGATTTTGACGTATCGATTCCGACAAAGACCTCGGTATGATGACCCACGACTCGCCCTCCTTGTTTGAGGCTCTGCCCGGTCCATCCAGGCAACCCTCGTCGCAACATCGAGGGTGAGTCGCCTCATTTTGTGGAGGGGACATACAGTCTAATGGTAGGGCCCGTCGCCAAGCGCGAAGCCGTCGCGCACCTGCAGGCCGTCATGGGTCTGTCGAAGCGGCGGGCCTGCGGCATCGTCGGCGCTGACCGCAAGATGGTTCGGTACCGATCGGGCCGCCCGCCGGACACCGAACTACGCGGCCACTTGCGCGAGCTTGCTAAATGCCCGTCGGCGGTTCGGCTACCGCCGGCTGTTCGTGCTGCTTCGCCAGCAGGGCGAGCCGTCCGGACGGAACCGGATCTACCGTCTGTATCGAGAGGAAGGCCTCAGCGTGGGCAAGCGCCGGGCCCGCCGCCGCGCCGTGGGCACCCGAGCGCCGATACTGGTCGAGCCTCGGCCGAACGCCCACTGGTCGCTGGATTTTGTCCACGACCAGTTCGCCAGCGGCCGTCGCTTCCGGATCCTGAATATCGTCGATGACGTGACCCGGGGATGTCTGGCGGCCATCCCCGACACCTCGATCCCGGGGCGGCGGGTGGCACGCGAACTGACGGCGCTGATCAATCAGCGCGGCAAGCCGGGCATGATCGTCTCCGACAACGGCACACCTTGTTCTTCGGCCTCGATCACGCCCGCGCCAAGATTGCGGATTGGGTTGGCGACTACAACGGCCAACGCCCGCATTCCGAGCTATCGCCGAAAGTTGGTGACGGCGGGAATCGGGAAGGCGGCACATCGTGGGGGTGCTTGACGCCTCCACTTCTCCACCGAAGGAGCGATATGCCGTGTCCAACGATAACGTCATCCAGCTGATTCA
>NZ_JBVVPR010000128.1:0-2270 GCF_055811835.1 Bradyrhizobium sp. WSM4874
TCGTGCGCCAAGAGTGACGGGTGGAGTCCGTCACGCGCGCCTGTTGCCCCTGCGGGGTGGGAGACTCCGCAGCCCACGTGCCGCAAGCACGGGGGTTGAAGCAGACGGGTGAGGTAAGCCGGGTGCCTCCGGCGAGCCATAAATGAGCAGAACCCGTCAAAGTCGGACGACCCGGGACTTCCGTCCGAGGCTGGTCCGGCGAGCGTACCTGCTACGGAAAGAGTTATCGAACCGATGTTTGAAGCCTCGTTGCAACATGGAATCCGCCGAACCGGAAGTGGGCGGATCGGTCGAAAGACCGGAGGAGTGCCGATCCCCGCTGAGTGGACGGGGATCAGGGACGTGCGTGATCGCGCACGTCAGCCAGCGGCCCAGCTTGCGGTGACCGTTGGCCGGAATCCTCACGGGGTAGAGTCGGTCCCTAAGGCAGGTGAAGGGACATCAGGTGAACTTGGGAACCTTGCCGTGTTCTCTCGCGCCGGATGGCGCGAGATGATCGAGGCGACCGATGATCGGCGCGGCAGGGGACGGAGTCTTCGTAGTAGTCGGAGGGCGGGAAAGCCGTCCACATGGCGAAGGGAGACAGTGGGTGAAGCAAGCCGGCAGGAGGCGGGCCGATGAGGCCCGGCGCGGTGAATACCGCGTTCGTCCTCGACATGCAGCGCAAGCTTCACAGGTGGAGTGTCGCGAATGCCGAAAAGGTGTTCGCGGATCTGTTCAACATCGTATGCGACCGCAGGACGCTTTTGGAAAGCTGGCGTCGGTTGACCCGTAACAAAGGCAGCCGCACACCGGGTACCGATGGCGTCACGCGGAAGACGGTCGAAGAGCAGCTGGGCGGCGCAGTACGGTTCATCGAGGATATCCGCGGTGAACTAGGCAGCGGCACCTATCGGCCCGAGCCTGTCCGGCAAAGGCTGATCCCCAAACCGGGTAAGCCCGGCAAGGTGCGTCCGCTCGGCATTCCGACGCTCAAAGACCGACTGGTGCAAATGGCTTTGAAGCTCGTGCTGGAGCCGATCTTCGAGGCGGACTTCTATCCGACCTCCTATGGCTTCCGGCCCGGCCGGAGCACCCATGATGCGCTGGCGAAAATCCAGCGACGACTGCACCCCACACCCAGCGGCACTTCCGAGTACCGCTTCGTGATCGAGGGTGACATCAAGGGCTGCTTCGATGCCGTCGATCATCATGTGCTGATGGAGCGTGTGCGCCGACGCGTCGGGGATCGCAAGGTCCTCAGGCTCGTGCTCGCCTTCCTAAAAGCCGGTGTCATGATCGAGGGCACCGTCCGCCACCCTGTTACGGGCACCCCGCAGGGCGGCATCATCTCGCCATTGCTGGCCAACGTCTATCTGGCGGCCATCGACGAGAGATACGGACGGTGGTCGATGCGCCCTCGCGAACGACCGCAGAATGCAGCCGACCGGCGGCTTTACGATCGCCGGAGAAACAGGCCTACATTCTACGCCGTACGTTACGCCGACGACTTCGTCGTGCTGACGGACGGGACCCGCGAGGAAGCAGAAGCCGAAAAGTTTGCGTTGGCGCAGTTCCTCAAAACGGAATTGCGCATGGAACTGTCGATGGAAAAGACCAGGATCACCGGCGTCGAGGAAGGCTTCGACTTCCTCGGCTATCGGGTGGTGCAGACCAAGGCACGCCGCACCGGACGTATGGTCGGTAATCTCTTCATTCCGAAGAGCAAGCTGAAAGACCTGCGCCACAAGATCAAGGTCAGGGTGAAGGCGACGCCGACAGGCCAAGCCCTTGCCGATCTCATCGACGATCTCAACCCGGTCATCACCGGATGGCGAAACTACTACCGCTACGCCACGTGGGCCACGCGGGACTTCGCCAGTCTGGATTGGTGGCTGTGGGAGCGCATCGGGCGATGGCTGCACAGGAAGCATCCTAAGACGACGTGGCAAGAGCTGCGTCGCCGCTTCCAGGCAACAGCGCCCGACAGCCGCTGGCGATGGGTCGACGGACCGAAATCGCTGCGGTTCTTCCGGGAAGGCGGATCACTCCACTTCCCGCACCGGGGCATACGCATACCGAACGGATGGAACGATCCTGGCGAGAAGTTCCGCAAAGGAGCCGATCGCTTCTGGGCGTCGTTCAACACCCTCATGGACGCGTGAGGATCACACGCGGCGTAAGCGGCGCATCGAGAGCCGGTTGCTTGGAAACTTGCACGCCCGGTTCGGCGAGAGGGGCGCAGAAACCATCCGTCGCAAGACGGACAGGCGCTGTGCCCCTACTCTACC
>NZ_JBVVPR010000129.1:0-2212 GCF_055811835.1 Bradyrhizobium sp. WSM4874
AAAACGCAATTGCCATTGCCAATCTCAGCAGTACGAACTTCGGCGCCCTCGGTTTTATCGGCGCCATCTGACCAGATTTATTCTGAACAGAAAACGGAGGGGCCGATGCGCGCGCTCGCCTTGAGAACCGTCTCTCTTCTCGCCCTCGCTACCCTGAGCTCGATTTCCGGCACGCCCGCCGCACGCGCGGAGGACGGGGCCGATGAGCAATTTGGCAAGGTGCACTTCCAGACCTCCTGCAACGAGGTGGCGCAGCGCCGCTTCGATCGCGGGATGCGTTATCAGCACTCGTTCTGGTACCGGCCCGCAAAGGAAATTTTCGAGGAGACGCTGCAGGCCGATCCGGAATGCGCGATCGCCTATTGGGGCATTGCGCTGAGCCTGCTGTACAATCCGCATTTTCCCGCGCCTAAGGAAAACCTCACCGGAGGTATCGCCGCGCTGCAGAAGGCCAAGGCACTCGGCGCCAAGAGCGAACGCGAACGCGACTATATCGACGCGCTGCTGGCCTTCTATTCGGGCGACGAAAAGACGACGTTTGGCCAGCGCGCGCAGGCCTATCTCAAGGCAACCGAAGCCGTCGCCGCGCGCTATCCCGATGATGACGAGGCGCAGATCGCCTACGCCATTACGCTGAATGTCACGGCGTCACCAAACGACAAGACCTATGCCAACCAGCTCAAGGGCGCTGCTATCCTGGAGCCGATCTTCAAGCGCCAGCCGCGGCATCCCGGCGTCGCGCATTATCTGATCCACCTCTATGACTATCCGGCGATCGCAGAGCAAGGACTCGACGCTGCCAAGCGCTATTCCGAGATCGCGCCGGCGGCACCGCACGCCTTGCATATGCCGTCGCACATCTTCACGCGCGTCGGCTACTGGAACGAATCCATCGACGCCAATAGCCGTTCCGCCAAGGCTGCCAAGGAGGGCAAGGACCCAAGCGAGCAGCTGCATGCCGACGACTATATGGTCTACGCCCTGCTCCAGCTTGCGCAGGACAGCCGAGCCAGCGAGGTCATCGCGGACATGGTTGCGACCACGGGCTATGCGCCGGCTGTCCGCGCCGGTCCCTACGCGATAGCAGCCAGCCAGGCGCGCTATATGGTCGAGCGTGGTGATTGGCAGGGCGCTGCTGCGCTGAAGGTCGAGCCGAGCCGGTTTGCCTATGTCGATGCGATCACCTATTTCGCCCGCGCTCTTGGCGCCGCGCGCTCCGGCAATGCAGACGCAGCAACGGCGGACATCGCCAAGCTGGCAGAGTTGCGGGACAAGCTGCAGCAGGACAAGGACGCCTATTGGACCGAAATCGTGGACATTCAGCGGCAGGTCGCTACAGCCTGGCAGCTCAACGCCCTGGGGAAACAGGCGGATGCGCTGGAAGCGATGCGCCTTGCCGCCGATGCCGAAGACAAGACCGAGAAATCCATCGTGACGCCGGGTCCGCTTGCCCCCGCACGCGAGCTTTACGGGACCATGCTGCTCGAACGTGGCATGGCGACGGAAGCATTGGCCGCGTTCGAAAGCACCATGCGCAAGGAGCCGAACCGCTTTGGCGCGACCATCGGCGCCGCTCGCGCGGCCGAGAAAGCGGGGGATGCTGTGAAGGCCCGCCAGTACTACGCGAAAGTCGTCGAAACGGCGAGAAATGGCGACTCGTCTCGGGAAGACCTCGCGGCCGCACGAAAGTTGATGGCTCAGAATTAGCAAAGGTGCCGCGGCAACGTCCATGCGCTTGACCAGCAAATTCGTTGCAATCAGCGCAGCCAGTGCGCTGCTCTGCGCCGCCGCTGCGGTCTGGATATTGCGATCCGGTGAACCGGCACGCGCAACATCGGCCTCCGGCGAGGTCCGCCCGGTGTGGACGGAAATCGACTGGCCTTTCGGCGCGGATCCCTGGGGGAAAGGAAAAGCGTTCCGCTGCAAGGCCGAAGATTGCGGCGGCGAGGTCCAGCTCTACGTCCGCCCCAAGCTCGGCTTTTGCAATTGCGCTACCGGCGTCGCCGACGACGGCGACCTCGAACAGATGGGCGACCTGGCGCTGATTGGGAGGGCAACGCCGACGGCTGCCGGCCGAGAGATTGTCGTCGGTCCGATGCGCGGCCGCAGCCGGGCATACCGCGTCGAAGGGAACCCCAAGGCCGCGCTCTCACTCGCCTTCAATCAACGCTGCGACATGGTAGCCGCGACGGCTTTGCTCGCACCGGGCGCG
>NZ_JBVVPR010000130.1:0-2197 GCF_055811835.1 Bradyrhizobium sp. WSM4874
TCCTCTAAAATATTTTCAAAAAATTTTTTACATCTTGTGTTTTTGGGGGCCCCCGTTTTCGGTTGTTTTCACCCTATTTGCCCCCTTCCCAAAATGTTGGGGCTAAAATGCCGCTGCGCTCGCAACGACGTGGATAGAGTTAACCCCATCCTGCGCTGATGCCGCCGTCCACCGTGTAAATCACGCCGGACGTATAGCCTGCGCGATCGGACGCGAGGAACGCCATGAGATCGCCGATCTCGCGCGCATGTGCAGGCCTGCCGAGCGGCAGGCTCTTCTGGAATTCCTTGTAGCGGTTCTCGTCGCCGAACTGGTGCTTTGCCCGCGTCTTCAGCAGGGTGACGTGACGGTCGGTGCCGACGGGGCCGGGATTGATGCCGACCACGCGGATGTTGTCGGCGAGGCTCTTGCCCCCGAGCGCGCGGGTGAAGGCCATCAGGGCGGCGTTGCCGGCGCTGCCGCAAATGTAGTTGGCGTCGAATTTCTCGCCGGCCGCGCCGATGTCGTTGACGATCACGCCGCCGCCCTTCGCCTTCATCTGCGCATAGATCATGCGCGTGAGGTTGATGTAGCCGAACACTTTCAACTCCCAGGCGTGCCGCCAGGTCGCCTCGTCGATCTTGTCGATGGAGCCGCCGGGAATGTCGCCGGCGTTGTTGACGAGCACGTCGATGTCGGCGGCTTCCCTGGCGAGCCGCGTCAAATCCTCGCTCTTGCGCAAATCCACGATGCTGCTGGCGGCATCGATCTGGTGCGCCGAGCGCAAGCGCTCGGCCAGAGCCTTGAGTTGATCGTCGTTGCGGGCGGCGAGCAGGAGATGGCAGCCTTCCTCGGCAAAGGCTTCGGCGGCGGCTGCGCCGATACCCTTGGACGCGCCCGTGATCAGGACGCGCTTGCCACGCAGATGCAGATCCATGGGAGTTACTCGCAGGAGAGGAACAGGAATGAAATCAGTAGGCGGTCGGCCGCGCCATGGTCAACATTGCAGTGCAGCGTTGCACTGCCGCCGCGTTTGGTCCATTGCAGTGCGGTCAAAAAGGCGGCGGCTGCCGGACCAATCAAGGACGTTCTCGATGAGCAAGAAACAATACCGGATCGCGGTCATTCCCGGCGACGGCATCGGCAAGGAAGTGATGCCGGAGGGTCTGCGCGTTCTGGAGACCGCGGCGAAGAAGCACGGCGTGTCGCTTCATTTCGATCATTTCGACTTCTCGTCCTGGGACTATTACGAGAAGCACGGCCAGATGATGCCGGACGATTGGAAGGAAAAGATCGGCAAGCACGATGCCATCTACTTCGGTGCGGTCGGTTGGCCGACCAAGATTCCGGATCACGTCTCGCTCTGGGGCTCGTTGATCAAGTTCCGCCGCGAGTTCGATCAGTATGTGAATTTGCGCCCCGTGCGGCTGATGCCGGGCGTGCCGTCGCCACTGGCTAACCGCAAGCCCGGCGACATTGATTTCTGGGTGGTGCGCGAGAACACCGAAGGCGAATATTCCTCCGTCGGCGGCCGCATGTTCCCGGACACCGACCGTGAGTTCGTGACGCAGCAGACGGTGATGACCCGCGTCGGCGTCGATCGCATCCTGAAGTTCGCATTCGAACTCGCGCAGTCGCGGCCGAAGAAGCACCTGACGTCGGCGACCAAGTCGAACGGCATCTCCATCACCATGCCCTATTGGGACGAGCGCGTGGAGGCGATGGCGAAAAAGTTTCCGGGCGTGAAGTGGGACAAGTACCACATCGACATCCTGACCGCGAACTTCGTGCTGCATCCGGACTGGTTCGACGTCGTGGTCGGCTCCAATCTGTTTGGTGACATCCTGTCCGATCTCGGCCCGGCCTGCACCGGCACCATCGGCATCGCGCCGTCAGGCAACATCAACCCCGAGGGCAATTTCCCGTCGGTGTTCGAGCCGGTGCACGGCTCGGCGCCCGATATCGCGGGACAGGGCATTGCCAATCCGATCGGCGCAATCTGGTCCGGCGCGATGATGCTCGAGCATCTCGGCGAGAAGGAAGCCGGCAAGTCGATCGTCGATGCGATCGAACGCACGCTGGCCGAGCGCACGCTCCGCACCAAGGACCTCGGCGGCAACGCTGACACGACCGCATGCGGCAAGGCGGTTGCGGAGATGGTGGATTGAGCCGAGTTACCAACCACGGGTCGTCCCGGCGAAGGCCGGGACCCATAACC
>NZ_JBVVPR010000131.1:0-2160 GCF_055811835.1 Bradyrhizobium sp. WSM4874
GGCCGCATTCGAGCCTTGACGACCGCACTCCGGATCAAGCCTACTTCGATCTTCCTCCGCTCCGCGCGGCGGCCTAACCTCGGCAGAGGCTCCACTTATCGACGCGGAGATTCTGTTCAGACAAACGGGACCAGCTCACTTGGCGGCCAAGCGGGCTCACCGTCGATCAGGCGAAGGGGCGACCCTGACGCGTTGACCACATGCCCACAGCAACAGCAGCAGACAGAGTCTCTGGCAGCGTGATAGAAAGTGATCAGGAGCGGTCAGTTTCCAACTAACAAACCGGCTCAAGTGGTCCCGTTCCGCGGGTCCATTTCAGGACTTCGGTGAGGCGAAGCGAAGCGGAGCGCTCCCCGCCAAACTTGCTTCTACAGTCACTGCAGGAGATCGACATGGGTCTATGCGCTTCAAAGCCGAGCGTGGCAGGTTCACCTGAGCATTATGCAACCCACGCTACAGAGCCGCCCTCGCCGTCCGAATCACCGCTGTCATCGCATAGGGACTCGTCTTCCTCCTCGACCAGCGCGCTGCGCGATGCTTTGCCTTCCCCGCCGCGTCGCGCGGCTTCTCCCGAACCGCAGGGCTCACCCAATTGGCAAGGGGCAGGATGGTCCGGCCATGAGGGTTTTAGCGGCTGGTCAGAATACCAGGGCAACTTGTATGACTCAGCCCATGAGTGGCAAGGCGCGTCGACTGGTGAGCACTTGGCCGATCCTGCCGATATGTGGCCTTCTCACGCTTGGAACCCTAATGCCACTTTTGACATTGGCACTGCTTCTTCGCACCCTCAAGCACTCCAAGAACGGGCGCAAGAGTGGGCGCACCTCACCACCACCACCTTGCAACACGATGGGAAGGACCCGCGACTCGCGCAGGCTATCACGCATGTTTTCCTGATATTCGCGGATTCCCAAACGTTCCGGCAGACCATGGCGACCGTCCAGAAGGAAGGCAGGGTAGGGATTCGCGTTGATCCCGAAGTATCCACAGCGTATTTCGATTTCCAACAGAGGGTGGTGGTGCTGGGAGAGATGATGGCGCGCGATCCCACCATTGCTATGGGCGTTCTTGCCTTTGAATTGAGCAATGCTTCGCTGGAGCGCGCATTCGAAGAATGCGAGCGCAATGCAGCCATCGCCCAGCTTTCCCCCCGCGAATACGCGGAAAGCTTTGAAAGGGTTGAATACAACTCAACTCGCAACGTTCAGGCTTATTATATGGAAGCGCACGAAACGCTGCGTCGGGTTGGTCTCGACAACCCCAACGCATGGCATTGCATGGTTACAGACCAGGGGCACATCGAGCCTAGCCCCCGGTCGGAGAACGATGCAGTGGCAAATTCATTGGCTACTGGTCATTTGGGTCGGTATGAGCAAGAGTACGCGAAACGGAATCTGTGATCGCTGCATCTGCCATGCTGGGCCAGCGTGCGCGAGGGCATCTACATCCTCAATGGGTTTTCCGACCGACACCTCCGATGCGCAGCTTGAGATCATCCATGGAGACACCCTTGACCAAAAGCTACCCGGTCTCCGGGAAGCATGACGACGAGATGGGTGGCAGAAATTCGTGAAAAGTTCTTGGCTGACAGCGACTATAGTACAATGATAAACGTCTAGAAAATAGCACCATGGGCATTTGTATATCAACACAACGCAGACCGTTAAATTTACCTAATCTCAAGTGAAAATACGTCGAATGCTTCGACTCCGACGCGTACTCAAGCTGCGAATCAGGCATCAAGTGGAGCACTAGATGGCCTGCAACGTAGATCTTCGTTGCAAAGAAACTCAAACGTTCACGGAGCAAGCTGGCGCAATGTTATTGCGCAAGTAAGAAATCCTGACGAAGACCCGCGTATCGACCATCTGCTGACAATGGCAGAAGCAATTTATAAGGCATCAAGTACGTTCAGGAAAAGAATGAACGCAGTTGCAGGCGAAGGTGGTGTCACGATAAGGATCGTGCCAGACAGTGAGATCGGCCATTCCTTTGGGCATGCCGCAACACGACCGGGAACTCAGAGCTGGCCCCGGTTGTTTGGATAGCGCCCCGCTGGATTTAAGTGGATTCCTGCCGGGTCATGCTGAACGCGGGGCTTTACGATTTTGTCGTTGCGTCGGGAGGGCGTAGCCCGACCAGAGCGACGACAAAATCGTC
>NZ_JBVVPR010000132.1:0-2122 GCF_055811835.1 Bradyrhizobium sp. WSM4874
GTCGTCGCGTGTATCCTGCAGCGCGGGACGGCGATCAATTCCGCTGGCGGTTATCTGCGCGGTCTGACGCGAAAAGCAGAGGTCGGCGAATTTTCGCTTGGTCCGATCCTGATGGCGCAGATCAATTCTCGCCGGCGAGACAAACAGCGGGCGTGAGGCAATGAGGCGCCGTTCCCAGACCTTGCTGTTTCGTGCGATCGAAATACCCGCACTGACCCGGCTTCTGCGCTGTGTCGACGCAAAGCGGTTCGGAGAGATCGTCATGGCAGAATACGCTCCAATCCTTCTCACGCCATTTTTCCAGCCTCGTGATGAAGGCGCGCGGCGGAGCAACGGATGTACGTGGCGGGGTTCACGGACGAGGCGGGCGAGGCCTGGGGGACGCTGATTCCGTTGGATGCGGAGATGGTCGAGCACGCCGTTCTGGGACAACAGACTTTCACCGTTTGGTGCAACTCCGACGATCGCATCCAACCGCAACCGAGCAGCGGTAGTCTGTTTGAGGAGCTTCTGGAGAAAGGCCTGTTGGAGGAGACGCCCCTCGATGAACTCGTCGCCGAAGCGATAGAGCAGGGCAAGAATGAACCCACTGAAGAGATCCTCGATATGTTCGAGACCTTGCATGAGCGGCTGGTGCGGGCGGAGGGCATGGTCGCTGACGAGATCGCGCAGCGCAGGCGATGACCCTTCGCGGCGCGCGTGCGCGGTTCAGTGCAGTAGGGCTTAGCTTGTACTAACGCGAGCACCGCGACCGCGGGCGGCCGACACCCGGACCGGTCGATGAACACATAGAAAACCGACGACCGAACCGCGCTCCGACTAGTCTTAAGCTTCGCCGGAGCCGGAAAACAGCGCGGTCGGTGGCGTCGCGCGCGGCGGCGGGAGGGTCCGAGCGCCCGGGGCTCCCGGTTTGCTCTTGAGATCGTACCGCTGGGCTAGGTCGAGTAGCCGACGCTTGGTGAACGGGTCCGCGTTCTCCGCCAAATCGCGCGCCCGCTGCGCGAAGCCCCTATGAAATTCTTCCACGACGCAACCCCCGCAACAACACCGAAAGTCGGATTTCAACGCGAGACGCACTCCGCGTCAAGCGGCCTGGTGCATGCGGACGATTTCGGCGATTTACTTGTGCTCGCGGCGCACGGGGAACTAAGCTGGTCCCGGCAGGCAAAAATCATGACTCCGCTCTACCTCAGCCGGAAGCTGTGCCCGAAGTGCGGTAAGCCGATGACGGCCGTGCCCGACGACCTCGCGCCCGGCGGGCCGCGCTACGTCTGCGTGGTCTGCGAGGACGATCCGCTGCGCGATCCCTTCGCCCGGAAGTGGTCGGAAAGCCCGCTGCGACCGCCGTCCAAATAACGTTCGGGTTGAATCGAGCCCGGCAGCCGGATTGCTGCAGAGGCCGATTGTGCTCACAACCCTCTCCGACGATGTGGCAGGGCAACCCGAACGCCCAGCTTCGTTCCATCGCGCGTGCCGGCGGAATCATCTGGACTCGGAGGCCGGCATGACCAGCGATGATAGCATCTGTTTTACGCCTCGGGAGCGTTCGGTCGCATGGATGCGGTGGGCGGTTGCATCCACATGGCGAGTACGTTGCCAGCCTCGTTATCGATCTTGCGATCGCGAGTTCGACAGGTGCGCCGACATTGGTGACAGCGACGGTTTCCATTGCGGGTGATGACGCGGCGTGGCCTGCTCAAGGTGAGCTACGTTTCGTTGCGACCCGTTGCCTTGATGCGAATGGCCGAACCGACTAGGGCCGGCTGTCTTCATTCCATATGTTTTCGCGACGGGCGCACCCATCAGCGTCCTCGATAGAGGCTGGTCTGACCGAAGACCGATCCCGCTTCGCGGGCTCTCGATCTTGTCCCTGCAACGTCCGTCTTCGACTTTCTTCCCCTGGCGCTGCGCACCATTCCTCGCGGTCCAAGAAAGTCGCTGCCGGCCGCCCTCCATTTCATTTCGGCCCTTTGGGTGCAGGTCGATCGCCTCCGGTCTCACGACCGCCATCGAGGTCGCGATCGGCGCGGCCCGAGAAAACCAAGGGTAGAGTAGGGGCACAGCGCCTGTCCGTCTTGCGACGGATGGTTTCTGCGCCCCTCTCGCCGAACCGGGCGTGCAA
>NZ_JBVVPR010000133.1:0-2021 GCF_055811835.1 Bradyrhizobium sp. WSM4874
CTCGGTACTAGCGATGAGATTTGAAAGCCCGTCCGCATGGCGCTGATTCTCCGTTTGAGAACCACAGTCGCCCGGCAGACTTCATCGGAAATGAGTCAGACCCCAGCATAGGAGCGGCGAGCGAGGCGATCACCGGTACGGTGCGGGTCGGCGCGCCGGACGGACTTGGCAATTATTTCCTGGCCGATCGTCTGGGCGCGCTGGCAGCAAGCCATCCTGGGCCGGTAATTCAGCTCGTACCGCTTCCACGCACCTTCTCCTTGTCGAGACGAGAAGCCGACATCGCTATCACGCTGGAGCGGCCGAAGCAGGGGCGGCTCATCCTTTCAAAATTGACTGATTACACTCTTAGCGTCTACGCGGCAGACACTTACCTTGCACGAGAAGGGCCAGTCAAAACTCAGGCTGAACTTGAAGGGCGGTTGTTCGTCACGCATGTTGAGGATTTCGTCTATAGCCGTGCTTTGGATTACGCATCGGCTCTTGGCCGTCTCATGTCGCGCCGGTACGAATGCGGAAGCGTCGTTGCACAGATGGAGGCGGTCCGAGCTGGCCACGGCGTTGGCATTCTTCACGATTACGTGGCCAGGCGTTACCCCAAGCTCAGGCAGTTACTCCCCGATCTACGCTTCGTTCGAAACTACTGGCTCACCTCGCATCCCGACACACATGAAACGCGGAGAGTTCAGGAGGTACACCGCTTTATCGCTGCGTCCGTGAAGGCCGCTAGGTCATCTTTCGAGGGGACTTGACCACGCTTACAGATCGCTCCGGAATAGCTTCGAGCTTCGCTCCTGATCCGGCGCATTCAATGAACACCCTCAGGGCGGACGAGACGAACGTATCTTTCCGGTGAACAAACACGGTGGTCGCTTTTGAAGGTGCCATTGGGCAGTGATTGGTGCCGGATCAACCCTTGGCGTTCGGCCGGCTCAACCACAACACCTGGAATGTGCGAAACGCAGACCGATGCGGCGACACAGCCGATGACTTCATCGAGCGTTCCCATCTGTCCAGCGCAGGCCCCGCGTGGCGTTCGCGCACCATTACATCAGCCGATCGTGTCAAAGCTGATGCCGCCCCTCCCGCCCCAACATTCCGCGAATTCGTTCGTCGGTACCTGAAGCGGCCAATAGCGGGAAGGGCGGAGCCTCTCAAAAAGCCATGACGCTGAGGCGGTGCAATCTCGTTCGCACATCGGAACTATGAGCGATAGTTGGTCATTCGTCGAAGCGGACGTGTGTCATCCGCTCTGACTGCCACAAACGCTTTGCAACGGACTGGTCTTTGGCATTGAGCGGCACCTTCGCAGGTGCTGGCAGCCCTCTGGTTTCCATGGAACGATCTGGTCCGTAATAACCGCCAGTTTCGGCTTCCGGGCACGTTGCTCCATATAACAACGGTAGGGCCCCTGCTGGGAAGATTGAAGCAGAACCGGCGCCAGCACGCGAAGCAAAAAGGGCATTCTGTTCTGCCTTGTCGGATCGGCCGTGCCTGAGAGATCAGTTCGCGCTAACCCCGGATGCACGGCAATACTTTTGATACCCCACTGCCTAGCCAGGGCGCGGCGGTGAAGTTCAAGAGAAAACATCAGGTTTGCCAATTTGAACTGCGCATACGCTGTCATTGGCCGGTACCGATGTTCCGACTGCAGGTCATCGAAGTCGATGACACCACCGTTCGCCGCCAGCGCACAAACATTGACGACACGCGGGTCGCGCCCTGCCTGTGTTTCGGCACGTCAGAGCCCAAGAGGGACCCCTTTGATCGGCGTGCTCTGCTGGTAGCGCTCGGGTCGTCGGAGCTGGTCGGGGTTGCGGAGACGGCGCGAGCGCGGGTTGTTTGAACATCGTCGCGGCTTTTGAATCGCCAGCTGTCGTTGCCGGTCTCGACGATGTCGCAGTGATGGGTCAACCGGTCGAGTAGCGCGGTGGTCATTTTGGCATCACCGAACACGTCAGAGTACCCCTATTGTCGAGCGGGTCGTGTCTCACGTCACGATCACTGACCCGCATCATTTT
>NZ_JBVVPR010000134.1:0-1962 GCF_055811835.1 Bradyrhizobium sp. WSM4874
GACCCGCAAGGACTCCGCCGTCCACGTTTCTCTTTCTTCATCTTCACTTGTCAAACAGCCCGGGACCAGGAGGCCCCTCTCCCGCAAGGGAGTTCCGGTATTTCCGCTCCGACGACAATAAACAACCGAGTCCTATCGGCTGTTGGTCCACCATCGGAATGAGAAGCATCAAGGGCGCAAATGCTTGCATGATAGCGCATGCACCTCTCAAGAGGACCGCGCCACTACGATGTATGTCGTAGACCGCTCGCTTCTTTCAAGGCCTTTATCTCCACGCTGCTTCGAAACTGGAATGGTGAAGCACTGCCCAAGCGGCTCAATAGTGCTCCTTCCGTCTTTTGACAACACGTTTTTTTTAGAATCTCGCAGAGCTCCGAAAAGGAACAAATCCCTCTGCATCGGCTACGAGCCGCATACTCGCTAAATCAAGCCGGAACATTCGATCTCATTCGAACGTTCTCCGCCTCCTCCTACCTGCAAATTTCCCAGACTGGCGTTGGCCCCTACAGCATCAATGCTCCTGGCATGCAGCCTACCCCTCATTCGTTCACCGGCTCTCGACCGACTGGCTTTCGAGCAAGAGCCATCGCTTGCCGCCGCGGCGTGCGACGGGCGCAGCTCGTCACCCGAGTTGCTTCGTACTCAGCGCCTGTGCACTAGAGCCACTGCTGTATCTGCCGCGCCATCTCTGCGGTGAAAATCCCGTAGCGGTCGTGCAGTGTCGGCAGTGCGCCGGCTTCGAAAAATTCGTCAGGCAGCGCGATCTGGCGCAAGGGCGGGTGGACGCCTGAGCGCATCAGAAGTGCAGCAACCGCCTCGCTAAGTCCGCCAATTGTGGTGTCGTTTTCGGCAACAACGACAAGGCGGCCCGGCTTGCCGGCTTCACGCAAGATCGTCTCAGTATCGAGCGGCTTGATCTCGGAACATGCAGCACCGCGGTATCGACCTAGTCGCGCATCACAGTTTCCGTGGCCTCGAGTGCACGCATTGTCATGATGCCGGATGAGATCACCAGGGCGTCCTTCCCGTCACGGATCAGTTTGGCCTTACCGAGTTCGCACTTGTAGTCATATTCGTCGAGCACGACCGGTACTTGGCCGCGCAGCAAGCGCATGTAGACCGGCCCGCCGTGCGCGGCGATGGCGGGCACCATTTGCTCGATCTCATGGGCATCGCAGGGATCGATGACGGTCATGTTTGGCATCGCGCGAAACAGGGCGACATCTTCTGCGGCCGGATGGCTCGGGTCATAGCCCGAGGTTCGCACAACAAGGGTCCGAAGCGTCCCGATGAATATCCGGACTGGTTGCAGCAGGTCTGGTTCGACGGCAACCATTCCGATGTCAGAGGTAGTTATCCGGAAAACGAAGCGCGACTTCCCGACATCTCACTCGGATGGTTGGTGCATGCGGCAAGGAATCTTCCCGACGGCAAAACACCCGACCGCTTCGGCGTCAAGGTAGACGACAGCTACCTCAAACTGCACCCGGATCCGCTCGGTCCACAGCACGACGAGCGTGAGCCCGGCTAATCTGAGCGGCCGCTTCAAATGGAAAAAGGTCTGCGCGAAGTACAAGACGAAGCGATCCTGCACTCACCGTTCTAACGGTTTGCCCACAACGGCGGGGTGCAGCACTGCTAGAACGAATGCCGTACCGTCGCGAAAACCTCCGATCGCATGCGAGGGTTAAGAAGTATTACGGGGCAGAGAATTCGACTTCGAACCGGAAGGAGACCATCGCGTGTCCGGCCCCACCGCAATCAAAATAATCGGCACGGCCGGTTGGCACGCAGATGGTGCTCGAGTGAGCTCTCGCGCACCCTGAACACATCCCTTCGCTGACGTCGCAGAACTTTGCGGCCGACAGCTTGTGTCCCTCGCCGCGAGAAAGCCGGAGGGCGGTCACGATGACGGCAATGGCGTCGGGGTTCTTCAGAGCCACAGCAGGTTCGCTTCGCCAG
>NZ_JBVVPR010000135.1:0-1940 GCF_055811835.1 Bradyrhizobium sp. WSM4874
TATGACCGCACCGTCATTCCTTGTTCAACCAGAGAAAGATCTTGCAGCCCGGGCCGTTCCACATATGAGTCAGAGCCCTTATTCCATGCCGAAACACATACTACGGCAGGCCGCACAATTATCCAGCGCTCAACGGCTTCTATCGCGAAGTGCGTCGGACTTGGCTGCGCTGTCTGAGACGGCGCAGTCAGAAAAGTCGGCGCATCGGCTGGTCGGAGCTGGAGGCCCTCGGCAACAGCATTGCCAAGCATTGAGCCCTATACATAGGGGGGGCAAGTTCGGCGAGGGTGACGAGGTGGTGTTGGCGCTCCGGGGTAAGTTCTGCCATGCGCTCTCCGAGGCTGCCCAGCACCCGCGGGCAATACTGGGAGTTGGCGATGCCATCGGCAAGCGTGAGCAAGCGGTTCTGGAGCTCGCCCGGAAGTTCTGGCAGGTCCCTTCCGAGGCCCGCCATAGCGGAGGCGCAATTCGCGGGATCGCCGACGAGAGTCTCGGCCCAGCGGACAAGGTCGTCCTGGAGCTCGCCCGGAAGCCTTGCGATGGCCCCTCCTAGGCTCGCCAGTGCAAGGGCGCGGTTGGGAATGGAGACGACGAGACTCTCGGCTTTGCCGACAAGGCGCTCCTGTTGCTCTTTCGACAGCCGTGGCACGATATTCGCTAGGAGCCCCAGTGCCCGGGCGCAATCGTTTGGACTGTTGTAACTCTCGATGACGCGGACAAGGCGCTTCTCGCGCTCGACCGAAAGCACTGCCAGGTCCACTCCGAAGGCAGCCACGGCCAAGGCTCGGCACTCGCGCGCAGGCAGATCTTCGATCGAGCAAACAAGGCGCTCGTGGAGCTCGCTCGAAAGCCCTGCCACGCCACTTCCGAAGCCAGTCAGAGCTATGGCGCGCTGCCAGTGTGGGAGGTGACTCTCGGCTTTGCGGAGAACGCGCTCCTGGAGGTCGACCGAGAACGCTGACACGCCCCTCCCGAGGGCCTTCAGAGCGGTGGCGTAGTCGATAGGAGAGGGGACGAGACTCTCGACGATGCGGACAAGGCGCTCCTGGAGCTCGCCCGAAAGCCTTGCTCGGCGCAATCCGAGGGTCTCCAGGGCCGAGACGCAATTTGCGGGGTCGGCGACGAGACTCTCGATCATGCGGACAAGGCGCTCCTGGAGCTGGCCCGGAAGCCTTGCGAAGCCCAGTCCGAGGCCGTCCAAAGCCAAGGCGCGCTGCCGGGATTCGGGGAGATCCTCGGCGGTGCGGACAAGGGGCTCCTGGAGCGAGGAAGAAAGCTCTGCCAGGCCTACTCCGAGGCCCATCAGAGCCAACGCGCGATGGTCCGGGTCGGCGAGACCCCCCAAAACGCTGACCAGGCCTATCTGGTACTTTTCCGAAAGCTCTGCCATGCCGACGAAGCCACTCAGAGCCTCGGCGCGATCCTCGGGAAAGGCAAAATTCTCAGCGCACTGGACAAGACGCTCCTGGAGCTCGCCCGCAAACCCTGCCGCGTTCTCTCCGAGGCACCCCGCAACGGAGCCGGGTAGCCGCTCCGCCGTCGCCACGAGGCGCTCTTGCTGCGTTACGGTCAAGCAGTCCACGTTGCGCGCGAGTGCCCCTACCACGTCGTGAGTCTGTAGCAGCGCGTCAAAATGATCCGGATCCGCGACGCCTGGAGGAGGCGCCGTCAACCTATCCCACACGGCCTGAACCCCAATTACTCTCTGTCGCCTTTCTTCGATCGTCTCAAATCGCTGTGCGGCATCACGCAGCAGGATATGTGCATGTGACAACCTCAGCAGATCGACAGGGCCGAGCTTCCCAGCAATCTCCATACCGAGTATGTCCGGCGGCAGATGATGAAGGCCAGCGGTGCTCTCGGGAGAGGACGGAGCGCGCGACTCTTGAGGTTCAGAGCGCGTCTGCTCCACGACAGAATAGGACGATTGGCCCGCTCCT
>NZ_JBVVPR010000136.1:0-1872 GCF_055811835.1 Bradyrhizobium sp. WSM4874
TAGCCATTGGCGTGTCGCGACAGGCACAGAAGATGTTGATGTTTGGTTTGGCAGTTTAGATGGTCAGGCTCTGGACGCGCGGACACTCGCGAGGCGTTCTGATTTCGATGTAGGCGGCCGCCTCCCGATTCTGAGCGATGACGAGGCCCGGAGCATAACGGTTGCGCATGAATTGTTGGCGCCTCGGGAGAGTTTTTGGCGACGGCGACTTGAGAAGTTCAAAACATGCCAGCTTCCTTTTCTGTCGTCTTCAGAAGCTGCGGCTGGACCCAGATGGCAGTCTAGTGCGTGGCGAATTCTAGAAGAGTTGGTTGGGCTATCTCCCAGTGATCGCGCGGAATTCTTGCTAACTGCTTGGCTGGTCTATCTCGCCCGCATCACGGCGGAATCAGAGCTTCAATTGGGATGGACTCCCGCGCCGAATGGTTCGCGAGCCGGCGTGAAAGCGCTCAAGGTGCTTGTCGCGTCTGTCGTGCCGATGGCAATTACCATCGACCTCGATAATGATTTCGCAGAAGCGCGCACGGTGGTCGCGGCCGAATTCGCTCAGCTGAACGAGCAGGATACCTTTGCGCGGGATCTTATTGCGCGATGCCCGACGTTGCGCGGTGTGGAGGCGCTTCGATTGGGCCGGTCCTGGCCGGTTGGCGTTAGGGTTACGGTAAATGGCGGATCTGCCGCTGGTGATCTAGCTTCGTGCCCGATTTCTGAGGCGGCCCTGGCGGGTGAGGCGCTAACGTTTGAGGTTTGCGCTCTGGATGGGAGCTTCCGATGGCACTTTGATGCAAGTCGCCTGGAGCCCAATCAGATTGAACGTATGACACAGCATTTGCAGAATTTGTTGTGTGCTGTGAAGGCCGATGCGCAGCAGCCGGTTGGGTGCATCGGGCTGCTGTCGTCCGATGAGCGCACCTACCTCTTGGA
This sequence comes from Bradyrhizobium sp. WSM4874, assembly GCF_055811835.1. Lineage (NCBI taxonomy): Bacteria > Pseudomonadati > Pseudomonadota > Alphaproteobacteria > Hyphomicrobiales > Nitrobacteraceae > Bradyrhizobium > Bradyrhizobium sp. WSM4874. The sequence goes on from NZ_JBVVPR010000136.1 coordinate 925, forward strand.
GGCGCTGAACCGGACGGCGGCGCCTTATCCTTCGGACCGGTGCATCCATGAGCTGTTCGAGGCCCAGGTGCGCCGTGCGCCGGATGCGGTGGCGGTGGTGTGCGCGGAGGAGCGGTTGAGCTATGGCGAGCTCAATGCGCGGGCCAACCGCCTGGCGCATCATCTGATCGCAATTGGGGTGAAGCCGGACCAGCCGGTGGCGATCTGCCTGCAGCGCAGTCCGATGATGGTGGTGGGGCTGTTGGCGATTCTCAAGGCGGGTGGGGCCTATGTGCCGCTGGACCCGGCCTATCCGAGCGCGCGGCTGCGCCAGGTGCTTGCGGATGCGGCGCCGCCGCTGCTGCTGGCCGATGCGGCCGGCCGCGCCGCGCTGGGCGGCGACGGGCTCACCGGTGTGACGGTGCTGGATCTGGAGACGGCCACGGCCTGGGCGGAGCTGCCGGCCGCCGATCCGGACCCGCGCGCGCTCGGCCTGAGCGCGCGTCATCTGGCCTATGTGATCTACACCTCCGGCTCAACCGGCGCCCCCAAGGGCGTCATGGTCGAGCATCGGAGCCTGGTCAATCTGGGGCTGGCTCAGATCAGGCTTTTTGGCGTTTGTTCAAACAGTCGCGTGGTGCAGTTCGCCTCCTTTGGTTTTGATGCCAGCGCCTGGGAGCTGGTTATGGCGTTGGGCTCAGGAGCCGCATTGCATTTGCCTGCGGATGAGCTCCGTCAAGCAGGTAACAAGCTATCGGATTATCTGCGAAGCGAAGCCATCACCCATGCGACATTGCCTCCAGCATTGCTTCAGGAAGGCAGGAATGTGGAATATTTGGCGTCGCAGGCTCTCATTCTTGCTGGAGAGCTGCCGAAGGCTGAACTCATCCGACGCCTGCCTGCAGCATCCATTGTCAACGCCTATGGACCTACCGAAGGGACAGTCTGTGCGACGACATGGAGCTGCCC
>NZ_JBVVPR010000137.1:0-1851 GCF_055811835.1 Bradyrhizobium sp. WSM4874
TGTTCGAAATATGAACGGTGGCGATGCTTTATCGGAGATGAGGGTAGGCCCCTCGAAGTCGGCTTGCAGGAGCAGGCTTCAAACCGCCACGAGCTGCACTGGTCAAGAGCCATTGTGGTGAACGTCGATGGAAAAGGCGGAGCAAGACTCCGTCAGGTGAGGTTCAAGGAGACGAACGGAAGTAAACCGCTGATGACGTGTCGAAACGTATCAAACGACGTCGAAACCGGGACCCAGACTTCTGTCCCGCGAATAAAGATTGAGGGGAGCCTGTCTACTGCTCAATCGGCGTCCGGCATGGAGGCGGCGTGACCTTGATCCAGGCTTTGGTAAGGAACTCAGGAACCTGTCGTCCCGATGCCAAGGGAGAAGCTCAAGCGGATGGACTCCGCGAGGGCGAGAGTACCGATGCGGGACACAGGGGCGGAGTCGCTCGTAATAGGAATGAAGGCTCTGTAACGGAGCTGGACCGAAGGGGTGACGTCGCCCGGCTTTATTATGTTGGCAACCTGCAAGGGGAGGACCAGCGTGGATAAAGCAAGACCGTTTAATATTTGCAAGCGCGAAGTATGGTTGGCTTATAAGCGAGTGAGGGAAAGCCGCGGGGCGGCTGGCGTCGACGATCAAACGATCGCGGAGTTCGAGAGGGATTTGAGTAACAACCTTTATCGGCTCTGGAATCGAATGTCGTCGGGCAGCTACATGCCGCCACCGGTTCGTCGAGTTGACATACCGAAAGGGGACGGACGGGGAACGAGATCGTTAGGTATCCCGACCGTTTCTGACAGAATCGCCCAAATGGTAGTCAAGCGATATCTTGAGCCCGTCCTGGAACCAGTGTTCCACGATGACTCCTTTGGATATCGTCCCGGTCGGTCGGCGCATGATGCGTTGGCTGCGGCACGGCAGAGATGCTGGCGCTTTGACTGGGTGCTCGATCTCGACATCAAAGGCTTCTTCGACAACATCGACTGGGAGTTATTGATGCGAGCGGTGCGTCGTCATACCGACTGCGCATGGGTGCTGCTCTACATCGAAAGATGGCTGAAGGCACCCGTGAGCATGCCGGATGGCGCGCTGGTCAGCCGAGAGAAGGGGACCCCGCAAGGGGCAGTCGTCAGCCCAATCTTGGCAAACCTTTTCCTGCACTATGCGTTCGATCGTTGGATGAAGGAAAATAATCCAGACATTCCGTTCGAGCGCTACGCGGATGATGCCATCTGTCATTGTCGCAGTGAGGCGCAAGCGCTTTCATTGCGGCAAGCGCTGGAAGCGCGGCTTGCGGCGTGTAAGTTGGAATTGCATCCGCAAAAGACGAAGATTGTGTACTGCAAAGACTCGAACCGACCGAACGGTTATCCGGAGCAACGCTTCGATTTTCTGGGCTTTACGTTTCGACCCCGACAATCGATGAATCGCGCTGGAAAGCTGTTCGTCAGTTTCTCTCCTGCGGTCAGCGACAAAGCGGCCAAGGCGATGCGCGAAGACGTGCGTCGCTGGAAGCTGCATCATCGCAACGATCTCGACTTGGAGAAAATCGCCCAATGGGCACGGCCTATTCTTGTTGGCTGGGTCAACTATTACGGGCGTTTTCATCGTTCGGCGCTTCGCAGGGCACTGCGCACAGTAGATCCATTTATCGTGCGCTGGGCACAGCGGAAATACAAAAGACTTCGGGGACACGCAAAGCGAGCGTGGGGCTGGTTGCGCGGGGTCAAATCCCGCCAGCCGAACCTGTTCGCCCATTGGTCCACGGAATCTCCGGTTGGGGCGATAGGAGCCGGATGAGTCGAGAGGCTCACGTCCGGTTCTCGGAGGGCGTGGGGGTGGGATTCCCCCGCGCTACTCGAC
>NZ_JBVVPR010000138.1:0-1835 GCF_055811835.1 Bradyrhizobium sp. WSM4874
CTCGCATAACGACGATGCTCATGCTGCCTTCGTGTTTAGGGAACACACTCGGCCTCCGCGAACATCCACCTTTCGAGACTCATTCCCGCACCCCGCATGGCTCCTGTCTACACTTCGAACCCCCCGTTGCCGCGACGCCCGCAAGACTCGGTCCCGGCCGGCCTGCTTCGGCTTTGGCCGGATGGGATTGAGAAGGCCCATTTTGCACGTGCCGCCAGGTCGGCGAGCTGTTCTGAGAGTGGCGTCATGTGCTGCTCGTTGTGAAAGACTCAAAGCCAAGCACGCCATCGTTTAAGCCGCATTGATCTGGGTCAATTCCTGTTTGCCCAGCATGCGGTGAAGAGGGCGCTTGTTCATAGGTCAGTGCTCCGAGCTCCGTTCAAGTCGTGCTTCTGCGGACACCGTTGTTTGCGACCGTGGGATGGTTGGCGTCAACCTTCTTGGCCGAGGGGCAGCAAAGTCAGCAAAGTGGGCTTCGATCCTCCTGCGCCTTCCATAATCGGCAAGACTTTATCAGCACAGGCGCAACATGTTTGACCGATAAAGTATTCTAACCATTGGCGCGGGTCTGTTCTGGTTTTTGCCAGTCTTCACATCCTGTTCGGTTGACAACCCATTCAAATATCCACGTTCCTCCGACAGCCAGTTAGGGTCTGATTCGCCTGATACATTCACGAGGCGTGATCGAGTCTCGCAGGTTCGAACACGCGAGCCTAGCATCTTTTTCGTTCGTTTGCCGCCGCACCAGTACGGCACGACGCAATCGGACTCTATCCGAGGCAGTCACGCGCTTCAGAATCTCATGCTTCGTCTCGCGAGTTGGTCGACGGTTGACGAGATCGGCCTCCGCGTGCATGTTCAACGAACCATCTGACCTGGCATCTTCAGCCATTGTCATGTCCGGCAAGGATCTATTCACCGCGCACTCCGACGGAAACCATGGGATGAAAGGCGTGAGTCGACAGAGGTTCACGAAGTCCCCTAGGGTATCGAGCGAGTAGTTCGCGGAAGCTGGGTACGGGTGGGGCAGTGAACTTCCAGGTGACGGTTCTCAAGGTGCTGGTCAGCTACCCAGACGGGTTCGCCGCCATGGCGGATCTTAAGCGAGATATGGCGATTCTGGCCACGAGCGGACCGGACTGGGCCGAACGGACGAAGCGGGTGGCCGTCCGCGTGCCCAACTTGGACATCTTCTCCCAAGGACTCATTGAGCGGATGAACGGCGGCTGGCGCGTCACTGAAGGGACGCGCGGTTCTCGGGATCATGGAGGCTCGGTCCGCACCCGCGCAACGAAGCAAGGGAGCTGCCTGAGGTCCTCGCGACCGAGGAGCCGGTGCCAGCCGCGACTCTGCCGCCGATGCCTTCGATAGCGTCGGTTCGACGGAAGCGGGAGCGAAGACGACGCCACTGCGATGCTGCACGACGAAGCCAAGTGAGCGCCGTAACGAAGCTCCGTTCGCGAACAGCGCATTTTCCGGTTGAGCGTGATCAGACGGATCGAACGTTCGATGATGTTGTTGTCGAGCTCGATGCGGCCATCATCGACAAAGTGCGCCACACCCTGCCAGCGAGATAACGTCCAGCGGATGTGACGGTGAGCTTGGGATTTTGTCGTCTAGCGCCAATATTGATGTTGGGCTGCGGGTAATCCTTAGGGCGGAGACATTGGTCAGAAGGAATGCCAAAGCACCTACCTGGGTTGGGAGATTGCGCCTGAAATCGGTGCTCACGATGCTCTGAAATCGTTGCTCATGAAGTGGACCCGCGGAACGGGACCACTTGAGCCGGTTTGTTAGTTGGAAACTGACCGCTCCTGATCACTTTCTATCACGCT
>NZ_JBVVPR010000139.1:0-1686 GCF_055811835.1 Bradyrhizobium sp. WSM4874
CTTCTCGGTGTGGCGCGGGTCGGCCGCCACGACCACTTCTTCGAGCTGGGCGGCCATTCGCTGTTGGCGGTGCAGCTGATGGCGCGGCTGCGGCGGCTGTCGCTGGGGGTGGAGGTGCGGACCCTGTTCGCCAAGCCGGTGCTGGCCGATCTGGCCGCGAGCCTTGGCCGTCATCACGAGGTGGCGGTCCCGGCCAACCTGATCACGGAGAGAAGCACGGCGATCACGCCGCAGATGCTGCCGCTGATCGAGCTGGCGCAGGGAGAGATCGAACGGATTGTCGCCACGGTGCCCGGCGGCATCGCCAACATCCAGGATATTTATGCCTTGTCGCCGCTGCAGGACGGCATCCTGTTCCATCATCTGTTGGCTACAAAGGGCGATCCATACCTGCTGGTCGCGCAGATGGCGTTTGCCGAGCGTGGTCTGTTGGACCGCTATCTGGCCGCGGTCCAGCGGGTGGTGGATCGGCACGATATTCTGCGCACGTCGTTTGTCTGGGAGGGCCTGTCGCGCCCGGCGCAGGTGGTGTGGCGCAATGCCTCCCTCGATGTGACCGAGGTCGAGCTGGATGGCTCTACGGGTCCTGGCCCCGAGCAGCTTAGGAGGCGGTTTGATCCGCGCCGGCATCGCATCGATCCTGGCCGCGCGCCATTGCTGCGGTTTGTGATTGCGCGCGAGCCCGGCAGTGCGCGCTGGCTGCTTGTGCAGCTGTTGCATCATTTGATCGGGGATCACACCACGCTGGACGTGATGCACGCCGAGGTCCGGGCCGTGTTCGCCGGGCACGACCACGCACTGGCGGCCCCGCAGCCGTTCCGCAATCTGGTGGCGCAGGCGCATCTCGGCGTTGATGCCAAGGCGCATGAAGAGTTCTTCCGGACGAGGCTCGTAGACATCGACGTGCCGACCACGCCGTTCGGCTTAAGCGAGGTGCGCGGCGACGGCAGCGAGATCGGTGAGGCGCGGCGGCTGCTGCCGCAGGCGCTCAACGCGCGGCTGCGCAGCCAGGCGCGGCGGCTCGGGGTGAGCCTGGCGAGCCTGTGCCATCTGGCCTGGGGGCAGGTGGTGGCGCGCAGCAGCGGCCGCGAGCAGGTGGTGTTCGGCACGGTGCTGTTTGGCCGCATGCAGGGCGGGGCCGGCGCCGACCGCGCGATGGGCCTGTTCATCAACACCCTGCCGCTGCGGCTTGACCTTGATAGCACCGGGGTCGAGGCGAGCGTGCGGACCACGCACGCCCGGCTGACCGAGCTGCTGGCGCACGAGCACGCCTCACTGGCGCTAGCGCAACGCTGCAGCGGCGTTGCGGCGCCGGCGCCGCTGTTCAGCGCGCTGTTGAACTACCGCCACACCACGCCGGCGGCCATGTCCGGTTCTGCACCGAATGATGGGCTAGAGGGGGTGGAATGGCTGGGCGGGGAGGAACGCACCAACTATCCGCTGACCTTGTCAGTGGAGGATTTTGGCGAGGCGCTCGGCCTGACGGCGCAGGTGGCGGAGGGCGTCTCCGCGGATCGGGTCTGCGGCTACATGCAGCAGGCCCTCGCGCAACTGGCTGACGCGCTGGAGCGGGCGCCGAACACGCCGGTGCGGGAGCTGGACATCCTGCCGTCCGACGAGCGCGCCTATCTGTTGGAGGAGCTGAACCGGACGGCGGCACCTTATCCTTCGGCGAAGTGCATCCAC
>NZ_JBVVPR010000140.1:0-1636 GCF_055811835.1 Bradyrhizobium sp. WSM4874
GTCAGAGGACAACCAGATTGCCTGGCACTTTATCGCGCCAGGCAAACCGATGCAGAACGGCTTCTGTGAAAGCTTCATGTATAGACGGCCCGCGGGTGCAAGAGGTTTCGACAACATTTTGATGTCGGTCGGGTGCGTTCATGTATACGGCCTTTTGGTGCGACCGATACCATGGTGCTGGCCCTGATGGAGATCGCGGATCGAGGCCTCATCAACGGGTCGCGCTCGTTGCGCTTAAAGCTCTTCGGGCTTTCTCGATCCCCAGCTCCGCCGGTTTTCATCACGCTGTCATTTGCCCTCGCACCTTGTTAGCCGCATCCGCAGCTTCACGCGGGGGATGTCGGCCTATAATACTCCCCAGTCGTCATCATCGCCCAGACGATCCGAGCCAACTTGTTTGCAACGGCGATTGCGACCACCATGGGTCGACGTCGCTCGAGGAGAGCTTCGATCCATCCGCCTCCGACCCGTGAGCGAGCCTTTGGGAACCGGACGACGTTACGTGCTCCGATGACCAGCAAGTGCCTAAGATAGGAATCTCCCTGCTTCGTTATGCGGCCGAGCCGATCTTTTCCACCAGTTGAGTTCTGCCTTGGCGTTAGGCCGAGCCAAGCTGCGAACTCCCGCCCGGAACGGAACATGGTTGGATCGGGAACGGTGGCAGCAAGGGCTGTAGCCGTAAGGGGCCGACGCCCGGGATGATGGAAGCAAGCAACCTCGCCACTGGATGCGCTCTCTGGATCTGAGCCAACTCTCGCTCGATGGCTTCAATCTGCCGGTCGACTTCCTTCATCTGGTTCACAAGCGCTGCCAGCGCCATGCGCGCCGTAGTCGGCAACGATAACTGATCATCGTCCAACATTTGCACCAAACCATCCACCTTTGTCGGCCTTGCCCAACAATAACTCCGAACTCGGCAAAATGGGCTCGGATGGCGCAAGATGTCATAGTCCTCTGACGAACCAGCAGGCCTCTCGCTCGATGAAGCATCAAGAAGCCTTGGTTCTCGACGCTCTTGATCGGAACGAACCGCATGTGAGGGCGAGCAACTGCTTCGCAGATTGCGGCCGCATCAGTGGCATCGTTCTTAGCTCCTCGCCGGACGTAGGGCTTTACATATGCCGGCGGAAATCAATCTCACATCGTGACCAAGCCGCTGGATCTCGCGTGCCCAGTGGTGCGCGGAAGCACAAGCCTCGATGCCGACCAGGCAGGATGACAGTGATGAGAAGAAGGCGATGATCTCACCACGCCGCAGGCGTTGGCGACAGACCACGCGTCCTTCATCATCAACCGCATGGAGGTGAAAAGCGAACTTTGAAATGTCCAACCCAATAGTCGCGATGTTCATCTTGATTGACTCCTTCTGCCGCCAGCACATCTGGCACGATATCACCGTCGCCGAGAGAGCGGAGCCGTCTTCCCCATCAACGGCCGGATGCGAGACGAGCTTCTCAACGAAACCCTGTTCTTCGGCCTTGATCTCGCCCGAACCAGGATTGCGGCGTGGGCCGATGACTACAATAGCCATCGCCTGCATTCGTCGCTGGGCTATCTGACTGCGGATTCCGATCGATGTCGCCCAGGATTCCGAGATGATCTCGCCCACCATTCCGATTTGAAGTCGCCCACCCGT
>NZ_JBVVPR010000141.1:0-1620 GCF_055811835.1 Bradyrhizobium sp. WSM4874
GCTTCCGGCATCGGCACCAGCACGAGCTTGTCGACTTTGGGAATGCGCTTCTTGTTCCAATAATCCGGATTCTTGGTGAGCTCGGCGAGTTCGCGCGGCACCAGTTTTGTCAGTTTGAACGGGCCGGTCCCCGAGGGCTGACTGGCGAACTTGTCCCAATCCTTGCCGAGCTTTTCGTACTGCGTCGGGCTCGACACCAGGAACCACAACATCTGATAGGGAAAGAAGGAATCGACCGTCTTGGTGGTGATCTCCACCGTGGAGTCGTCGATCTTGGCGTAGCTCGCGACCGACGGCAGGCGGGTCTTGACCTGGGCGCTCTGGCGCTTGTCGAATTGTGGCGCCTTGTCGTTGAGCACCTTGTCCAGATTCCAGATCACGGCATCAGCGTTGAACTCGCTGCCGTCGTGAAACTTCACGCCCTTGCGCAGAGTGAAGCGCCATTTGGTCTTGTTCTCGTCATCGACTTTCCACTCGGTGGCCAGTCCCGGCACCAGCTTTCCCGCGCGGTCGGCGACGTCCATCTCCCACGCCACGAGCGGATCGTAGATGGTGTAGGCCGTGAACTGGTAGGCGCCGGCGCCGCGATCGGGCTGGCCGGTGGTCAGCGGGATGTCCGCCATCGAGATGCCGTAGCGCAGCACCGTTTCGGCGCCCGCCGGAATTGCGGACAACGCCAGTGCAAGCACGGCGAAACAGGTCGATAGTCGGATACGCATGGGCCAAAGCTCCGGGGAAGACTTCAAGGACAATCGGAGCCAAACCTGCAATCTTGATGCCAGAATAGGCAGCGAGGCGCTTTTGCCGAGGCGTCATCACAAGGACTTGTCGTCGCAGGGGCAATTTGCAGAAAAAGTTTCGCCATTGGCATAGCCATTGCATACGTTTGCATCAAAATTAGTCATCGAAGCCGGAAAAGGATTGAGGCAATGCTGATCAATAAAAACAAGACCCGCGCGGCGCTGATCGCGTTGCTGGCGCTCAGTAGCGCAGCTGCGTGGCCGCGCGCGGCCGGTGCCGAAACCGTGCTGCGCATCGCCATGACTGCTGCCGATATTCCGCGCACGCTCGGCCAGCCCGATCAGGGTTTTGAAGGCAACCGCTTCACCGGCCTCACCATGTACGACGCGCTCACCGGCTGGGATCTGTCCTCGGCCGACAAGGCGAGCGTGGTGATCCCCGGCCTTGCCACCGAGTGGAAGGTCGACGACGCCGACAAGACCAAGTGGACTTTCAAGCTACGCCCCGGCGTCACCTTCCATGATGGCTCGCCGTTCAATGCGGACGCGGTGGTGTGGAATGTCGAGAAGGTACTGAAGCAGGACGCGCCGCAATTCGACGCCAGCCAGGTCGGCGTCACGGCCTCGCGCATGCCGACGCTGGCGTCCGCGAAGAAGATCGACGACATGACGGTCGAGCTCACCACCAAGGAGCCCGACAGCTTCCTGCCGATCAACCTCACCAACCTTTTCATGGCGAGCCCGGCGAAGTGGCAGGCCTTCTACGACAAGGCGGAGGGCGCCGACGCCAAAGCCAAATCGCAGGCTGCCTGGACCGCGTTCGCCAAGGATGCTTCGGGCACCGGCCCGTGGAAGATGGCGGGCTTCACCCCGCGCGAAC
>NZ_JBVVPR010000142.1:0-1607 GCF_055811835.1 Bradyrhizobium sp. WSM4874
CCTCTCCCCGCAAGAGTGGGGCGAGGGAGTTTACCGAGCCGCTGAGCCTTCCTCGTCCTAATTCTTCACCCGCGGATCAATCGGCGTCGTGCCGCGCACACCCAGAATATCCTCCAGCACCTTCGCGCCGGCGATCACCTGCGCGTCCGCACGCGGAGCCCCGACGATCTGCAGGCCGACCGGCAGGCCCGACGCCGTGAAGCCGCACGGCAGCGACAACGCGGGACAGCAGGCGAGCGTGATGGCGTAGACGATGCCGAGCCATTCGACGTAATTCTCGAACTTCTTGCCGGCGCATTCGGCGACATAGCGGTGCTCGATCGGGAAGGGCGGCACGATAGTGGTCGGTACCAGCAGCAGATCGTATCTCTTGAAGAACTCGACCGCACGCGCAGTCATGCCGACGCGCTGTGACTCGGCGCGTTCGAGCTGCTCGATCGTGAGCTTGAGGCCTTCCTCGATGTTCCAGATCACTTCGGGCTTGAGCAGGTCGCGCTTGGTGCGCAGCAGCTGCGCCTTGCTGATCGCGAAGTCGAACGCGCGCAGCACGTGGAAGCACTCATGCGCCTCGCGCCAGTCCGGATGCGCCTCCTCGACGATGGCGCCGGCTTCGGCAAAGCGTTCCGCCGCCTTTCGCGTGATCGCTTTGACTTCGGGATCGACCGGCGTGATACCGAGGTCCGGCGAGTAGGCGATGCGCTTCGGTTTGTTGCCTGATTGCGCCGCCGAGAGAAACGACGTCAAGGGCGCCGGCAGCGACAGCGGGTCGGCGGCATAATCGCCGCTCATGGCATCCAGCAGCAGCGCGAGATCCTCGACGTTGCGGGCCATCGGGCCAACGACGCCGAGATTGCGGTCGATGGCCGCTTTCGGCGTGTGCGCGACGCGGCCGATGCTCGGCCGCATGCCGACGACGCCGCAGAACGCCGCGGGACTGCGCAAGGAGCCGCCCATGTCGGAGCCCTGCGCGAGCCAAGCCATGCCGGTCGCGAGCGCAACGGCCGCGCCGCCCGAGGAGCCGGCTGCGGATTTGGATGTATCCCAGGGATTGAGGGTCGCGCCGAACACCTCGTTGAACGTGTTAGCGCCCGCGCCGAACTCCGGCGTGTTGGATTTGGCGTAGACGACCGCGCCGTTACCTTCGAGGTTCTCCACCATGAGGTCGGACTGCTTGGGCACATTGTCCTTGAAGATCGGCGAGCCCTGCGTGTTCAGCACACCTGCAACATCGGTCAGGTCCTTGATCGGCACTGGCAGACCCGCGAGCAATCCGCGCGCACCGGCCGGCTTCCGCATCAGCGCCTTTGCGCTATCCCGCGCGCGGTCGAAGCACAGCGTCGGCAGCGCGTTGACCTTGCCATCGACTTCGCCGATGCGCTTCTCCAGCGCATCCAACAGTTCCAGCGGTGAGACGTCGCCGGACCGCAGCTTGTCGACGACGGCGCAAGCGGTTTCTCGGATCAACTCTTGAGACAACTATTTTACTCCTGTGCTTGTTCTGGGCTCCGTCATTGCGAGGAGTGAAGCGGCATTTTGGCCCCAAGAAAAAAAAGAGGGGGGAAAAAAGAGAGAGGGACAAAACCAAGGTATAGATTATAAAAAAAAAA
>NZ_JBVVPR010000143.1:0-1481 GCF_055811835.1 Bradyrhizobium sp. WSM4874
TCGATCCCCAGGAAAGTCCTTGGCCTACGTTTAAGCCGCGACAGGCATGAGTGGATGCTGACAGAATTCACGTCGAGATGCATCTGGAGGGCTTTGGAAGCTGTCGGAAGCGCCGCATTGGCGGCGCCTTTTCTCCTCGTACGTACGTGAGAATACAAATTCACTATGGGTAGACAAATATCTGTTCAATATAAAGCAATATTGCATGCCTCTATTAAATTTCTATCTTTCACAAACTAAGAGAGGAATATGCGCCGCCAAATGCACTCCCGACCGATTCGAACTCTGCCTGCCGAACGCACCTCCACGCGAGCTGTGTCTCTCAGATACCGAGCCATACCTTTGGTAGAATCGAGGCGAAAACTCCGTAAGCCATTCAAGCCTCAAACTTGTGCGGCCGTAGAGCAGACGCTACCAGCTTCGGACTACCACAGGTCCATGTTCAAAGGAGAGTGGTTTGAAACTCAATTCGATCGACCAATTCAGCATGGCAGCTTCGACTCAGGAGTACACTGCCGTGCAAGAACAGCACGCGGCCAATTTGCAACTTATGTTGCCTGACGCGACGCCCGCTGATCCCAATGGAGCGATCCGGCACCCTGACATTGCCGGGGCGATGCGGATGCCGCTGCGATTCGGCCTGCATAGCAAAGAGGGTTCACTGTGGTCGCGCGTTAAGTCAGCAGTTCGGAAGGCGGTTGGAGAATGTTGCGTCGGAAAGTCCTCTGGAAAGGCGTCCTCGTCGGTTCTCCGCTCACGCGTCGACATCGGATATCTCGCTGGCACGTCGTGGGACCACCAGTGCTACGACGATGGCGACCAACTAATGCCAAATAAAATGATGCGTGCATTGAAGGCACTCGGAGTCTTCCCCGTGCGCAACCAGGAGCAGCAGGCACAATTCGAGATTAACGGTGAGCACTACACAGCCAAGGTGAAGGCAACACTGGATCCAGACGTGGTGTTTGGCCAACGCAGACAAGTTTATCTCACCCATCACCCTCAAGGCTAAAGGCCGGGGGAGGTCACGTGTTGCAGCTTGGCCAGGCCGACCGTGATCTTGTTCTGGGGATCAGCGCCGCAGCCATCGACCGCTTGCTCGTCGATGTGAAGATTGCGGCGAGCGGCGGCAGGCGGCCGTCATAAATCGACGGCCATCAGGCAGATGATCAAGGCTACCGGCGCCAAGCGAAGCGGCTATGATCTCTCCAGCTTCCACCAGGAGAGGAACGCCTTGCTCAATCGCCGCAATGGTGACGGTCTCTGACTTTGATAGCGTTGCGCGGCCATTGGTCATCAGGCGGGCGATAGTTCTCGCGGACGGTACGCGCTGCAGGCTTTGAGCATCGGGCGTTTCGGCACGCCGACGGCGTGTCGCCCATTCGGTAGCGACCGCACCGAGCTTCTAAATCCCTGCGCCTTGAGGCAACGCCACAGGTCGGCGCCATTACAATGACCAGCGGCCCACTGAACATCGAGCC
>NZ_JBVVPR010000144.1:0-1425 GCF_055811835.1 Bradyrhizobium sp. WSM4874
GTGGGCTGCGGAGTCTCCCACCCCGCAGGGGCAACAGGCGCGCGTGACGGACTCCACCCGTCACTCTTGGCGCACGAGAAGTGACATGGCTAACATCGGTTCTTTCAAGAAGGTCGGCAACGATTTCCAGGGCGAGATCGTCACCCTGAGCCTGCAAGCCAAGGGCGTCCGTATCATCGCCGAGACCAACCGCTCCAACGACAATGCTCCCAGCCACCGCATCTACGTGGGCCGGGCGGAGATCGGCGCAGCTTGGTCGAAGCGCTCTGAAGAGGGCCGCGATTACCTCTCGCTCAAGCTCGATGATCCCTCGTTCAACGCGCCGATCTACGCGAACCTGTTCGACGATGAAGGCGGCGAGGGCTACACCTTGCTCTGGTCGCGGCCCCGCAAGAGCGGCGAGTAGACACTCCGCCAAGCCCCGTCCGGTCCGCCGGGCGGGGCTTCTCAAAATCCGACGTCGGTCGATGAGACCGACTGTTTTTTTAGATCGTTGCGTCAATTTGAGGAAGATTTCGTTTGATGGGCGCGCTCCGCGCGTCCCTGTGGGCGCTGTTCGAGGCCTCACACACGGCCGCCGATCCAGCGGGATCGGCGGCTCCGTGACGCTTGTCGAGGTCGGGCGCTCCCTGGCTACCGGCCCGGCTCGTGGAAGTTCATGATCGAACTTTGGACACCTTCTCCTCAAGCAGATCTGCAGGCCGGACCCCTAAAGCTTGGGCAATCTGCCAGATCGTTAGCAATGTCGCGTTTTGCAGCCCTCGCTCCATGCTGCTCACGAAGGCCCGGTCAACGCCCATGCGTTCCGCCACGGCCTCTTGGCTCAAGCCAAGGGCCAGTCGAAATCGACGCGCGTTCGCTCCGAAAACCTTGCGGATATCCATCCGCAGGATAGGAAGCAATCGCGTATTTTGGCGCTACGTGTTATAATACGCGGAGCTGGGTGTTGAAGCTCACGGACGGAGCCTCGATTGCTGAATATGTGGGGAACGCGGCTTCTTGAACGCTCGCCCGAGTTCGTGGCATGCCATATGCTACAGAACGGAACTGTTCGAGCCGGCAAGGCGTTCGCCTCGCAATTTTATTTTCAATCCCGCGCACATTGTAGCCTCTGATGTCGAAGCCGTCGCTAGATCTTGACGTCGCGGATGTCGCGCCGAACGAGCCGGCGCTGACAGCCTATGACGAACAGCATGTCGTCACGTACCTTCGCCTTCTGCAGGCGGAGGGCCAGGGGGCGGACTGGCGTGAGGTCGCTCGAATCGTCTTGCATATCGATCCGGAGCGAGAGCCGGAACGCGCGCAGAGCGCATATCAGAGTCATCTTGCGCGCGCCAAATGGGTGACGGAGCAGGGACGTCTTTTACGTGGCGCCGGCTCAAAATAGAAAAAATCGCCGACTAGAGGCGCGCAGCTGGAATGCTT
>NZ_JBVVPR010000145.1:0-1412 GCF_055811835.1 Bradyrhizobium sp. WSM4874
CCCTTCGCCAGGATGCGGATGGTGGTGTCGTCGCCATGCAGGCGCTCGGCAGCAAGCACATGGCGCTCGATCAAGTGGAAGAGCGGCATCACGGCGAAGGTCCCGTGGCCGACCTGGTCGGCCAGCGTCGACAATGGCAGGTCGATCCCCTCGGCCTTAAAGCGCGCACTCTGCCGATTGAGCGGGATGTGCATGCCGAACTTGTCGAACAGAATCGTCGCCAGCAATTGTGGGCCGATGAAGCCGCGCGGCGTCGCGTGGAACGGCGCCGGCGGCTGGCTGATCTTCTCGCAATCGCGGCAGGTGAACTTCTCGCGCACTGTCTCGATGACCTTGAAGCGGCGCGGGATCTCCTCCAGCGTCTTGGTCACATCCTCGCCGATCTTCGCCAGCCGCGATCCGCCGGAGCAGGCGCAGCTCGTCGGAGCCTCGATAACGATGCGCTCATGTTCGATGTCGTCCGGCCAGGGCTTGCGTACCGGCCGCTTGCGCGTGAAGGCGCGCACGCCCTGGGTCTTCGCCGCCGCGGCCTGAGCCGCAAGCTCATCCTCGCTCGCCGTGGTGGCGAGTTCTTCGAGTTCCAATTCCAATTGTTCGATCAGACGCGCCGTGCGCTCGGAGCGCTGCCCGTACAGTTCGCGCTTGAGCTTCTCGATCCGCAGCTCGAGATGCGCGATCAGCGCCGCGTTGTCCGACAGCTCCGCCCGCGCACTGGCAGCCACCGCCTCGGCGAGCAGCCGCGCCTCACGCTCGGCCTGCAGCGCCGCCAGGGCACTCACAAGGTCCGATGGAAGATCGTCCGGCTTCGATATCATGAAGCCATTGAATCAGATCAAGCAGCAGATTCAAACCCAAAACGGCTATCCGATCCGCGTCGGACGCTGGGCTTCTTGCGGGTTGCGCCAATCGATTCCGGACAACAGGTAGCTCATCTGCGCCGGAGAGATCGTCACTGCTTCGCCCGCAACCGAAGGCCAGATGAACCGCCCTCTGTCCAGTCTTTTGGTGAACAGGCATGCTCCCTGGCCATCGTGCCAGATCACCTTCACAAGATCGCTTCGGCGACCGCGGAAGACAAACAGATGACCGCTGAGCGGGTCCTTGCGCAGCACCTCCTGCACCTGGAGTGCCAGCGTCGGAAAGCCTCGCCGCATGTCCGTGTAGCCTGTCGCAAGCCATACGCGCGCGCCCGTCGGAACCGGGATCATCGGCGCACCAGAGCCTCGAGAACCCGACGCAGGGCGTCTCCATCAACGTCGCCATCGACCCGGATGCGGTGCCCGCTACCAAGGTCGATCTCGATGATGCCATGGCTCTTCCGTCGACGCGTCGCCATCGTCGTCAATGGCGCTTCGGCCACCGCCCGCGGCGGCACAGACGACCCAATCTCGACCGGCACGAACGGCGCTATA
>NZ_JBVVPR010000146.1:0-1384 GCF_055811835.1 Bradyrhizobium sp. WSM4874
GCCAATGGTATGGACCCCGCCCTTGCCGCGGTGGAATCTCAAGCGTCAACTGCAGCGAAGGAGGATGTTATGCAGGTCGTTCGGATAGGTCTAGATCTGGCGAAGTATGTCTTCGAAGTTCACGGCGTCGACAACCACGGGAAAGTCGTTGTGCGAAAGAGGTTACGTCGCGATGCGGTGGCCGGCTTTTTCGCCAATTTACCGGCCTGCCTGGTCGGCATGGAGGCTTCCAACGGGGCACACTATTGGGCTCGCGTGCTCACGGAGCTTGGCCATCAGGTCCGACTAATCAGCCCTCAGTTCGTGACACCATACGTCAAGTCGAACAAAAACGACCAGAACGATGCGGAAGCCATCTGCGAAGCGGTCGGTCGTCCGTCCATGCGCTTCGTGCCACCGAAATCAACCGATCAGCTGGCGGTACAGGCCGTCCACCGCATTCGCCGGCGCCTGGTCGCCGATCGAGTCAGGCTCGTCAATCAGATTCGCGGTCTTCTGTCCGAGCATGGGATTGTCATTGCCCGTGACATCGCGCAGCTGCGGCGTGGCCTCGCGGTCATCGTAGGAAACATCAATGACGACCTCAGCGAGATGCTCCGAGCGCTCATGAGGGAACTGCAAGAGGAGTTGTCCGAGCTTGATACCCGCATTGCAGCCTATGACCGGCGGATAAGGGAAATCTTCCGTACGAGTGAGCAGTGCCAGCGGCTCGGCAAAATCGAAGGCGTCGGACCTGTGACAGCAACAGCCTTGGTCGCCGCCGTGGGCGATAGAAGCTGTTTCAAGAACGGCCGACAGTTCGCGGCTTGGCTTGGTCTGGTACCCAAGCAGCGATCCAGTGGAGGGCGGGCCCGCTTGTTCGGCATCAGCAAACGGGGCGATCGATACCTGCGGACGCTGATGATTCACGGAGCTCGCGCCGCTTTAAGCCGTGCTAATGGCAAGCAGGATCCGCGAAGCCTCTGGCTCGGCAAGATGCGGCAACGGCGCCATCCCAATGTCGCGGCCGTGGCTCTTGCCAACAAGAACGCGCGGATCGTGTGGGCTATGCTCACAGGCGGCGCGGCTTATGAGCCGGCGCTTTCGGTGAAGGCGGCCTGAAGCGAAGCGGCAATCAAGGAAAGGAGGTCTCACCGGCAATTGCAACAAATGGCAGGAGATGGCGAAACGGTCACCCCGTCGCTTCCCGAACCTGATGTGTGGACCGGCACGGCTTGCGCCGATGTCTCGGGGCCGTTGAGGTGGAAGCGGGCGAAAACCATCGAGGCTCGCGGCGGAGACGTTGTCCAGCCGCATCAAGAAGCCGGATATACGTCAGCAGTTGTGGCCGTCGATCCTGATCAAGCCAGTCGTTGCAATCGGGCGGGGTCCATATACGTCCACA
>NZ_JBVVPR010000147.1:0-1327 GCF_055811835.1 Bradyrhizobium sp. WSM4874
GTTTCTGCGTGCGGCCCTTCAGGCTCACCACGATCGCATGACGATCAAGCCCGTTGCCCACGTCACGAGGGCCGCGTCACATTCATCCCGGCAACGTCGGCCCGACGCAGTTCAACAGCGATCGGGACATCTCCGAAGCGAATCCAGAAGGAGGTTGCGGCTCTGAGCTAATGGCGATCGACAATCCGGAGGAGCTGGTTAGCGAACGAGATCTGATATGGATCGGGCCATGAAGCCCTGCGGTGCGGTTGGGGCATTAGCTTTCGACGACGCAGTAGCGGTACGGCTCGTTTCGCTTCGCCATGTCTACGCCTTGCGCCCGGCTTTGTCGGCTGGAGCTTCGCTCGGCCACTGCTGCCAGATCAGCATGTTGCGCGAAAGCGAGTCCGAGTATTCCGGATCGCTCTCGCGGTGATTGATCGCGTACTCCAGCTTCTCGATAGCCCGCTCCGACTCTATCGCGTCGTCCTCGCGCTCGAACGGGAAGTGGATCATTCGTTCGTAGTTCGGCATCTGATGCTGGAGTCCGATGTGCGCGAGGTACTGGATGCGTCGCCAGTAGTCCTTCGGCATGTCGGCGCGAAGCTCGCCGTCGCGCGGGTCCGTCCACTCCTGACCGGCGGCGAAGCCCTTCTGCCACGCGGCCTCACCCATAGCGTCGCCCAGGGTCGCGGCTCCCAACGTGTAGAGGTCGCCCTGGCCCTTGTCGCCCTTCCCGCGCTTCAGGGCCCCCGCCATGTAATCGAGCGCCTTCTCGACCTTCTCCGGCAGCGGCTGGTCCTTCACCTCGTAGTGGTAGCTGCAAGCGCGCGAGATGTCGGCCGTCGCCTCCCGGATCCCGGCGAGCCGGCCGGCCTGATAGCGGCGGTTGAGCACCCACCAGACGATGCCGACGATGATCGCGACGCCGACGGCGGCGGCAAACCTGTCGTCCATGACTCCCCCTCCTGCAATCCCTGGTTATAATGGACAGATCGGGGGCGGTTTTCCATGGCTTACGACGATCCCAAGCTGCCGCGGGCGGTGCTGCGCGGCGATGAACTCTATGTCGGCAACGACAAGGAGCCGTACTACCGCGACCCTGACTACGTGATCCATCTCGACGTCACGGACCTGAAGGTCTCCGGCGGCCTGGAGCAGTCCGATCCGATGGAGGGCCGGAGTCCCAAGGTCGCCGTCGCGCCCGGGCTCCGGGGCCTCGCTGAAGTGCTCCCCAAAACTAGGCCAGCTGATGCTGGAATTTTCCGGGGTTTGAAGTGCTCCCCAAAACTAGGCCAGCTGATGCTGGAATTTTCCGGGGTTTAGCTCATGCCGGCGGGGGCGCCGA
>NZ_JBVVPR010000148.1:0-1272 GCF_055811835.1 Bradyrhizobium sp. WSM4874
ATGCCGGTATGGCCTTGCGATGATGGGGTGGACGGCCCCCTACGGCATCAGCTGTGCCAGAATGAGGTTGTCACACACCCATTCACAGGAGCCGTCCGTGAGCCAGATTATCCGCATTGGGATGGATACGTCGAAGTATATTTTTCAGCTGCATGGTGTTGATGCGTCGGAGCAGGTCGTGCTGCGCAAACGGCTCAGCCGCAAGGCGATGCTGGAGTTTTTTGCCAAGCTGCAGCCGACGGTGGTGGTGATCGAGGCTTGCGGGGCCGCTCACCACTTGGCGCGCGAGCTTGGCAAGCTGGGACACACGGTCAGGCTGATTGCGCCGCAACTGGTGAAGCCCTACGTGCCACGCAACAAGAATGACGGGCGTGATGCGGAAGCGCTGTGCGAGGCGGCGAGCCGACCGCGGATGCGGTATGTGCCGGTGAAAACGGCCGAGCAGCAAGCCGCGCTGATGCTGCTGGGCGTCCGCGAACAACTGGTCGCGCGTCGCACGCAACTCTCCAACACGATCCGTGGGCATGCGGCCGAGTTCGGTCTGATCGCGGCCAAGGGACTGGACAAGCTCGCGGCGTTCCTGGCGGCGATCAGCCATGACGAAAGCGTGCCGGCGCTGGCCCGCGAGCTGTTTGTGATGCTGGGTCGCCAATATGAACAGGTGCAGGTCGAGCTGAAGGCGACCGAGGCGAAACTGCTGGCCTGGCACCGGGCCAATGCCACGAGCCGGCGGTTGGCGCAGATCCCGGGGATCGGTCCGGTTACGGCGGCGGCGCTGGTGATGAAGGCGCCAGATCCGCACGCCTTCCGCTCAGGAAGGCTGTTTGCGGCTTGGCTCGGCCTGACGCCCAAGGACCATTCCACTGCGGGAAAGCTCCGGCTCGGCAAGATAACCCGTGCGGGCGATGAGAGACTACGTCAGCTGCTGGTGGTCGGGGCGACCTCGGTCGTCAAGGTGGCCAAAGCGAAAGACCGCGGGCCTCACTGGCTGATCGAGCTTTTGAAGCGCAAGACACCGAAGCTCGCCGCAGTGGCGCTGGCCAACAAGATGGCCCGCATCGCCTGGAAGCTGATGACCACGGGGGAGAGCTACGACGGTGCGCGGCTCGATGCCACAACGGCAACCGTCGCATAGCTGAGAGATTCGGCCGGCCGGCGACTTGGTCCACCGGCCGAACCGGAGCTGCAAGAGCAGAAGAGATGGTGCGATCGATCGACCCGAGACGCGAGTAAATCCGTGCGACCCATTGGCTGTTCAAGGCCGCTGCGGTG
>NZ_JBVVPR010000149.1:0-1240 GCF_055811835.1 Bradyrhizobium sp. WSM4874
GATGATCTGGTCCAGCCGCGCCCGGAACAGATCGTTCGATCCCGTCGTCTTGTGCTTCTTCGGCCGCATCGTTCCCTCCGATGCACCACAGAATCATGGTCCGCAGCGAAAGGGAATCTGGAGGGTTCTGTGAGGTCGCGCTCACGCGAGGGCGCGGCAGGCGCTTGTGACGCGACCTCATTGAAGCCGGATTGAACGAAGGCGCGGGAGGTTATGCGCGGTTTTGCAGCTATGGGGATTGTTCAAGATCGGAAGGCCCGATCTGCTGGCTCGCCGCGTGTGGCAGAGACACGAGATGTGCGCATCGGGGAAGAGTTGAGATCAGATGCGCTTGGCTGGAGATCGCGATAGGCATTTTGTTGCATCGGACGGTTGTTGTCGCGCCGTGTGGCAGCACGGATTCGACAGCGTCCACGATGATCGAGGCGCTGGGAGCGGAATGACGAATAGCGATCGTTGTGCACGGCATGACTTGGCTCACGATGTATCGCACCGGAACGGGGATGTTTGAGGACTGGAGCGGTTGAAGCTGTGTCGAAAGCGCTCGACGATGCGCATGACGCCACCACAGTCAGGACAGGCGGGAGCCTTGGGCCACGTCAGAGCGTCCGACTCCACAGGCGACGGCTCGCCATCGTTTGGCGCTGTCCGCTCACGATCGAGAAGTTTGCGGCAGAGGGCGAGTTTGGCAGCGCGATGGCCGTTGGCCATGAAGCCGAAGTGGCGGATGCGATGGAAGCCATCGGGCAGCGTGTGAAGAAGGAAGCGGCGGATGAACTCGTCGGCCTTGAGCTTCATGATCTTTGTCGTGCCGTTCTGGCGGTAGTCCTTCCAGGTAAAGGCGACGTGATCCTGGTCGAGGGCTACGAGCCGGCTGTTGGCGATTGCAACGCGATGGGTATAGCGGCCGAGATAGGCCAGCACCTGCGCGGGGCCGCCGAACGGCCGTTTGGCGTAGACGACCCAGCTGATGCGCCGCATGGCGACGAGGTGAGCTGTGAAGGCAGCAGGCTCGGCCAGGGATGCGAGATCGCCGAAGAAGTTCAGGGTGCCGGCGTCGAAGGCAGCGGTCAGACGTTCGAGGAACAGGCGTCTGAACAGCCGGGCGAGCGGTTTGACGGCCAGGAAGAAGTTTGGTCGGCTGGCGATCCAGCGCGGCGCGCTATCGGGCGAGAGGCCGCCGCCCGGCACGACGCAGTGGACGTGGGGATGGTGCGTCAGCGCCTGCCCCCAGGTGTGG
>NZ_JBVVPR010000150.1:0-1233 GCF_055811835.1 Bradyrhizobium sp. WSM4874
TCGAAAAGGGCCGCATCCTCGACGAGTTCGTTGCGATCACGGGCTTCCATCGGAAGCATGCGATGCGGTTGCTGCGCTGCGATTCTGAGTGCCAGACAGCGGGTCGCCGCAATCGTCCGCGGATTTACCAAGACGCGGAGAGAAATGCGCTGATACTGCTTTGGGAGGCTGCAGACCGGGTGTGCGGCAAGCGTCTGAAGCCCCTGCTGCCGATCTTGATTGAATCGATGGAGCGGCACGGCCATATCGACCTGGCGTCAGAGATTCGGGCTAAATTATTGTCGATGAGTGCGGCGACGATCGACCGGGCACTTCGATGCGTTCGCGAGCAAAGCGGTCGGCCGCGTCGTCGCTCTGTAGCAAGTGCTCTGCGACGCAGCATCCCTATTCGCACTTCAGCGGATTGGGGAGATCCGGCGCCTGGGTTCGTCGAGGCCGATCTTGTTGCCCACAGCGGTCCTTCGGCGCGCGGCAGTTTCGTCCACACGCTCGTTCTCACGGACATCGCGACCGGCTGGACGGAATGCGCGCCACTTCTGGTGCGTGAGCAGAAGCTGTTGAGCACGGTTCTGACCGAACTTCGTAAACAGCTACCGTTTGCGCTCCTTGGTCTGGACACCGACAACGACTCGGTGTTCATGAATGAGACCTTGAAGGTATATTGCGAACAGGCTGGTATCGTCTTCACGCGCTGTCGCCCCTATCGCAAGAACGATCAGGCTTTCGTCGAGCAGAAGAACGGCGCGGTGGTCCGACGAATGGTCGGCTACCGTCGATTCGAGGGGCTCGAAGCGGCTGCTTTGCTGGCTCAGCTTTACCGTTCGGCCCGCTTGTTCGTGAACTTTTTCCAGCCGTCGTTCAAATTGATACGAAAGGAGCGCGACGGAGCACGTGTCCACAAAACGTATAGCGCGCCGGCGACCCCACATCAGCGGCTGGTTGCCGAAGCAAGAACACCTGATGCCGTCCGCGCAAGCGTCAATGAAATATATGCCCGCCTGGATCCGGTCGCCTTACTGCGCGATATCCGGGCCGTGCAGCAGAAGTTGGCCAGTCTCACCGACGCCGCCCCAGCAAGCCATCCAACTGCGGCGCCACCGATCGAACAGTTTTTGTCGAGCTTACGAATCGCGTGGAAAGAAGGGTCGGTCCGCCCGACCGACAGGCCAATTGCGAAGCCGAAGCGTGAGCGACGACGCCCTGATCCGCTCGTCAAGGCTACGCCACAGCTGC
>NZ_JBVVPR010000151.1:0-1188 GCF_055811835.1 Bradyrhizobium sp. WSM4874
CTCTGAAACTCCTTCAGCAGGCGCTTGTAATCGATGTCGAAGCCCAGAGTTTTCGCCGTCGCGTAGAGATTGGCTCCGTCGATGAAGAGCGCGATCTTGTCGGTAGAGGAAGGTGACATTTTGGTCCGCTTTCGGCAATACGAGGTCGCCCTCGTTTGCGACTCCGGTAGCGCAATGTAGGCGATCTGCCCCTCGTCATCAGTTGGATAGCAGGCGGCTGCGGCTGCGGTCGAGTTGCGTTAGGCGTGCGCGCTCGGGTCAATGTAGACCGAAGGCCTGTCTAATTAGCTGGTGCCGACGCGCGACAAGCGGGGAGATTGGTCTGCACCCCGAGCAAGCCGCCCGCGCCACTTCCGATCGCCGGACCCCGGCATCGCCCATAATTCTTGCATACCCGGCTTGATCGTGGGCCTGCAGGATTCGGACAAAGTCAGCCATGGGACCGACTTGGTTTGCAGCCGTAGGGATAACCTGAGAATTGGGCGCGGGCTGGCCGACGTCGGCGATGTTTCTCATGGCGTACTCTCTGTATAACTGTTTCAGCAAGCGTCGCTTGAGCGGCAAACCGTCATTAGGTCGGGAGGAAGAACCGGCGGGCGTTACGCCGCCGGCCTTCTCCCGCAACTGCCGGCTCGCAGGCCGGTTCCGTTGCTTCCACGCTCGATGTATCGCTAACACCACGCACTTGGTCGGGGCCAGGGCGCGCAGGTATGAAGTAGCCATACTTTGGTAGGCTTGGACTAGAGTCGGGATCAGCGACCAAGTGAACCGCCCCGGGTTTGCCGGAGGCTATTTGGTTTAAGTTATGCCGCCATGGCCGGTTGTTCCAGCATGGCGTAGTAGCGTTGCTCGGCTTCGGCTGGCGGGATGTTGCCGATGGGCTCCAGGAGCCGTCGGTTGTTGAACCAGTCCACCCATTCCAGGGTCGCGAACTCGACGGCCTCGAAGCTGCGCCATGGCCCGCGCCGATGGATCACCTCGGCCTTGTAGAGGCCGTTGATGGTTTCGGCGAGAGCGTTGTCATAGGAATTTCCGACACTACCAACGGAAGGCTCGACGCCAGCTTCAGCCAAGCGCTCGGTGTACTTGATAGAGACGTATTGGCCACCCCTATAGCGCGACAATCTGGATGGGAAGCCGTATTGCCGCATGTAGCGATGTTCCCGGTAGACTTAATGTTGCCTCTTC
>NZ_JBVVPR010000152.1:0-179 GCF_055811835.1 Bradyrhizobium sp. WSM4874
CAGAAAATCCGGCACCGGCTGTGAGCCATGCTGCCAATCCTCGCTGACGAGATGTCCGATATCCTCCATCTCTTGAAGCACGCCTGATGGCGCGATGAGGAACGGGGATCCGCCGTCAGGGCCGAGCACCGGCCATGACTGGGCGTCGTCACGAATGTCCTGCGGTGTGGACGGCAGAT
>NZ_JBVVPR010000152.1:279-1140 GCF_055811835.1 Bradyrhizobium sp. WSM4874
CAATGAAAGGATAGAGACCGCCGTAGATTTCTGATGACTGAGCTGGCGCCCGCGGGCTGCCGTCAGGGCCGAGCACCCGCCATGACTGGGCCTCGTCACGAACCTCCTCCGGTGTGGACGGCAGATCAATGAAAGGATAGAGACCGCCGTAGATTTCTGATGACTGAGCTGGCGCCCGCGGGCTGCCGTCAGGGCCGAGCACCGGCCATGACTGGGCGTCGTCACGAACCTCCCACTCGCCCGGATCGAAGTCGGACGGCGGCCGCAAGTCTCGCATCCAGGTTGACCAGGTTGAGCCTGAGTTCGAGCCAGCCCCCTGCTGAGGGAAGTCCACACCCAGCGCTCTGTTTGCGTCGACGATCTGTAGATACTTCTGGAGCAATTCGAACCCCATATCAAAGTTTGATCTCCGAATGACTTTCCTAAATTCTTTCAAATCCTTTCTCACCTGCTGGTCGTCAGCCTTCAGCCGACTGGCCAAGCTCCCCTTGTTCTCCCTCTGGAGCCAATCGCTAAACCTGCGTTGCCTCGAAGCCGTTGTGGTGAGCATGTCTCTCTGTCGTTGAGACGCCCCGGGGCCGAGGTTGCGCAGGCGTTGGCCGTGCAGGCCGTCAATGAGAGCGGCGTCTTCGGGATACGGATACAGCGTACGCCTTCCCATGACGCGGGGGCCGGCTCCCGCTCCTTCGAACTCTTGCGTCCCAGGTACGAACTTCCGGAGGTGAGACAGCGCCGACTTAACGCCAGCGCGCTGGTAAGACAGGACGTCTTCGGCGAGTGACCCGTCTGAAGGGTCTTGCAACCGAGAAGCTAGAGTGGCCTTATTGTTTTCGTTGAGCCATGCAGCAAGCCCTC
Organism: Bradyrhizobium sp. WSM4874; assembly: GCF_055811835.1. Classification (NCBI taxonomy): domain Bacteria; kingdom Pseudomonadati; phylum Pseudomonadota; class Alphaproteobacteria; order Hyphomicrobiales; family Nitrobacteraceae; genus Bradyrhizobium; species Bradyrhizobium sp. WSM4874. Next base: position 1,135 of record NZ_JBVVPR010000152.1, read on the forward strand.
TAAGAA
>NZ_JBVVPR010000153.1:0-1140 GCF_055811835.1 Bradyrhizobium sp. WSM4874
CGGTCGTTCATTTCTGCGCGGGAGAAATTGTGATCCGATGTATTTCCATTTTCTGGCCGATGCCCTTCAAGTTTTGGTAGTCACGCGACCTCGGGCATCCTTTGACGATGTCACTGACTCCGGGAGCCTCCATCACCATCTCTGTAAGGCATATTTCGTTGACACCGGCTAGACCTTGCACCCGAGCGGCGATATTCACGTCCTGTCCGAAGTAGTCGATCCGATCGTTGAGCCTTACGGCTATGGCCTTGCCTTTGTGCACGCCGATTTTGAGGCCGAGCGGCCGCGAAGCGGTTTCGTTGAATCGCGACAGCTCTTCGATCATCTCGACGGATGCAAGAACGGCATCCTGTGGACGCTCGAAGCCAGCCATGACGGCATCACCGATCGTTTTCACGATCGTGCCAGATCGATTCCTAATGATCTTATTCAAGATGTCGAAGTGCTGGCGGACGAGAAAGTAGGCATTCACATCGCCAATGCTTTCGTACAGTGGAGTCGAATCCTTTAGATCAGTGAACAGATAAGTGATGTCGGAAACGGCTAGACTATCGCGCTCGTCCACCAGCTGGGTCTTATAGAGCTCGCCGAAGCAGGGGGTGAGTAACAATCGCTTACCGGAAAGAAAAGGCTCATACTCGACCAGGTGGGGCTGGAACTGGGACGGATACTGGAGAAACCAGAAGCGGCCTACATCCTTGGTGCGGTTCTCAATGTGGATGATGTGTTTGCCTGGGCTAAGATCGGCCGTCTGTCGAAACGCAAAGCGTCCGTCGCCAAGGATCATATTTCTCGGCCCAGTCGGCCGATCAGCAACTACGAACCGGCCCGATTCGAGCTGGATCAGCGATTCTTGGCGTTCCGCCGGTTCACCGTTCGCGAAGAAGACCACAAGAAGCTTGTGGCTAAGATCGAGCACCTCGAAACGGCCCGCAGTTACGTCGAATTCAAAGTTCAACCGCTGACCCGCATCGATATCGGCAAATCCCCGCGAGAGTGTCGCAACGAGTTGCTCGTGTGTCATTCCGTGCGGGGGCTTGAAGTCCTTGGAGAAGTTGTAACGAAGATAGTAGTCCTGGACGGACAGCATGCCCGGATGACGATATAGGATGTCGCGAACCGAACTCGAGACGGTAAAGG
>NZ_JBVVPR010000154.1:0-1121 GCF_055811835.1 Bradyrhizobium sp. WSM4874
CCACGTCTCGAGGGCCGCGTAACATTCATCCCGGCAACGTCGGCCCGACGTAGTTCAACACCGATCGGGACATCCCCGCGCCTGCGATTGGCCCAGCGTTCTCGGTGAATTGGGTAAGGCCATTGAAATGGCTCGAGCCAGAACTTCGCGGTTTTCCGGGACACGCATCATAGTCACGTGGTCGCCTGGAACCGGTACGGCATGAACGGCCTCCGCACTCAAGACCCGGTCCCAACCCCGCATGGGCGAACTTGCTTCTGGACCTATTGGATTTGTACGAGATCGTGCCCGACGGCTGAGGAGAGGCTCGTTGGCATAGAACTGGTGTATCTCAACTGGTAGAGATGGAACTTGATACAAATCCAGGGCCGTTTGGAATTGCGCGGTCTTTTCATACATCAGAACGGCATTTTGCAGATCACAATCCAGGGGTATGGCCCCAATTTGCTGCGCCTTTTCAAGCAGCTGGACAATTGAACTTTGTACAGCAAAGCCTTCCAACACTTCGAAGCTCTCATCATCCAAGGATTCAAAAGAATCCAGCAGCACTTCCCGTACCATTTGGGTGGGCGATATGCTTGATCGATTTGCAGGTAACGCAACATCGATGAACGCCATGAATGACACAACTTCATCGAGACTTAGTAAGCGCTGCGCAATTGCATAAGCCAACATTGCGCCTGACGAGTATCCAGCAAAGCGGTATGGACCCTGTGGCTGGATCTCTCTAATTGCTAGGATTAGCTCCGCTGCTATCGCCTCAAGAGTTGGTGGACAAACGTCATTGAAAGATGGCCATGGCAGAGCATAGACCGCACAGTCTACGTCCATTTCCTTCACCAAACCGAGGACATAGGAACAATCGCCCAAACCTGTGGGAACAAAGAAGAGCGGTGGCTGTGATGTCGTTGCGAGAACGGAAATCACTTCCGGACTGATGGGCTGTCGCTCAAAATGAATCTTCGATGCGAGTTCCTTCAGAACAGGGGTTTGGAAGAGATCGGCGGCGCTAAACGTCAGCCTAAGATCTAATGCTCGACTGAGCAGCTGCACCGCCAACAGCGAATGGCCGCCCAGCTCGAAGAAGTGGTCGTGGCGGCCGACCCGCGCCACACCGAGAA
>NZ_JBVVPR010000155.1:0-1117 GCF_055811835.1 Bradyrhizobium sp. WSM4874
CACTGCGCTTCGAGCGCGAGAAATTGATTGGGCGATTGCTTCCGCGGATATCATCGTGGCCAGCGGCCAGGCGCCGCATTCACAGGCCGAACATATGACCGCACCGTCATCCCCTGTTCTACCAGAAAAAGATCTTGCAGCCCGGGCCGTTCCCATACGAGTCAGAGCCCTTATTCCATGCCGAAACACAAAGATGCTGGTCATTGTCGCCGGCGCACCTACCCGCGCAAGCTGTCTGATGCGATCTGCTCGCAATGATATGTGAGATATTTTGACGAGAACTGTCCCGCCAAGCTTCGCAAAATACAAGATATAAAGGCAAACAGCAGCGACCTGCGATACCAGCGTTGCGACGGCCAGGACGGTCCGGTTCAGCTGTTTGATGCTCCGCACGGCGCAAGTCTCGAAGTGACAGATGCATCTCATCTCACGTCGCAGGAGGCTGAGAAGCTGATCGCAGAGAGGCGGCTTGGACGCACTGTTCTCGAGCGTTTTATCCCCGGTGTCGGTTTTTTCCGTGCGGGTTGCAGACTGTCAGCGGCGCGCGCCTCCTGGTTACCCCGATCGCAATCGCTGGAAATAGCGATCACGATCCGCTGGAAACGGTGATCACGATGGTCTGGAATCCGTGCTCACGATCGGCTGGAACACGCACATAGAGGTCGTCGGCGTCCTCGTAGCCGCAGCAGATCGCGAACATGCGCGCGCGGAACATATCGATCAGGCTGTGCACGACCCGCGTCGGATCGCGCCGATCCGGGAGCCCCCGGGCCAGATTGTCGGCCAAGCCGAGACGCCGCTTGGCCATCGCCAGAAGCATCACGCCCCCGTCGAGGTCAGGCGACCGCCATCGAGGGCAGCTGTGACTTTCGTGGCGTGAACGGCTTGAAACGAGAATGGCAGAATCGTATCGCCGGTCATGGCGGGCGTGGCGTTGGCGGTTGGAAGGTGATAGGGGTGGCTTCACAACCGAATTCTGCGCTGCATCAGCGCTTTACACCACGCTCGCCAGCCCCTCAGGCGCACTCTTGCGAATTAAGCGCATCAGGATGAATGGTATGGATCCGATCTATAACGACCCGAACTCTTGGATGCGCTGGTACGCCGAGCAACAGGA
>NZ_JBVVPR010000156.1:0-1100 GCF_055811835.1 Bradyrhizobium sp. WSM4874
GTCAAGAATGCGAGCTACTGGAACAAGGACCGCGTGCCCAAGGTCGACAAGATGGTGCTCTTGCCGATGCCGGAAGCGCTGACGCGCACAAATGCGCTGCTCGCCGGGCAAGTCGATCTGATCGAGACGCCGGCGCCGGATGCCGTGCCGCAGCTCAAGGCCGCCGGCATGAAGCTCGTCGACAACGTCACGCCGCATGTCTGGAATTATCATCTGAGCGTGCTGCCGGGCTCGCCCTGGACTGACATCCGCCTGCGCAAGGCGCTGAACCTCGCGATCGATCGTGAGGCCGTGGTGGGCCTGATGAATGGGCTTGCAAAACCCGCAAAGGGACAGGTCGATCCGTCGAGCCCGTGGTTCGGCAAGCCGAGCTTCGAGCTGAAATACGATGTCGCCGCGGCGAAGAAGCTGGTCGAGGAAACCGGCTACTCGAAGGCGAAGCCGTTGAAGGCGACCTTCATCATCGCACAGGGCGGCACCGGCCAGATGCTGTCGCTGCCGATGAACGAATTCTTGCAGCAGAGCTTCAAGGAGATCGGCATCGACATTGATTTCAAGGTCGTCGAGCTCGAGACACTCTATACGCACTGGCGCAAGGGCGCGGCCGACGAGATGAACGCCGGCATCACCGCCAACAACATCGCCTATGTCACCTCCGACCCGCTCTACGCCATCGTCCGCTTCTTCCATTCGAGCCAGATCGCGCCGGTCGGCGTCAACTGGGGTGGCTACAAGAACCCGAAGGTCGACGCGCTGATCGACGAGGCCAAGCAGACCTTCAACAGCACCAAGCAGGACGAGCTGCTGGCGCAGGCGCACGCGCTGATCGTCGACGACGCCACGCTGGTGTGGGTGGTGCACGACACCAATCCGCACGCGCTGTCGCCCAGGGTCAAGCAGTTCGTGCAGGCGCAGCACTGGTTCCAGGATCTCACGACGATCGGGGCGGAGTGAGGGCCGAGGCCGGCACTCAACTTCCGCAAACACCACCGTCGGGGGGGGGGGCGGCCCGGGGCCCCCCCCAATTTTTGGGGCCGGGCGGGGGGTGGGGCACCCCCGGGGGGGGGGGGGGGGGGGGGGGGGGGGGGGGGGGGGGGGGG
>NZ_JBVVPR010000157.1:0-1075 GCF_055811835.1 Bradyrhizobium sp. WSM4874
CCTCTTCCTGATCCAGCTATCGCATACGCTTGCCTGTCCGCTCCCGCTCAATTCGGCTTCTTAACGGACGACTAAGTCCCGACTGCGCGGGTTCGTGAATGCCGGAGCGAAGGCGCGGGGTTTTAAGAGTGGAGTTCGCGGCTGCAATTTAGTGAATGCGAACTCTCTGGAAGAACTTAGGACGAAGATCTCTCCGCACAGTGTCCATTAAACGATACACAAAGCACCGAACATACTTCTGTTCTTCCGTCGCATAGTCCAGTAAATCAGGCAACGTCTGGTGACCTGCCCCGGCCGATTTCCTCCAGTTGAAGTTAGAGTCCGGCCTTCTGAAGGACGGACAAATGAAGCGAGCCAGGTTTACGGAAGAGCAGATTATAGGCGTGCTGCGCGAGCATGAGGCCGGTGCGAAGACGGCCGATTTGGCACGCAAGCACGGCGTCTCGGAAGCGACGCTTTACAACTGGAAGTCCAAATTCGGCGGTATGGACGTCTCGGAGGCCAAGCGGCTACGGCAGCTTGAGGACGAGAACGCCAAGCTGAAGAAGCTATTGGCCGAGCAGATGCTGGATGCGGCGGCGCTGCGTGAGCCTTTTTCAAAAGATGTATGACCCGCCCCGCCCGTGCAAGGTCGTTTGATGAGGACGATGCAGTCTGCACAAATGTATCCGGCCTCTTGCAAGTGGGCCGCTGTTGCGGCCAGGCCATGATGAGATCCGCGCGTGCCCTTCCCAGATAAATGGTTCGGGCTCGAAGCCCGCTTTTTTGCACAGGGGTTTACGGCGCGCCCATCGACTGTTTCGTCATCACCTTCACGAACCTCGCAGTCTGGAACAAACGGGATCAGCTAAAGGCCGGATCCCGCCGTTCATAGCTTGCGCCGGGCTTGGTCATCACCACCCATGCGATCCGCGCAATCTTGGCCGCCAAGGCGGCGGTGACCTTGTTAGTGCGCATGCGTGCCTGAAGTCCATCAAGCCACGCGCCAAGGCGGTATCGCGATCAAGATGAGTCACGCAGGAACGGGCGCCATGGATGATCATCCGGCGCAGATATCGATTGCCGCGCTTGCTTA
>NZ_JBVVPR010000158.1:0-1074 GCF_055811835.1 Bradyrhizobium sp. WSM4874
CAGCACCCCGAGCCTACCGGCTCAAGGGGGGCAACGCCGACCTCTTCAGAAATTCAACAGAACCCGGGACATCCCCGGCCCCACTTCCGCATCGGGTCAACGAACCAAATCGGAAGTCGCGGCCTTGCGGCGGGATGTCTGCTTTGCCCCGGGTGAGCGGACATAGTGGTCGTGAGTGTCGAGGTGATAACGCTGCGCGGACCGTCGCAGCCACCCTCCGCACAGTCGGATCGTCCGGGTCCCTCTGGGCATGTCAACCTCCGCAGGGACCGCGCGACCGCGACCTTTGAGGGATTTGGGGTTTTTGATTTTCGAATTTCCTTTCGTACCATCTCGCACACAAAGGCTGGTGCGCGATATGGAACCTACCGGCTGTGGGCGCTCAAGCAGCAGAGCAAGTAAGCCCGACAGGACCATAAACCTTTGTATCGTTCCATCACCCCTTACGTTCAATTGAGCCGCTGATCGCGATCGTCTAGCTAAGGGTATGCGGTAGCTCCCTGCTATCGTTGCCCTCCTTGGGCGTTTCCTCCCTAGACTTGGGCCGCTTGTGGCAACGCAGGCGGCCTCCATTTTGTACGGGCCGTCACGTCCGCAGCAATTCCCGATCTGTCATGTCGCTGTCTTCTCCCTGGGAGGGTGGCCCAACCGCCAACGATCACGCCACCAGCGGCGCGACCATGATGGCGATCATCGCGATGTACCCGAACAACGATACGCTCGGCGAGCGGCTCAGGCTGTATGTCGAGGAGTGCTTCCATGCTGCTTGAAGAAGAGATCAAGCTTCACAGGTTCGCCGGTATCTCGCCAGACCAGTCTTTTACCGAGGCTGGCCGCCACTGCGAGGCGGTGGTGGCCGCCGATTAGAACATGGTCATCCGATGTTTGGGCGATGATCTCGCCGGCTTCGTCCACGATGAACCTCATGAGGCCGCCTCCAATCGAGCGCGCCGGTCAGCGCCGCCGCGATGGAGCGCAATCTATCTAACCTCCAATCTGACGTGCCCCCGCCAAATTAGGCCAGTTTGAACTGGAATTTTCCACTTATGATCCCCTGATGGGGAGAGGAGAATT
>NZ_JBVVPR010000159.1:0-1053 GCF_055811835.1 Bradyrhizobium sp. WSM4874
GGCACGGTGGTGTGTTTGTGATTGCCGCTCATGCGCTGATGCGCGGCGATCCGCTCGCCCTTGTGGAAGATCTCGACGGTACGGGCCGTGAACCGCACCTCGACCTCGGCGCGGGCGAAGCGATGCGGAACGCTGTAGTAATGCTTCTCCACCTCGACGTGGTAATCGAGACTGACGCGGCGGATCCGCCACTCGGCGAGGACATAGGGGGACGCCGGCAATGGCTTGAGCGCCGGCCGGTCGACCTCCTCGAGCAACCGGCGGCGTGTCACGCCGAGCCGCCGGATCGGCCGTTCCTCATTCAGCCTCGTGAGCAGTTCGCCGATCGCCGCATTGACCTCGGCCAGGCTGTAGAAGGTGCGATGGCGCAGGCGGCCGAGCAGCCAGCGCTCGACGATGAGGACGGCCTGCTCGACCTTGGCCTTGTCGCGCGGCTTGCGCGGCCGCGCCGGCAAGATGGCGGTGCCGTAATGCGCCGCCATCTCCGCGTAGGTACGATTGATCTGCGGGTCGTACAGGCTCGCCTTAATGACCGCGACCTTGGTGTTGTCGGGCACCACCAGCGCCGGTATGCCGCCGATCGCCGCGAAGGCGCCAACATGGGCGCTGATCCAGTCGGCGAGCCCCTGCGTCCACGTCGCCTGCGCGTAGGTGAAGCTCGATGCGCCGAGCACGGCGACGAAGATCTGCGCCGTTCTGCGCTCACCGGTCAGGCGGTCGACCACCACCGGCACGCCATCGCCGGCATAGTCGACGAACAACTTGTCGCCGGCCGCATGGGCCTGGCGCATCGTCACCGACAGGCGGCCCTCCCAGGCGCGGTAGAGCTCACAGAAGCGCGAGTACCGGTATCCGCCGGGCCCGGTGGCGATATATTCCTCCCACAGGATCGACAGCGTCACGTGCTTGCGTTTGAGCTCGCGGTGCACGGTCGCCCAGTCGGGCTCGGCGATGCGGCGGTGACCCTGACGGTTGCCATTGCCGGTCTTCGCGAACAGGCGAAGTTCCAGAACCGTGTCGGTGACGTCGTCTGGCAACGGCCAGCTCAAGCCC
>NZ_JBVVPR010000160.1:0-1037 GCF_055811835.1 Bradyrhizobium sp. WSM4874
TTGTGCCTCTTCCTGATCCAGCTATCGCATACGCTTGCCTGTCCGCTCCCGCTCAATTCGGCTTCTTAACGGACGACCAACTAGTAATGCGAGCAACGCATTTGTGGAGCGGTCGACACCTCGCCGAATTGATCAAACGGACGAAGCGGGAGATTTTCACTTCTCATAGAGCGCTAGGACGTTGACATCTGGTCCATCGCGCAAGGAGCCTACAACCCTCATCCCGTGCCCCTGTCCCCGGCGTATCATTCGATAGGCAAACGTACCGGTGCTGTACTTGCCAGCTACTTCAATGTGAAGGTGGACCGTCTCGACCACATCGTTCAAGGGGACCCTGAAGTCGATCCACTCTATCTTGCCCTGTTCGGAAGCTGCGGCCTCCAAGACGCTGATGGCACGTTCGGCGCTGTAATGTGCGGATTCCGGGGATTGCGGCCAGGGATTCCGATTGAACGCCACCATGCATTCCGATCGAAGGCGGCCACCTGTTCCGACGAAGGCGGCCGGAGTGTCGTTGCCGGCATGAGGAGTTGGGTCAGGTTTTCTTGGCTGCGTCAAGATTGGCGCGCTGCGCAGTGATCTTTCGCATGCTGTCTCCCTTGAGTGTGAGGCGGTGAGCATTGTGGACGAGCCGATCCAGGACGGCGTCGGCGATGGTCGGGTCGGCGATGACCTCATGCCAATTTTCGATCGGCACCTGGCTGGTGATGATGGTCGATCCGCGCTGGTGTCGATCGTCGACGACTTCGAGGAGATCGCGACGCTGCTCGCCGGTAAGCGGTGCGAGGCCCCAATCATCGAGGATGAGCAAATCGACCCTCGATAGTGTCTTGAGGAGCCGCGCATAGCGTCCGTCCCCGCGGGCGAGCGCAAGAGCTTCGAACAGCCTTGGCAGGCGATGATATAAGACGGATCGATTATCGCGGCATGCCTTGTGGCCGAGTGCGCAGGCGATCCAGCTGCGGATTCCGACGAAGTCGCCCAGGCGTACCGATATGAAGTCGCCCGTGGATTCCGAGACGATGTCGCCCACCTTT
>NZ_JBVVPR010000161.1:0-1032 GCF_055811835.1 Bradyrhizobium sp. WSM4874
TGTGGTCTCTCAGGAGGTTGTCCATCTGGTCTGAACCGAGGAAGCTGAGGTTGCGAAGCTTCAGTGTTCCAAGGAGAGACCAGATGAACGTCCACAAGAATGCACCTCTGACCCCCAAAGGTCGAGAGGCGATGGTACGAAGCGTGGTGGATGGCAGGCTGAGCAAGGCCGACGCGGCTGACCAGTTCAATACGACGCCCAAAACGGTTGCCAAGTGGGTCAAGCGGTTCCGCGCGGAAGGTGTGGATGGTTTGCTCGACCGCTCGTCACGACCTCATTCCTCGCCGAGCCAGACCCCGCCAGCCACATGCGCCGCCGTCGCGACGTTGCGCCGGCAGCGCCACACCGGCAAGCATATTGCCGCCGAGGTCGAGGTGTCCCCGGCCACCGTCAGCCGCATCCTTCGCCGCTTGGGATTGAGCCGGATACGCGATCTGGAGCCGGCCGAGCCGGCGCGGCGCTATGAGCGCGAGTCTCCCGGCGAACTCATCCATATCGATATCAAGAAGCTCGGGAGATTCGTCAGGCCCGGCCACCGCATCACCGGCGATCGCCAGAAAGGTGAAAGCCGCGGCGTCGGTCACGAGTTCGTCCACGTCGCGATCGACGATGCTTCGCGCCTTGCCTTCTCTCAGATCCGCCCCGACGAGAAGAAGGAGAGCGCCATCGCCTTCCTCAAGGACGTCGTCGCCTACTTCCAGGGCCTCGGCATGAAGGTCACCGGCATCATGACCGACAACGGCTCCTGCTATCGCGCCAGAGCGTTTGCCAAGGCTTGTAAAAGGCTGGGCCTCAAACACATCTTCACCAGGCCCTACAGGCCGCAAACAAACGGCAAGGCCGAGCGCTTCATCCAGACCGCACTCCGGGAATGGGCCTACGCTCAAGCCTATCCCACGTCAGATCGCCGCGGTGACGAATTGCCCATCTGGCTACACAAATACAACTGGCATCGGCCGCACGCCGGGATAAAATCTCAAACGCCCATCAGCAGGCTCGGTCTGACCGTGGACAACCTCTTGAGGCTCCACA
>NZ_JBVVPR010000162.1:0-1025 GCF_055811835.1 Bradyrhizobium sp. WSM4874
TGTCCAACGATAACGTCATCCAGCTGATTCAGCCAGGAATCTTCGACGGTCAACTCACAGAAGTCTTGCGCAACGGGGCACGTGCCCTTCTCGCCAAGGCGGTCGAGGCCGAAGTCGCAGACTTTCTCGGCCAGCATGCCGATTTGAAGACCGCGGACGGCCACCAGCGCCTCGTGCGCCACGGTCACCTGCCGGAACGCGAGGTGATGACCGGCATCGGTCCGGTCGCCGTCCGCCAGCCACGTGTACGCGATCGCGAGGCGGCCGCTACCGATCCTGGTCGCATCCGGATCTCTCCGTCGATCCTACCGCCCTACATGCGCCGCTCGAAATCGATCGAGACGCTGCTGCCGATCCTTTACCTGAAGGGTATCTCCACCGGCGACTTCTCGGAGGCGCTGGCGGCGCTGCTCGGCAAGGATGCTGCCGCGTTGTCGGCATCCGCCATCGGTCGGCTGAAGGACGGTTGGATCGACGAACACGCCGCGTGGCAGGGGCGTGATCTGTCGGCGAAGCGCTACGTTTACATCTGGGCCGATGGCATCCATCTGGAGGCGCGGCTCGAAGACGAAAAGCAGTGCATCCTGGTGCTGATCGGTGCGACGCCGGAAGGCCGTAAGGAACTGGTCGGCTTCACCGATGGTGCCCGCGAGAGCGCGTACGATTGGCGCGATCTGCTGCTTGATCTGAAGCGGCGCGGGCTCGCCGTGCCTCCGCGGCTCGTCATCGCCGATGGAGCGCTCGGCTTCTGGAAAGCTGCCGGCGAGGTCTGGCCGAAAACGCGCGAGCAGCGCTGCTGGGTGCACAAGACAGCGAACGTGCTCGCCAAGTTGCCGTAGAGCCAGCAGCCGAAAGCCAAACGCGCGTTGCAGGAGATCTGGATGGCCGAAACCAAAGCCACAGCCGAGCTGGCGTTCGGCGCCTTCATCGAGAGCTACGCGCTGAAATACGAAAAAGCGGCCGACTGCCTGAACAAGGATCGGGACACGCTGCTGGCTTTCTATGACTTCCCGGCCGAGCACTGG
>NZ_JBVVPR010000163.1:0-955 GCF_055811835.1 Bradyrhizobium sp. WSM4874
GCGCAGCAACCGCATCGCATGCTTCCGATGGAAGCCCGTGATCGCAACGAACTCGTCGAGGATGCGGCCCTTTTCGACGCGGCTCGACGTCCTGTAGCGCCGCGCCAAAGCAGACTTCAGTTCCTTGCGCGTCGCCATACTCAATCGCCTCATCGTTGTCCCTGCGCTCCCTTGCCATTGGGGAGCAATTTACGCGAGGCAACGACTCAGCATTCAGGAACATTTCTGGCGACGCAATGCGAGCGTCAATCAGCGAGTGTTTTTGGTGTCGCGTGCGAGGGTGGTCGCCCTGGACCACGCCTCCGTTCGAGCGCGGTGCGCCTGCGATAGCTTTCGACGTTCATCTCGACAATGGTGGCGTGGTGAACGAGGCGATCGATGGCGGCGAGCGTCATAGCAGGGTCACCGAACACGACAGAGTACCCGTATTCTTGAGCGGTTCGTGTCTCACGTCACGATCACCGCCCCCCATCATTTTCTGTTTGGGCACCGGCTTGAGGTGCTGAAGGAGCGGTCGGGGCGCGGTCCCGCCTACGTCGTTGTCGCGCTGCCGGACGGCCGGCGGCGGGCGGTTCGGATCGCGTCGACGGATCTTGCCGAGACGATCACTTCCGGCCCCGAACGCCGCCGATCTGCCGCGCGTCAGTGCACGTACGCTGATCCCATTGATGCAACATTTGAGCGCGAGTCTGAGCCTTCTCGACGAGAAGGTGATTCGCGATGACCCACCGACGGCAGGTCGCGTTGCGTATCGACCCCTGCCGACGTTGGCAAATCCACCCGGCTGTCCGACGGCCGAGATTCCGCGCCTGTGGCCGAATCTATCGACCGCGACGCAAGCCCAGATCGCTCAAATCTTCGCTGCGCTGCTGCGGCGAATGCAAGCGGTTCCCGGCACGCCCGGAAGAGGACTGGGTCGTGCTGATCAGCTTGAACGTCGCTGACGAGCGGCTCA
>NZ_JBVVPR010000164.1:0-951 GCF_055811835.1 Bradyrhizobium sp. WSM4874
GCTGCGGCCCGGCCGCCGGATCGGCGCGTTCGGGACGAGAGCATTTTGCCTCCGGAGACCTTATTGCTCGGTGCCAACCACAGCCAGGAGTAAAATGCTTTGCACTTGGCCACGAGGTAAGGTTGTCGCCGCATTCTGCGATCAGCTTCAGCGAGAGGTAAGGACCGAGGCCGTCGATGGTGGTGACGTCCTTTCCGAGCACCGCAAACAAGGACGCGCGGACGTCGAAAGCCAGAGCGTTCGCTTGATCGGTTCTGTTCCGACGCCGCGAGACCGGCGGCGCTGATCCATGATCATGATCCCTATGGATAGTGAGTTCCTTCAACACGGCTTCGATTCGGGCATCGCAGGCAGATGCCTTCTCGTGATACGCGTCGTAAAGGGCGAGTGCCTGATCGAGTGCCAACAGATGCTCCGCGCGGTAGCTTCCGGTGAGCGCCTTCGCGATCGTCTCGAGACTGGAGTGGCAGCTGTAGTGGCGCAAGCACGCCAGCGTCTCAGGATCGCGCTGGGCAATAAACCGGGAACAATCGGCTCTCGAAATGGACGCTTCGATCGATAAAGCCCCCATCGGCTTGTCGCCCATTGGGCGCAATCGCGCCAGCAGTGTTTGTCAGCAAGCAAGAGGGGCGGCTAAGGCGACGAGATACGGACGAAGGGGGCTAGATGACGGCAACCAAGATCTCTCTGTCGAGCTTCTCGATGCGGTTGTAAGCAGCTCAATTTGTTTGGCGAACTGGATCAGGGCAAAGCGGGCGGCGCCGGGGTGTCAACCCTAGCTCCCGGCTCTGCTCCTCATGTGTGACACCATGATGCTCTGCAAACCCGCCGATTGCCGACGTTCGATCGGCGAGAAGTCGCAGTGCGTCGCAGAGCATAGTGCGATCAGCCGCGCTTGCTATTCAGTTGAAGCTGACATTAGCGCCTCAGTCGGTTCTGCAGTGCCTGCCG
>NZ_JBVVPR010000165.1:0-943 GCF_055811835.1 Bradyrhizobium sp. WSM4874
TTGCGTGTCGGCCCTTCCGCATCCTCAACATCGTCGGCGACGTCCCCAAGGAATGCCTGGGCGCCATGTCGGACACGTCGATCTCGGGGCGGCGCGTGGTCCGCTAACTCAGCAATCGTCGAGCGACGCCGCAAGCCAGAATGATCGTGTCCGACCATGGCACCGAGTTCACCTGCAACGCCATGCTTGCTTGGAGCAAGGACGCGGCCATCGACTCGCACTTCATTACTCCCCGAAAGCTGATGCAGACGGCTTCGCTGAAACGTTCGCCGGGCGGAGCGTGACGAGTTGCTCAACGAGCCCCTGTTCTTCGATCTCGACGACGCCCGCACCAAGATTGCCAATTGGGTCGCCGACTACAATCTCCAGCCTCCCCACTCGTCGCTGATATACTTGACCTCCGCGGCCTACGCCGCCCACCTTGCCGCAACGGACCATCGGCTGCGCAACCCGGACCAGCTCCGCCGATTGCCCGCTGCTCAACCCGCGCCACTTGGCGTACAAAACCCCGAGACTCTGACTGCCGCTGACCGAAAATTCAGTGGGCGTCACGTTGGCGTCAATGATGACGGCCCTCATCAAGCCATCGCGGTTGCCGCGCGCCCCCTTCAGGATTTGGTCCGTTCACGCGTGAAAAATGGGACTGCGCGATGGATCCTCAAACGCGCAAGAAACGGACTCGTCGTGTTCCAAGCAAACCCTACAGACACGCCACTCGAGCCGGTTGGCTCCTCCGTGGGTCCTCTAGAAGCGCGCGTATGCGCGCTGCGATCTTCCGTGCCTCCTCAGGCCCGGGGTCGAGCTTCACGCAATCGAGGATGTCTAGTACCGCCTGGGCCTCCTCAGCATTAAACGTCGCGACCTGTCGATCTGCCAGGCTCAAAGACTGATCGGCCGCCCGGGCCTGATTGGCTGCAAGCACCGCAAGCGCCTGCGACCGCAG
>NZ_JBVVPR010000166.1:0-934 GCF_055811835.1 Bradyrhizobium sp. WSM4874
GTGGGGGAGATCTATATTGGCGGGGCGGGGGTAGCGCGCGGCTATCTGAACCGGCCGGAGCTGACGGCGGAGCGGTTCATCGCCAGCCCGTTTGTGGCCGGCGACCGGCTGTACCGCACTGGCGATCTGGCGCGCTATCTGCCGGACGGCAATCTTGAGTTTTTGGGCCGCACCGACGACCAGGTGAAGATCCGCGGCTTCCGGATCGAGCCGGGGGAGATTGCGGCGCGGCTCATCGAGCATGCCTGGGTGCGCGATGCGGTGGTGGTGGCGCAGCAGGATGGCGCCGGCGAGAAGCGGCTGGTGGCCTATGTGGTGTGTGCGCCTGAAGCTCAATCGGATGAGCCGGATGGCGCTGGAGCTGAGCTGGCCGCGACCTTGCGGGCGCATGTGGGCGCGCAGCTGCCGGACTACATGGTGCCGGCGGCGTTTGTGCGGCTGGCCTCGCTGCCCTTGACGGTGAACGGCAAGCTGGACCGCCAGGCGCTGCCGGCGCCGGACGATGAGGCGTATGCGCATCGCGCCTATGCGCCGCCGCAGGGCGAGATCGAGACGGCGCTGGCGCAGATCTGGGCCGAGCTTCTCGGTGTGGAGCGGGTCGGACGCCACGACCAGTTCTTCGAACTGGGCGGCCACTCGCTCCTGGCGGTGCAGTTGCTCAGTCGCGCGGTCGATCTCGGGCTCAAGTTCAGCGCCGCCGACCTATTCCAAGCCCCCGTTCTAAAGGAACTTGCATCCAAGATTCATTTGGCACCACAGCCCAGCAGCTCGGGAGTGATTTGTATTCGAGAAACCGGATCGCAGCCGCCGCTGTTCTTTGTTCCTACAGGTTTAGGCGATTGCTCCTATGACGTGCCCCCCAAAACTAGGCCAGCTGATGCTGGAATTTTCCGGGGTTTTGAAGTGCTCCCCAAAACTAGGCCAGCTGATGCTG
>NZ_JBVVPR010000167.1:0-923 GCF_055811835.1 Bradyrhizobium sp. WSM4874
GCCGCGGCCGTTGAATAAATCGGCGTGCGGACATTTTGGGATCAGGTGCGCGTGAAGGATTGCGTGCACTTCGTTCTTGATCCGGGTCCGATGCCGCACGACCTGGTAACGCCGGGCGATCAGCCGGCGCAGCCGTTCTGTGGCCGCGTCCGGCGTCCAGATTTCCGGCAGATAGCCGGCCGCGTACAAGCTGGCCAGCGTGCCCGCGTCGACCTTGTCGGTCTTCACATGGGCATGCGCGATTGCCTTCACCTGCAATGGGTTGGCGATGACCACCCGCTTCACGAACGGCGACAGCACCCGTGACACCGCCATGCAGTTGTCGGTCGCTTCGATCACCACCTCGTCTATCGGTTGAAGGCGTTTGCCAAAGCCTTCCAGTGTCGTGCGGGTCATATCGACGCGACCGGCCGGTCGAAATCTGCCATCTTCCCAGAAAACCACCTCGCCGAAAGTTGGTGGATATCCATTCCGATTATGCGTCGCATTTGCACCTCCTGTCATATGACGGGAACGGTGGGCGACACGACAACTACGGATCCGCGCTCACGGCGCAACCGGGCTAGTCGTAGAGGCGGCCAGCTAACTAACTCGAGCTCGCAGCTCATCGTACGCATCGGCCTGCCCCACCTTCGTGCTCCCGGTGCCTCTGTCCCGGATGGTCGCACCATACGCCACGATCTTGAAAACCGCAGCCGAACATCAGCACCGAAAATCTTATACCGGTTACCAACCCCATTGAAAGCACCTTCGCCACCGTGCGCCACCGCACGATCCGATCGAAGGGCTGTCTATCCAACAAGACTGCGCTCGCGATGGTCTTCAAACCAGTCGAGGGCGCCCAGAAAAATTGGCGTCGTCTCGACGGTCATAACCAGTTGCCAAAACTCGTTCTCGGTGTGACATTCAACAACGGGATCGAG
>NZ_JBVVPR010000168.1:0-904 GCF_055811835.1 Bradyrhizobium sp. WSM4874
GATCAGTAGACCGCGTGTCCACAAACCGTCATTTGCACTGTTGGACTGCTCGGCCTCGAGATCCGCCAATTCGAGATAACACCAATCGTGCAGCCGCGGTCCTTTGGTTCCGGCTCCCGCCGACAGGCGCTTCCAGTCGGATGAGCGCCGCGTCCGGGCGAGGTCTGCAGCCGTACCGGCGACCGGCGGTCGCTTGCCCCAGGATCGAAACACATGAGCGCTGCTGACCCCAAGCACGTAGCCTTTGCCTGCCCGACGCAGTTGCTGTTCGATGTTGCCAACACCGTAGACGGTATCACCGGCAACCCACTTGAATGGTACAGACGCGGCTATCGCGCGCGCGATCATTCTCGTCGCAAGCTTTGGTTTGGTCGCAAAGTCGACATCGGCAGGCACATATGTGGCTTCAAGACGATCTGGATCGTCGGTCCATTCCTTCGGAAGATACAACGCGCGATCGATGAACGCATGACCATGACGCGAAACGTAGGCAGCGAAGACGCCGATCTGGCAGTTCGTGATCTTCCCTGCCGAACCAGTGTATTGCCGCGCCACTCCGCATGACGCTTTGCCCTGTTTGAGAAAGCCGGTCTCGTCGATCACCAGCACTGCATCGTCATCCGCCAAATGCTCGATGACATAGTCGTGCACGATATCGCGCAGAGCATCAGCGTCCCAGTCTCCACGACCCAGAATCGCCTGCTGCCGCCATGGGCCGGGATCGCCAGCCGCCTCCGCGCGCATCCAACCGGTCTTGCGCTGCTCATCTCCGAGCAGACCTTCCAGGAACAGGCCTGCATTCGTCGCAACACGCTCTTGCGTGAACAACGGACGTATCCGTTGCTTGATCTCTCGAAGCGACGCCGCCCACAACGCAAGCGTCTCCTCAACCGACGCGGCCCGC
>NZ_JBVVPR010000169.1:0-902 GCF_055811835.1 Bradyrhizobium sp. WSM4874
TCAATCCAAGGTTCGAGCTCCATCTCGGCCTTCTTTCGGATCATCGCGTGGAAGCGGCCAACGAGAGCTTGGGCATCGGCCAGCATAGGAACGTTTTGTTCGATGACCGCAAGCGTGACGGTCTCGGCTTTGGTTAGGTGGTCGCGCTTCGTCGTCATCAGCTGCGCTATCGTCCTGGCGGCGGGGACCTTCTGCAATTGTTGATGGCTGATAGTCTCGGCACGTCGCCGTCGCGTCGCCCATTCCGCCACGACGCGCAGCGATCCCTTGAAGCCTTGTCCCTTCAAGCGGCGCCAGAGCTCGGCACCGTTGCGACAGCCGACTGACCACTGCGCGTCCACGAACGGCAGATGCCCGTCCAGGGTGCTTTGACGGGTGCGGAACATATCCGTACCGCCGCCGCGGCTAATTTGGCGAACCAGATTGCGACTATGTCCTGTGCGGCGGACGATCTCCTTGAGCGACACACCGTCGCTGACGAGAGCCGTAATTACGGCATGGCTGTCCTGCCGCCGCAAATAGCCCTGATAGCGCAGCTTTTCCGCACAGGTCAGCAATTCCGGGTTGATCGTCGTCGCTCCAATTGCGGTTCGGATTCTGTTCATGGAGCGGCGCACCGCATCAAGGAAGGCCGCGCTCGCATTTTCCATCAGATGCCAGCGGTCGGCGACCTGGATGGCGTTCGGCAGCGCCTTAGCTGCTGCCTCGCCATATCCACCACCGCGATCCCGCGACACAATGTTGATCGCTGGGTGCTTCGATAGCCACGCCCGAACGGTCGCAGTCTCCCTGTCGGGCAGCAGGGTAACGATCCGCCGACGCTCCAAATCGCACACGATCGTCCCGTATCGATGGTTTCTCCGGAACGCCCAGTCATCGATGCCCACAACAAGCAATGGATC
>NZ_JBVVPR010000170.1:0-901 GCF_055811835.1 Bradyrhizobium sp. WSM4874
GGGGCGCAGAAACCATCCGTCGCAAGACGGACAGGCGCTGTGCCCCTACTCTACCCTTGGTTTTCTCGGGCCGCGCCTATCGCGACCTCGATGGCGGTCGTGAGACCGGAGGCGATCGACCTGCACCCAAAGGGCCGAAATGAAATGGAGGGTGGCCGGCAGCGACTTTCTTGGACCGCGAGGAATGGTGCGCAGCGCCAGGGGAAGAAAGTCGAGGACGGACGTTGCAGGGACAAGATCGAGAGCCCGCGAAGTGGGATCGGCCTTCGGTCAGACCAGCCTTTATCGAGGACGCAGATGGGTGCGCCCGTCGCGAAACACATGGAATGAAAACAGGCGGCCCTAATCCGTTCGGCCATTCGGCAACGGGCTTGGCAGCAAAATGCGGCTCACCTTAAGTTAGGTGACCTGGACGGCGCGTCATCACCCGCAATGGAGATCGTCGCTGTCAGCAACGTCGGCGCACCTGTCGAACTCGCGATCGCAAGATCGATAGCGAGGCATGCACGACGTACTCGCCATGTGGATGCAACCCCGCCCTCCGCATCCATGCGACCGAGCGCCCCGCGAGGCGTAAAACAGATGCTAGCGTCGCTGGGCATGCCGGCCTCCGAGTCCGGGACGATTCCGCCGGCACGCGCGATGGAACGAAGTTGGCCGTTCGGGTTGCATCGTCGGAGAGGGTTGTGAGCACAATCGGCCTCTGCAGCAATCCGGCTGCCGGGCTCGATTTCAACTCGAACCTTATTTGGCCGGCGGTCGCAGCGGGCTTTCCGCCCACTTCCGGGCGGCGGGATCGCGCAGCGGATCGTCCTCGCAGACCACGCAGACGTAGCGCGGCCCGCCGGGGGGGGGGGGGGGGGGCCCCCCGCGGGCGGGCCGGGCGGCCGCCCCGGCCGCG
>NZ_JBVVPR010000171.1:0-898 GCF_055811835.1 Bradyrhizobium sp. WSM4874
GCATAGTGCGATCAGCCGCGCTTGCTATTCAGTTGAAGCTGACATTAGCGCCTCAGTCGGTTCTGCAGTGCCTGCCGATCGACGACGAGCTTGCCGAGACTTAGGTCAGGCGGCCGTGTTCCAGCAAGTTGTCTAACCAGCGCCCGCGTACCGTCGACCACAAAGACGCCGCAATCATAATTGTTCCTCTGCTGGCTTATGGTGGCATCTAGCAGCTCGGCTCCCACTCGCGTCGCAAGCCTTTCTGCACGTAGTCGATTGTATCCGCCCAAGGAGTCATAATGATGGGCGACCGGCCTGTCGCGATCGCGGCGGTCCACCAGCAGAAACGACCAATGAGTGCCGCGGTCATTGAGGTTCGTGGCGCTGGCATTATTCACCGGCAAGAACATGAAGTCGGCTGTATCGTTGCCATTCCCATCGTAGACAATGCGATGATATGCGCGTAGCGCGTCGCTATCTGAACCCTGGCCCACCTGAGTGGCGATGAGAGGATCCACGAACCGGGTCCGGGCGGCTAGGTTTGGGTTGCTTTCCCGCAACTCCTGCGAAAGGAGCTCGTAGTCCCGCTGGATATGCTCGTCACCCAGCCATTCGCCGGCTCCGAGCACCCGCCCGCTGCGATCGCGGACAGAAGCACTCGCAGTCGAAGCGCCGATCCGGGCATTAGAATGCGAGGATGGGCCAGGGTGATGGATCAACTGAGCGTCGCGGCGTCCTCGCGGCCCCAGTTCAATGGAGTAGGTCTCACCGTGGATAGAGACCGGCTGGGGAGCCATTGGCCTATGCGGCAACAGCCTTTTATTGTCCAGCACATCGAGCAGAAAATCCGGCACCGGCTGTGAGCCATGCTGCCAATCCTCGCTGACGAGATGTCCGATATCCTCCATCTCTTGAA
>NZ_JBVVPR010000172.1:0-896 GCF_055811835.1 Bradyrhizobium sp. WSM4874
GCTCCTGTTGCTCGGCGTACCAGCGCATCCAAGAGTTCGGGTCGTTATAGATCGGATCCATACCATTCATCCTGATGCGTTTAATTCGCAAGAGTGCGCCTGAGGGGCTGGCGAGCGTGGTGTAAAGCGCTGATCCGGCCTAGGATTGGGTTGTAAAGCCAACCCTATCACCTTCAACCGCGAACGCCACGCCCGGCATGACCGATGATACGATTCTGCCATTCTCGTCACAAGCCGTTCACGCCAAGATGTCGTCCACGGCTATCAGCTCAGCAAGACGTGTATGCGCTGCTCATGCTCTGGCTCAAAATCGAAGAGGCAGAAGAAGCGGATGATGATCGGACGTCGGCGCAGCGCTTTCGAGATCAGCAGGCGCGCTGGCGCTAGTCGCACAAGCGTATTTGCGATTGTGCGACGGTCACGCTTGGGTTTCGCAGGAACTTAGCCGGCCGGCTGGTACAGTCTCGGAAAGCATCGATCGACAACAGCCGTGGGAAGGCCGAGCTTCACGGGCGAGCGCGTTGTCGGTGAAACCAAGTAGCCCTTTTCAATGAGCGCGTTGAGGACTGTTCGCGCCTGGCGCTCTTCGTATCCCGTGAGGGTAGGGGCATTTCCCCGCGCATACTCACCGGCCATCACCGCTTCGCGCAGCAAAGGCCAAGAACCCTTCGGCAGCCGTTTTGCGCGGGTTTCCTCCTCGGTCCAGATCTCCATGCGTCTCAACAGTTCTTCCGGCTCCAGGAGCCCGGCCATAAAGTCGATTTGATCGACACACGTCGTCAGAAAGAATGTGCAGAAACCGATAAGCCCCGCCATTGTGAGATTGCCTCGACAGAGCTGGCCCGGCAAATTCGGACAGTAGCTTGAGTGGATTTTCTGCCTGAGAGCGGCGAGGA
>NZ_JBVVPR010000173.1:0-857 GCF_055811835.1 Bradyrhizobium sp. WSM4874
GGCTATCACGCAACCGTGGTCCAATGGCCAAGTGGAAGCTCAGATCACCAAGCTCAAGCTGGTCAAGCGGCAGATGTGCGGGCGCGCTAAGCTCGATCTCCTTCAGGCTAGGCTGATTGGCGCGCCATAAAAACAAACACGATGATCGAATATGCGTCAGAGCCAAATTTGCAAACGATGACGCCCGCAAGACTCGGTCCCGGCCGGCCTGCTTCGGCCTTGGCCGGATGGGACTTGCACCCACAAGCATTCATCAGCTTGGCATGACGTACTCCCCGGTGGTGGTGTAGTTCGGTAGAGCAAACCCGGACGATCCTACCGGAGAATTGCCGGTGACCACCGCAAAGCCGCCCGTCGGCTGCGACACGCCAACACAACCGAGGAACCACCGATGACCGACGACATGATGATGTCCGGATCGGGTGCCTTATCTTTTGCAACGGAGTAGGAGTATGGACAAGCCGATTAACCGAGGTCACCACGACCGCCGTCCCAGCAGGACATCGCGGCCCGGCGGACCGGACCACGAAGTTTTTGAGATGCGATCAGGCCGGCTTCGCCTGGCCCCAGTCGAACGACGTGCTGTCGACCCAGATGCAGTGGAGAATCACAGCGATCTTCCGTGCAATGGCGACCTTCGCTTTCTTGACGCCGATTCGCTTCGCGAGCTTCATTCCCCAAGCTTTAAGAGAGGACCATTTCTTCGTCCGAAACCATGATGCTCTGCAAACCCGCCGATTGCCGACGTTCGATCGGCGAGAAGTCGCAGTGCGTCGCAGTGCATAGTGCGATCAGCCGCGCTTGCTATTCAGTTGAAGCTGACATTAGCGCCTCAGTCGGTTCTGCAGTGCCTGCCG
>NZ_JBVVPR010000174.1:0-828 GCF_055811835.1 Bradyrhizobium sp. WSM4874
TTCGCGGCAAGAATCCTCGCCGCTGTCAGGCAGAAAATCCACTCAAGCTACTGTCCGAATTTGCCGGGCCAGCTCTCATCGTGGCGGGCTCGTGCACCACAGCGACAGGGGCCGCCCAATACGTCTCTATCAAATACACCGAACGCCTGGCTGAAGCTGGCGTCGAGCCTTCTGTCAGCAGCGTCGGAGATTCCTATGACAACGCTCTCGCCGAAACCATCAACGGTCTCTACAAGGCTGAGGTGATCCATCGGCGCGGGCCATGGCGCAGCTTCGAGGCCGTCGAGTTCGCGACCCTAGAATGGGTGGACTGGTTCAACAACCGGCGGCTCCTGGAGCCCATCGGCAACATCCCGCCGGCCGAAGCCGAGCAACGCTACTACGCCATGCTGGAACGACCCGCCATGGCGGCATAACTTAAACCAAATGGCCTCCGGCAAATCCGGGCGGTTCACGTTCCGAGTTCGACATTACTCACACGGAGTTCAGTATTACGGGCCCTCGTGGGCACCGTCCTGTCGGAGCCGGCTCGGACCCACGCGCGTCAGGTCAGCGCCTCCTTCCTTTCCTCCACAGACCTCGAAATCGGTCATCCATCCAGGTATACCTTACTATTTGCCTAGCGACCATGCCAAGAGCCGCTTCGAGGCTTTGCTTGGTCAAGCGCGGCAGACTCTTATCTCCTGCGATCGGCCTCAGCTGGTTCAACAGTAGCTTTAAGGCAATCGGTAAGCCGTACCCCCTTCTTCTGCCTAACATTACAGTTGCTTTTTTGATTTGAAGTGGGCGCGTTGAGCGGCAGCCTGGTGAGCTCTGCGCCAGAAGGAC
>NZ_JBVVPR010000175.1:0-825 GCF_055811835.1 Bradyrhizobium sp. WSM4874
GCTGAGGTAGAGCGGAGTCATGATTTTTGCCTGCCGGGACCAGCTTAGTTCCCCGTGCGCCGCGAGCACAAGTAAATTGCCGAAATTGTCCGCATGCACCAGGACGCTTGACGCGGAGCGCGTCTCACACTGAAATCCGATTTTCAGTGATGTTGCGGGGGTTGCGTCGTGGAAGAATTTTATAGGGGCTTCGCGCAGCGGGCGCGCGATCTGGCGGAGAACGCGGACCCATTCACCAAGCGGCGGCTACTCGACCTGGCCCAGCGATACGATCTCAAGAGCAGACCGGGAGCCCCGGGCGGTCGGACTCTCCCGCCACCGCGCGCGACGCCACCGACGGTGCTGTTTTCCGGCTCCGGCGAAGCTTAAAACTAGTCGAAGCGCGGGCCGGTCGTCGGGTTTCTATGTCTTCATGACCGGAGGTATCGGCCGCCCGCGGTCGCGGTGCTCGCGTTAGTACAAGCTGGGCCCTATTGCACCGAATCGCGCTGACCGCGGCGCGAGGAGTCATCGCCTGCGCCGCGCGATCTCGTCAGCGACCATGCCCTCCGCCCGCACCAGCCGCTCATGCAGGGTCTCGAACAGATCGAGGATGTCATCATTGGTTTCATTCTTGCCCTGCTCGATGGCTTCGGCGACGAGCTCATGGAGAGGCGTCTCCTTCAATTGATCTTTCTTCAGAAGATCCTCAAAAAGGCTATCGCTGGTCGGCTGCGGTTGGATGCGTCCGTCGGAATTGCACCAGACCGTGAAAGTCTGTTGTCCCAGAACGGCGTGCTCGACCATCTCCGCATCCAACGGAATCAGCGTCCCCCAGGCCTCGCC
>NZ_JBVVPR010000176.1:0-821 GCF_055811835.1 Bradyrhizobium sp. WSM4874
CTCCGGGGCATGAAAGGAATAGAGCTTCCAGCCGCGCTGGCGCTGCTGCTGGGAGCGGATCTGGCTGGCTCGGCCAAGCGGAAGGGCGAATGCCTCCTCGAGGGCTGGCTGGCCCTCGATCTTGCGACGGATGTCGCGGATGATCCGGCCCAGCCGGCTGCGCAGGATACGCAACTGCCGCTGATGCCGCCCGAACTGTTTGGCATGGGCGTAGCGGCCCGCCATCATCGCAGCGGCCTTGGCCACGCGAGAATAGGATTGCCGGAGCCTGACGCAGTGCCTTCTCGCCAGGCGGTTGAGGCCCTGGATGGCCGCATGAAGCAGCTTGGCGTCGGTCGGGAAGGTGATGGCCTTCGGCTGCACCGTGGTGTCGACCGTGACGCGCTTGAGGTCCTGGCTGCGTAAGGCGCCGGCTTCGTGCGCCACCCGCAGGCTCTCGGCCAGCAGCAGCTCCAGCTTGTCGCCGAGCCGCTTGCGCCAATGGCTCAGGTCCGAGCGTTCGTGCGGGAAAGCGTGCCGGAAAAACTCTTCGCCGGTGAAGAACTGGAAATAAGGGTCGTGGACCCAGCGCTCGCACACCCCCTCATCGGACAGCCCGTAGATATGCTTGAGCAACAACAGCCCGATCATGAAGCGGGTCTCGATCCCCGGCCGGCCGTTCTCGCTGTAGAGCGGCGCGATCTCGCCGTCGATCCAGTCCCAATCGATCTTGCCGGCAAGCAGAACCAACTCGTGGTTCAGATTGATGATCTGGTCCAGCCGCGCCCGGAACAGATCGTTCGATCCCGTCGTCTTGTGCTTCTTCGGCCGCATCGTTCCCT
>NZ_JBVVPR010000177.1:0-818 GCF_055811835.1 Bradyrhizobium sp. WSM4874
GTAGCGCGGTTAATGCCGCATTCAGCTTCTTGTTGACGCGGGTATCCCCACTCAAAAATTCTGCCGTACGGGCTGCCAACCGACCAGGGTCGGGGTCATCAAGTAGGCCGGCCAGTGCCAGGCCCTGTGGCCGGAGCCAATCACTGAACCGAGTCAAAGCGGTCACGTAATTGGCAATGGTCCCTCGGGCGTAGTTACCGGCGGCGCCTTTCCTGAAGGACTTGAAGAGGTCGACGTCCACGTCCGACGGGCGGGAGCGCTTGTAGTTACCGGCGGCGCCTTTCCTGAAGGGCTCGAAGAGGTCGACGTCCACGTCCGACGGGCGGGAGCGCTTGGCGAAATCCATACGCAGCTGTGAATCGACTACGTAGGACGCCGAGCCGGATGACCCACGAGAGCTTTGTCCAAAGACTTTGCTTAGTGTTGATGCGACCCTAGAGAACAGCCCACGGGACTTGTTGTCGTCCGTCCGTGCATTAGCTTGTGCTTCCGAGGCCGCTGCCAAGCGCATGTTGCTGAATGGCGTATCCCGAAGGTCAGACCTGTAATCGTTCGCAGCCGAGCCAAGATCAGCGTACGGAACATCGACGCTGTCCCGCATGCTGCTGAACGAATTGTCCCGCAGGAAATTAGCCTCAGGCGAACTCTCCTCAGGAGAGCGGAGCTGTAGCTCACCCGACTGCTGCTCGAGGCCATCCTGATCCGAACGCTCAACCTCGGCCTCTTGCCGCGCACGCTGCGGCTCCTGTTGCTCGGCGTACCAGCGCATCCAAGAGTTCGGGTCGTTATAGATCGGATCCATACCATTCATCCTGATG
>NZ_JBVVPR010000178.1:0-793 GCF_055811835.1 Bradyrhizobium sp. WSM4874
ATCTCGAATTGGCGGATCTCGAGGCCGAGCAGTCCAACAGTGCAAATGACGGTTTGTGGACACGCGGTCTACTGATCCGTCGTCGCATTGCCGATGATGACCTCGCCTTCTTCACCACCTGGTGCCCAGCGGGAACAGCCATTGAAACGCTGGTCGCGGTCGAAGGTCATCGATGGGCGATCGAGGACAGCTTTGAAACCGCGAAAAACGAGTTCGGGCTCGATCACAACGAGAGCAGATCCTGGCATGGCTGGCACCGTCATGTGTCCTTGGTGATGCTCGCCTTCGCCATGATGGCCGCGATCCGACATCGCGCTAATCCGCCACCGCCCAAAAAAACGAAACGGCGCCCCCCGGCAAAAGCCAAAACATAACCACCCCACCACTGATCCGTTGGTCAATCCAGGAAATCCGCCGCATTGCTATCAGACTTGCGCGGAAGCGGATTCAACCCGCACACATTATCGCATGGTCCTTCTGGCGCAGAGCTCACCAGGCTGCCGCTCAACGCGCCCACTTCAAATCAAAAAAGCAACTGTAATGTTAGGGTCTGTACCTAATTAGTCGTCCGTGAACAAGGTTCTAAGCGATTGAGCAGGAGTCTCTTTTTCGGATTCGAAGCGGTTTGAGATTGCAGGGAATGGGAGGTTGAAGCCGCCAAATCCTGCAATTTCGCTTTTGGATTGAACGAAGCCGCTGCCGCGGCGTCAGGGGCAAGGTGGCGTAGATCGCCTCCTGGCTGAGAGGATGTGGGTGTTGGAGCCCATCCCCCTCAGACAGGAGTATCGAGATG
>NZ_JBVVPR010000179.1:0-739 GCF_055811835.1 Bradyrhizobium sp. WSM4874
TCGGGTCGAGCCCGCGCGAGACCAGGTTGTCCAGCAGGGCCTGAACCGTTGCGGCATTCTCGGTCGCCCCTTCCACCAGCGCCAGCGGATGCTTGTTGCCTTCGCCGTCAACTCCGATCGCGGCGACCAGCACGAGATCGTCGCCGAGATGCAGCCCGTCGATTTAGACCACCAGAAGGTCGAGCGCGGACAGATCGGCAGCCATGAAGTCAGCCAGCCGCGCCGCCGACAGCGCTACGAACCTCCGCGAGGCCGCCGACTTCGAAACCCCCGATCCGGGCGGTGCCGGCACGTCACCTTCGGGCAGCCGGACAGCACGGCCGAACCGGCGCGTCGACACATTGATCAGCATCAGGTTCATCGCCCAGCGACCGAGCCAATCCTCCTGCGCCGCCGTTTCCCAGCTCGGGATCGTGACCTCGCCGCCATCCACGCCCCGGACCCGCGGGCGCTCGACCTCGATCTTGCCGCCGTGGAAGCCGATCCGTCCCCGCGTTCGGCCCCAACGGTGCGCCCGCCGCGCCGCGTCGCGATCGTGGCGCGGCCCGCAGGCCGCCGTGACATCCGCCTCCATCATCGTGCCGAGCGCCTCGATCCCTGCCGCAAGGCAGAACCGATCGAAGCTCGCCCGCACTTCTGCAAACGCTTCGTCCACAGCCCCGGTCGCCGGCGAACCAGCCGGTGTGATATCTCTCGTCATGGCGTTGCTCTCCTTTGTGGAATCAGCACCCCGAGCCTA
>NZ_JBVVPR010000180.1:0-733 GCF_055811835.1 Bradyrhizobium sp. WSM4874
GGAGTCGGTAGTGTGAAGACGACGTGGAAATAGGGAACCGGCAGCAGGTCGGCTTCTCGCGCGGCGAGCCACGCGGCTCGGGCTGGCCCCTGACACTTCGGACAGTGCCGGTTGCGACAGGAATTATAGGCGACGCGTGTCGTGCCGCAGTCGTCGCAAGCCTCCATGTGGCCGCCGAGCGCCTCGGTCCGGCACGCCACGATTGCGCTCATCACGCGCCGCTCGACCCGACCGAGATGATCGGCATGGTCACGGCGATAGGTGTCGCCATGCCGGCGCAGAATATCGGCAATCTCGTTGGCCGAGCCAGCCAGATCCGCTCCCAGCAGCAGCGCCAGCGCGGCTGGAAGCTCTATTCCTTTCATGCCCCGGAGGTGGAGTGCATCGGCAAAGGCAAGGCCTCAGCCCCTTACGAGTTCGGCGTGAAGGCCTCCATCGTCACCAACAATCGCCGAGCTCCCGGCGGCCTGTTCGTACTGCATGCCAGCTCGCTGCCCGAAAATCCCTACGACGGTCACACCTTGCGGAACGTCATCGACCGGACCGAGACGCTCACCGGATGTCCGATCGAGCGGGCCTATGTCGACAACGGATACCGCGGCCACGATGCTCAAAATCCACGTCGCGTCTTCATCTCCGGCCAGAAGCGCGGCGTCTTCGGCGCCATCAAGCGCGAGCTCCGGCGCCGCTCCGCCATCGAGCCCATCATCGGACATCTGAAGGCCGAAGGTCA
>NZ_JBVVPR010000181.1:0-730 GCF_055811835.1 Bradyrhizobium sp. WSM4874
GAGAGGACGGAGCGCGCGACTCTTGAGGTTCAGAGCGCGTCTGCTCCACGACAGAATAGGACGATTGGCCCGCTCCTTCAGGGCCCACAGCCTGTCCTGCGGCAGCATCGTCCGCGCTATCAGCTTCGTGGATGGGCGCTTTGCCAAGGCGGTCAATTCGCCTCATAACTTTCTCCTACAGCGTGACAAACTGGACGAGATCACCGTATTCCCGAAGGCGTCGTCAGCGACCGCGAACGATTGTCGATGCCGCGGTCATGTCACGTTAGCTAGGCTGGGCCGCACCTGCCGGACCTGAGATGGATGTTTCAGTCGGCCAGTCGCAGCCACTCCGCCCATCGCGGCTAGTAACTGAGATGGATCTGGGAGGCGGAACGTTCGTAGCGAGACCACACGATGATCTCGCAAGGCGAGAAGATCGACACGAAAAGTTGCAATCCGCCTGATGGCTGTTACGGCGCGTGCCGTTTTTCGCAGCCGAACAAGCAAATTTTCGGCGCTGTTCAGGCCCTTGTCGCGATCACTCGCCCTGCGCCAAGGCCTGCCGCTTTGCAGCGCCAATGGAGTACAGCCAGACGGGCGCCCACTCCCTTGACCGAGGCGCGAAGACGTCGGCGCGCGTATTGCTCTTCCCCGCGGCATTGTATTTGCCCTCGATCCCCAGGAAAGTCCTTGGCCTACGTTTAAGCCGCGACAGGCATGAGTGGATGCTGACAGAATTCACGTCGAG
>NZ_JBVVPR010000182.1:0-702 GCF_055811835.1 Bradyrhizobium sp. WSM4874
ACAGCCGGTGCGACGAGTCTACATCCCCAAAGCCGATGGCGGTAAGCGGCCTCTCGGTGTGCCGGCGCTAGAGGACATTGGACCCATCAATGGCGCCGTCGCCGCGCACGCGGTCGCGTTGTGGCGGCGGCAAGCGCCACCTTCGCCTTGAACGCCGGTGTGTGGTTCCGGCGCGATCGTCTGTTCATGGTCTCTCCTGTTCACGGCGATTATCGCCGCGTTTCAGGCAGAAAGTCCACTTATCGTCTTGTTCAAATTTGCGGAGCCCGGCTCTAACCTCGGCGTGACAATTCGGCCAGACTGGATCAGCCGAAGAACAGCCATCCGATGAGCTTCATGAAGCGGTGGCGCTCATGCAGGTTCGGCTTCCCTTCCCACTGATTGGTACGATCCATTCACGGACGGAAGTCTGCCAAAATAATCGCTTCCGCAATGGGGCTCGGTTTCAGAAAAGTGATTAAACCCGATCTTTTGTTTGACGGTGGACGGACGCCAGCCTTCGATCGTCGCAACGGGAGATCAGCTGGTCGTCGCGCCCCTTCGACGCGACGCAAGACATTTTGGTTTGAAGGCCGCTGACCGTGCCCCTCGGGGTTAATCCAGTTTGAAGTTCGTTCTGGCCCGAGTTGAAGTGCTCCCCAAAACTAGGCCAGCTGATGCTGGAATTTTCCGGGGTTTAGCTCATGCCGGCGGGGGCGCCGA
>NZ_JBVVPR010000183.1:0-698 GCF_055811835.1 Bradyrhizobium sp. WSM4874
TGCAGCCCTTCAAGCTCACCACGATCGCATGACGATCAAGCCCGTTGCCCACGTCTCGAGGGCCGCGTAACATTCATTCCGGCAACGTCGGCCCGACCTAGTTCAACACCGATCGGGACATCCCCGACATCGCCTGGTGCACCGGGCACCGCCGTCCGCATCAGATGCCGGCGTCTCTATCCGAATAGCAACGGAGCGAAACGAACAAGCATGTCGGAGATCGCACACGATCAAATCTGACGGATTTCACCATGAGCATACCAAATGCGGCGCGCCGCAGACTACGAGTCTGCCAACAGGGATGGTACACCACTTGCAGGAGCTTTCCTGAGCTTAACTTGCGAATTATCAACCGAGGTCGGTGACCATGGCGACGAGTGGACCGAGACTGTATCTACCGATCAATCTGAAGTCACTTGCTAAGCAGCTTCGCGCTCAGGCAGGGTGTATGCGGGCAAGGACATTAAGGGCTAGCTTGCGCAGAGATCTCTTGCCTTTGATGATGGTTTGGATCGCTCTGCTTGCAGGGTGCACGATAGCGCAGGCGAAGGTCGGGGTCACGGGAAACTGTGTGTATGCAACCTCACATCCGGCCCCACATTCTACAGCCACAGGCGCTGCAGCTGTTCACCGCCTGGCCATTCCTAGGCTCGCGGCGAATGATCGCGATGCTGAAGACTGAGGGGCTTCAGGTCAAT
>NZ_JBVVPR010000184.1:0-684 GCF_055811835.1 Bradyrhizobium sp. WSM4874
GCCCTAACGTTCCGCCACACGATCGATGACCCCTCGCGCTTCCGATCGGCTTCGACGGTCGGCGCCTACCTAGGCCTTACGCCGAGGCGCAGCCAATCCGGCGAAACCGACACCAACGGAAAGATATCTCGATGGGGCGACCGGCTTCTCCGAACTTACTTGTTCGAGGCCGCCACTGTCCTTCTTTATCGAACCAAAAAGTGGTCTTCCCTAAAGGCCTGGGGCATGAAGCTCGCCAAGCGGATCGGCATGAAGAAGGCAAAGGTCGCCATCGCCCGAAAGATCGCCGTGATTCTCCACTGCATCTGGGTCGATGGCACGTCGTTCGACTGGGGCCAGCCGAAGCCAATCTGATATTTGCTCGCAAGTTCCTGGTCCGGTCCGCCGGACTGGCGATGTCCCGCTGGGACGGTGGTCGTGGTGACCTCGGTCAATCGGCTGGTGGCGGTTCGCCCGCACTCCGCTGCAAACGTTGAGGCGCCCGATCCGGACATCATCATGAGGCGCTCGCGACCTCGGAAAGGACCATGACCCCAGCTACGACATCAACCCAACCCGACGAAGCCGCCAACGACGTCGATTGCCAAGCCCGCTAGGCAATCGTCTCGCCATCCGCGATCGCTCCGTCTCCGCAACCTGACCAGCTCCGACGGAGCAATCGCTACCGGCGTGTCACTGGAGAGA
>NZ_JBVVPR010000185.1:0-683 GCF_055811835.1 Bradyrhizobium sp. WSM4874
GCCGATGCGCTGGTGGACGTGACGGTGGTTGATCT
Organism: Bradyrhizobium sp. WSM4874; assembly: GCF_055811835.1. NCBI lineage: Bacteria > Pseudomonadati > Pseudomonadota > Alphaproteobacteria > Hyphomicrobiales > Nitrobacteraceae > Bradyrhizobium > Bradyrhizobium sp. WSM4874. Next base: position 36 of record NZ_JBVVPR010000185.1, read on the forward strand.
GGAGACGGCCACGCCAGCCTGGGCAAACCTGCCGGCCTCGGATCCCGACCCGCGTGCGCTCGGCCTGAGCCCACGCCACCTCGCCTATGTGATCTACACCTCCGGATCCACCGGAACCCCCAAAGGCGTCATGATCGAGCATGCGAGCACCGTGAACCTGCTGCATTGGAGCAGCGACGTGTTTGCGGAATCCGAGATCAGCCGCACGCTGTTTTCTACCTCGATCAGTTTTGATCTGTCCGTCTATGAGTGCTTCGTTCCGCTTTCGCAAGGAGGCACACTTTATCTTGTCGAGAATGCGCTGGCGCTGGCGCAGGTGTCCTTGGATGTCACCTTGATCAACACAGTGCCCTCGGCGATCGCCGCTCTGGTCGACAAGAAAGCCGTGCCGGTTTCGACGAGCGTCATCAATTTGGCGGGAGAGCGGCTGACGGCGAGCCTCATAGAGAGGATCTTCGAGAGCAGTCGCGTCGAGAAGATTTGTAACCTCTACGCTCCTTCCGAAACCACGACGTATTCAACCTGCATCTGCATGCGAAGGGGAGAGACTATCGTCGAGACGATCGGCCGTCCGATTGCGAACACGCGGGTCTATCTGCTGGACGGTCATGGTGCGCCCGTTCCGTTCGGGGCGGTGGGGGAGCTCTA
>NZ_JBVVPR010000186.1:0-676 GCF_055811835.1 Bradyrhizobium sp. WSM4874
TGGGATGACCCGCCCCGTCCTCTCAGTCAGACTGAGTTGGCTTTTGAAAGGAGGAAGCAATGAGGACACGGAACAAGCCCAGGCCGGCAACGGTGTTTGGGATCGACATTGGCAAGAACCTTTTCCACGTCGTTGGGCTCGACGCCGCCGGAATGCCGATCCAGAAGGCGACCTCTCGGCGCGATACGCTCTTGCAGTTCTTCGAACGTGCAGGACCGGCTTTGGTGGGGATGGAGGCCTGCTCCGGCTCGCAATGGTTGGCCCGCAAGATCGCCGCCATGGGGCACACCGTTCGCATTATCCCAGCTCAATTCGTGAAGCCATATGTGAAGTCCAACAAAAATGACATCATCGATGCCGCGGCGATCGCCGAAGCCGTGACGAGACCAACGATGCGCTTCGTCGAGCTAAGGTCGCCTGAGCACATTGACCTGCAAGCGCTGCATCGTGTTCGCGATCGGATGATGTCGCAACGGACGTGCCTCATCAATCAGATGCGCGCTTTTTGCCTGGAATATGGGATTGCTATTCACCAGGGCGCCGGCAAGTTCAAGGCTGATCTGCCGAGGGTTTTGGCCGATCACTCGAATGATCTAACCTCGGCGATGCGTCGCATTCTTGCATCTACATTTGACGAGCTGCGGCAGCTGGAGCTGCGGATTGCCGAGGTCAACCG
>NZ_JBVVPR010000187.1:0-660 GCF_055811835.1 Bradyrhizobium sp. WSM4874
AGCGGCGTCGGTGAGATCCTGAGGCAATCGCAGGGATTTAGATCTTACCATGTGCTGGATGCGGGCGACGGTGTCGGCATCGCCATGATGATATTCGATGACCGCGAAAGCACCAACGTAGCAAACGCCAAGATACTGGCGTTTGTTCAGGCAAGTCTGCATGACCTCGATCTTGGGGTTCCCGAAATCACCAGCGGCGAGCTTTTGGTTGACATAGACTCTGATGGGTTTTCGATCAAGTAGCCTCGCCAGTTGCGTGGCGGTGCTGCCCCTGCTCATGTCGTCGACCTGATGTCACCCTCGCGTTTGCGACAGTCGCGCGCCCTGGATCTGCGCGTGCCGCCGGTCAGGATTTCACCGAGGATGCTTTTCGAGGAGCAGCAACACATGAAGCAACACACCTTCGAAGCTTCCATCACGGCGATCTGCTGGACACCGCTCGTGCTTATGGGCAGCGCGACGCCCCCAAGAGATCCCGATGAAGATGAAGAGGATGAGGAGGATGAAGATGACGAAGGCGGCGATGACGAACCGGCGGTCGTGCGCGAGCCGGACGAAGACTAGATTGACGCGTGTTCGGCCGTCGGTGCTATAATATCCCCCATGGGCTGGGATGCGAAAGACATAGAGCTCCTCACCAGGCTCTGGTCCGCAGGACAT
>NZ_JBVVPR010000188.1:0-649 GCF_055811835.1 Bradyrhizobium sp. WSM4874
GCAGCGCGATGGCCGTTGGCCATGAAGCCGAAGTGGCGGATGCGATGGAAGCCATCGGGCAGCGTGTGAAGAAGGAAACGGCGGATGAACTCGTCGGGCTTGAGCTTCATGATCTTTGTCGCGCCGTTCTGGCGGTAGTCCTTCCAGGTAAAGGCGACGTGATCGTCGTCGAGGGCGACGAGCCGGCTGTTGGCGATCGCGACGCGATGGGTATAGCGGCCGAGATAGGCCAGCACCTGCGCGGGGCCGCCGAACGGCCGTTTGGCGTAGACCACCCAGCTGATGCGCCGCATGGCGATGAGATGAGCTGCGAAGGCAGCAGGTTCGGCCAGGGATGCGAGATGGCCGAAGAAGTTCAGGGTGCCGGCGTCGAAGGCGGCGGTCAGACGTTCGAGGAACAGGCGTCTGAACAGCCGGGCGAGCGGTTTGACGGCCAGGAAGAACTTTGGTCGGCTGGCAATCCAGCGCGCGCTATCGGGCGAGAGGCCGCCGCCCGGGACGACGCAGTGGACGTGGGGATGGTGCGTCAGCGCCTGCCCCCAGGTGTGAAGGACGGCGAGGACACCGATCCGGGCGCCGAGCCGGCGTGGATTGGCGGCGAGCGTCGACATCGCCTCGGCGGCGGCTTTGAACAGGATCGCATAAACGA
>NZ_JBVVPR010000189.1:0-643 GCF_055811835.1 Bradyrhizobium sp. WSM4874
GCTCCATCTCGGCCTTCTTTCGGATCATCGCGTGGAAGCGGCCAACGAGAGCTTGGGCATCGGCCAGCATAGGAACGCTTTGTTCAATAGCGGCAACCGTGACGGTCTCGGCCCTGGTCAGGTGGTCGCGCTTCGTCGTCATAAGCTGCGCTATCGTCCTGGCGGCGGGGACCTTCTGCAATTGTTGATGGCTGATAGTCTCGGCACGCCGCCGTCGCGTCGCCCATTCCGCGACCACGCGCAGCGATCCCATAAAGCCTTGTCCCTTCAAACGGCGCCAGAGTTCGGCACCGTTGCGACAGCCGCCTGACCATTGCGCGTCCAGGAACGGCAGATGCCCGTCCAGGGTGCTTTGACGGGTGCGGAACATATCCGTACCGCCACCGCGGCTTATTTGGCGAACCACATTGCGGCTATGTCCTGTGCGGCGGACGATCTCCTTGAACGGCACACCGTCGCTGACGAGAGCCGCAATTGCGGCATGGCTGTCCTGGCGCCGCAGATAGCCCTGATAGCGCAGCTTTTCCGCATAGGTCAGCAATTCCGGGTTGATCGTTGTCGCTCCGATTGCGGTTCGGATTCTGTTCATGGAGCGGCGCACCGCATCAAGGAAGGCCGCGCTCGCATTTTCCATCAGATGCCA
>NZ_JBVVPR010000190.1:0-625 GCF_055811835.1 Bradyrhizobium sp. WSM4874
GGCCGCGACGGTCGCGCTCGTCATGCTACGCTTCCTCCAGGGTTTTGCGCTCGGCGGCGAGTCGACCGCGGCGATCCTGATGGCGATCGAGACGGCGCCCGGCCACCGGCGCGGGTTCTCGGCCGCGGTGATCCAGGCCGCAGGACCTGTCGGCGTCGTGCTCGCCTCGTTTGCGGCGCTCACGATCTCGCGGCTGCCGGAAGCGGACCTGCTGTCATGGGGCTGGCGCGTTCCGTTCCTGATCAGCGCGGTGCTGGTCGCGCTCGGCGTCTACATGCGCCTGCGCATCGAGGAGAGCGCGACGTTCCGAAAGGCGAAGACGACTGAAGCAGCGCCTGTGGTCGAAGCAGTGCGGGAGCACTGGCGGCCGATCCTCATCGTGTTCTTCGCCGAGATGGCGCAGACATCCTATTTCTATCTGACGGCCATCTTCACCATCTCCTTCGCGACCCGTCAGCTCGGCGTCCAGAAGGACGTCATCACGCAGGCCGTGCTGTTCGCCAATCTCGTCGGGCTCGTTGCGATGCCCCTCATTGGCGCCTGGTCCGACCGCATCGGACGAAAGCGTCTGTTCCTGGCCGGCGTGGTGCTCGCAGCCATCTCGATGTTTGCATTCTACGGTGTG
>NZ_JBVVPR010000191.1:0-623 GCF_055811835.1 Bradyrhizobium sp. WSM4874
GTGACCAAGTCGACCGTACCGGTCGGCACCGGCGACGAGGTCGAGCGCATCATCCGCGAAACCAGCCCCAAGGCCGACGTGGTCGTCGCCTCGAACCCTGAATTCCTGCGCGAGGGCGCGGCGATCCGTGACTTCAAATTTCCTGATCGCATCGTGGTCGGCACCTCCGACGAGCGCGGCCGCAAGGTGATGAGCGACATCTATCGGCCGCTGTCACTGAACCAGGCGCCGCTGATGTTCACGGAACGCCGCACCGCCGAGATGATCAAATACGCGGCTAACGCCTTCCTTGCGACCAAGATCACCTTCATCAACGAGATCGCGGACCTCTCCGAAAAGGCCGGCGCCAACGTGCAGGAGGTCGCCCGTGGCATTGGCCTGGACAACCGCATCGGCACCAAATTCCTGCATGCCGGTCCCGGCTTCGGCGGCTCGTGCTTCCCAAAGGACACCAAGGCGCTGATCAAGATCGCGCAGGACTACGACGTGAGCCTTCGCATCGTCGAATCCGTGCTGGCGGTCAACGAGAACCGCAAGCGGGCGATGGCGCGAAAAGTGAGCCAGGCGCTCGGCGGCTCGCTGCGCGGCAAGACCATCGCCGTGCTCGGCCTCACCTTCAAGCC
>NZ_JBVVPR010000192.1:0-604 GCF_055811835.1 Bradyrhizobium sp. WSM4874
TATCTGCGGCGCCAGGACAGCCATGCCGCAATCGCGGCTCTTGTCAGCGACGGTGTGCCGCTCAAGGAGATCGTCCGCCGCACAGGACATAGTCGCAATCTGGTTCGCCAAATTAGTCGCGGCGGCGGTACGGATATCTTCCGCACCCGTCAAAGCACCCTGGATGGGCACCTGCCGTTCCTGGACGCGCAGTGGTCAGGCGGCTGTCGTAACGGTGCCGAACTCTGGCGCCGTTTGAGAGGGCAAGGCTTTAAGGGATCGCTGCGCGTGGTGGCGGAATGGGCCACGCGACGGCGACGCGCCGAGACCATCAGCCGTCAACAATTGCAGAGGGTCCCCGCCGCCCGGACGATAGCGCAGTTGATGACGATGAAGCGGGACCACCGAACCAAGGCCGAGACCGTCACGGTTGCCGCTATTGAACAAAGCGTCCCTATGCTGGCCGATGCCAACGCTCTCGTTGGCCGCTTCCACGCGATGATCCGAAAGAGGGCCGAGATCGAGCTCGAACCTTGGATAGATGAATCCAAGCGGAGCCTCATTGGCTCGTTCGCGAATGGGATCGCCAACGACAAGGGCGCGGTGCACGCGGCTATCACGCAAC
>NZ_JBVVPR010000193.1:0-587 GCF_055811835.1 Bradyrhizobium sp. WSM4874
GCTTTTCGCGTCAGACCGCGCAGATAACCGCCAGCGGAATTGATCGCCGTCCCGCGCTGCAGGATACACGCGACGACGATGGCTGCGGGCACCTCGCCCATCACCTTTTGCGCCTCCTCCCAGGCGCTCGGACTGATCCCCAGCATCGATCGCACAACGGCCGCTGTGGCGAGGAAATCGCGCCAGTTCGAAACTCCACCCTTCGCATAATCGATGATGTCTGGGCACGCGCTCAGGACCATTCCCAATGGATACGCCCCCTCGCCGACTCGCGATGGTTGAGGCTTTGGTGCAGCTCCCGCCGCCCTGCCTTCTCGGAAGACAGGTTCAAGTTCAATGAGGGTATCTGGATTTGAATTCTGTATGTGCCGCTCGGAATGGGACTCATTGGCGCTCGGATTCTTGGATTTGATATGTGTTTCCAGAAGATTGAGCACGTCGTCGGCGAGCTGTGACAACTCGTCGGCGATCGGCTCGAGTTCCTGGCGCGTCGCCGTGCGCGGAATCTGATCGACGATCGCGCGGAAGGCAGCGTGCACGACCTGCCAATCGGCAGGCCCCTGCCCTCCCCTTCGCGTCGGGACGGC
>NZ_JBVVPR010000194.1:0-572 GCF_055811835.1 Bradyrhizobium sp. WSM4874
TGCCGGGCGACTGTGGTTCTCAAACGGAGAATCAGCGCCATGCGGACGGGCTTTCAAATCTCATCGCTAGTACCGAGTGGTTTGGTGTTTGATGATGTAAGTGACTCAATGGATTCGGTTATTCTGGCTGTTCGGTCAGTGGCTGCGGAGGCCCAATGCCCTTTGTGCGCGACAGCGTCGCGCCGAATCCATAGCCGTTACATCCGGCACGTGGCTGATTTGCCGTCAGCGGGCAGAAAGGTGCGCCTCCGATTGCTCACGCGGCGCTTCACATGTGAGGTGCCGCATTGCCGCCGGCGGATCTTCGCGGAGCGGTTCGGAGAAGACGTCGTTCCGCTTCGACGGCGTCGGACGGCACGGCTCGAACACATCGTCCATCACCTGGGGTTGGCGCTCGGCGGCCGGCCGGCAGCAAGCTTCGCCAAGCGGCTCATGCTGCCTGTCAGCAACGATACCTTGCTGCGGGTGGTCCGCCGGCGGACGGCGATGCCGACAGATCCATTGCTTGTTGTGGGCATCGATGACTGGGCGTTCCGGAGAAACCATCGATACGGGACGATCGTGTGCGATTT
>NZ_JBVVPR010000195.1:0-561 GCF_055811835.1 Bradyrhizobium sp. WSM4874
AGCTGCACCGCCAACAGCGAATGGCCGCCCAGCTCGAAGAAGTGGTCGTGGCGGCCGACCCGCGCCACACCGAGAAGCTCCGCCCAGAGCTTTGCCAGCGCGGTCTCGATCTCGCCCCGCGGCGGCTCGTAAGCCGCCCGCGCATACGCCGCATCCCGAGGTGCCGGCAGCGCGTTGCGGTCCAGCTTGCCGTTCGGCGTCAGCGGCAGCGCCGCCAGCCGCACGAACGCAGCCGGCACCATGTAGTCCGGCAGCCGCGCACTGACATGCGCGCGCAACGTGCCGGCAAGATCAGCCCCCTCAGCTTCAGCGGCGTGCTCCGCAGCCGCAACGACATACGCAACCAGTCGCTGCTCGCCACTGCCATCCTGCTGCGCCACCACCACCGCCTCGCGCACGAGCGGGTGCTCGGCAAGCCGCGCCGCGATCTCACCCGGCTCGATCCGGAAGCCGCGGATCTTCACCTGCTCGTCGTTGCGGCCCAAAAACTCCAGATTGCCGTCCGGCAAGTACCGCGCAAGGTCGCCGGTCCGGTAAAGCCGGTCGCCTTCCACAAAGGGA
>NZ_JBVVPR010000196.1:0-561 GCF_055811835.1 Bradyrhizobium sp. WSM4874
CGGTTGTCGAGCGACTGTGCCGTGAAGAAGTTGGTGGGATTGTCCAGGGCCGAATTGACGCTCTTGCCGGTCGACAGGCGGCTCTGCGTGGTGGCGAGAAGATCAGCGGTGGACTGGAGGGAGAGCAGGTTCTGACGAACCGACGAGGAGAGAACAATACCGGACATTGAGTGTTACCCTTCTGGTACGCAACGCAACAAACTTCGATTAGGATTAATCGATGTCCGGGACGGTGAACGCAGACGGCTAACAAAGCATGAAGCGTGTCGCGCCAGTCCTTGCGCGGATTCACCATGTGCGCGATCGAAGCCGGATCTGGCTCGCTCATATCGTCATGATTGGATGACGCTTTTCCGTGCAGCGACGCGACGTTTGCGACTTGTCAACCATAACTGAGAGTGAGCAATCGGCTGCATCCGGATGCATCGTCTGCGCTTTGCCGCGGCACTCTGGTGCCGGCGCAAAAAGAAAGCGGCGGGGCCTGAGCCCCGCCGCCGGATCTTGCTTGCGATGTCGTCCGCTTGTTAGCGGAGCAGCTGCAGCACGCTCTGCTGCGACTGG
>NZ_JBVVPR010000197.1:0-558 GCF_055811835.1 Bradyrhizobium sp. WSM4874
GGGTCCTTTCTGACGGCAACCAAAATCTCTCTGTCGAGCTTCTCTATGCGGGTTGTAAGCAGCTCAATCTGTTCAGCGAATAGGATCAGGGCAAAGCGGGCGGCGCCGGGAATCCTATTGTCTTTTTCGTCCCGGAGAAGCACCAGGAGTTTTGCGATGCTTGCCATGCCTGTGCCAGCGATAATGCCCAATTCGGCCATATGGGCACGCAGGGCATTTGCAGTCTGGCTGCGCTGCTTCATCAGCATCTCTCGCGTTCGCAAAATCATGCTGGCTGCTTGTTGTTCGGCAGTCTTCACGGGCACGAACCGCATTGTCGGGCGGTTGACCGCCTCACAAATGGCTTCAGCATCCGCCGCGTCGGTCTTGTTTCGTTTGACGTAAGGCTTCACGTAGGCTGGCGGCATCATGCGGACAGAGTGGCCCAACGCCGCTATCTCGCGTGCCCAGTGATGGGCACTCGCACAGGCCTCCATACCTACCACGCAAGCTGGAAGGCTTCGAAAGAAGGGCAGAACCTGCGATCGCCGCAATGTGCGACGAACCAAGACTTTCCCG
>NZ_JBVVPR010000198.1:0-553 GCF_055811835.1 Bradyrhizobium sp. WSM4874
GTCTGAAGGGTCTTGCAACCGAGAAGCTAGAGTGGCCTTATTGTTTTCGTTGAGCCATGCAGCAAGCCCTCTAAGAACGACCCAATGGGCTTGGAGGGTATTTTTTTTCATGACGCCGTGCCGCTCGGCTGCTGCCGCGAACTGGCCGATGAGGTCCGCATCATCAGGATGAAGTTCCCCCACCTTTCGCCGACGTTTAATCTCCCCGGTTAGAGTATGTTGAACAAGGGTCAGTGCTTGACCGAGCCGGCTGCTATTGACGAGGGCCGGATCGAGCCTCAAGAACTCTGCAGCACGACCAGTCAGCTGATCAGGATCAGGGAGTAGGCTGGCCACTGTCAGGTTCTGGGACGCCAGCCAACGAGCGAACGGGGTTAAGGTGCTTACGTAATTGCTTCTGAACGGGGCAAAGAGTTTCACATCCGCGTCGGCAAGGCTCATCCGCGCGATAGGCAGCTTCCCAGTGAGAGTGTCCCGTAGCGCGGTTAATGCCGCATTCAGCTTCTTGTTGACGCGGGTATCCCCACTCAAAAATTCTGCCGTACGGGCTGCC
>NZ_JBVVPR010000199.1:0-552 GCF_055811835.1 Bradyrhizobium sp. WSM4874
CTTGAGCTGACCCGAGGCGTTGATCGACGAGTTGGTCTGGCCGGTCGCAGTCGCAAGCGTCGCGGTGCCGTTGGCATTGACCGTCGCGGTCTGCACGCCGGTGGCAAGGTCGATCGCCTTCAGCACGTCGGCAACCGTGCCGGCCTGCAGATAGACCGTCGAGTTACCATTGCCGTCGGTGAGGACGTTACCGCTCGCACCATACCCGCTCGGAACGCTCGGAGCACCGGTCGAGCCCGGGATCGGCGCGTTCTTGAAGGTGATGACGTGACCGTCGACGTTCAGCGTCGAACCGTCGGCGATGGTCGCACCCAGCGAGCCGGCGCTGGTGGTCCGGTTGACGCTCACGGTGGCGTTGCCGCCGCCCACGGCCGTCGTCAGGGCGAGAGCCTTGAGCAGGTCGGCCTTGCCGGTGACGCTCAGATCCGCACCCGTCGAGCTCTTCAGCGTGACGGCGCCGCCGGCAGCGGTTGAGGCGGTCTGGCCGGCGCTGGTGGCGAACGTCGCTGCACCCGCGGTGATGGACACCGTCTTCACGCCGCTGGCGAGATC
>NZ_JBVVPR010000200.1:0-552 GCF_055811835.1 Bradyrhizobium sp. WSM4874
TGGCAGATCGCCACGTCGCGACGTTCGATGCCGCCCTCAGGACGTGCTAGGCCTCAATTGCGTGAAACTCGCCCCCCCCCGGCCTGAGGAGGTACGGAAGATCGCTGGGCGCATACGCGCGCTTCCAGAGAGGAAGAAGTTAGTGCCTCCCAAACGAACCAAACCTCAGGCGCTACAGCGGCACGAACCCAAAGGTACAGCGCAAACACCGTGAGTACAACGCAGTTGCGCATCGGGCTGCCGATCACCTTCATACCTTGATCGCGAACAAGCGCTCGATGCACGTCATGAGACCCGCCTCGATCTTGCGGCGGATCATCAGGTAGAATTCGGCAATGATCTCGCGTGCCTCAACCAACGTTGGCATGCCAGCTACGCTCGCCGCGAGCGTAACGGTCTCCGATTTCGTGAGCAGGTCCCGCCCGATTGCCATGAGGCGCGCGATGGTTCTGGCCGAAGGGATCCTCTGAAGGTTTTGCGTGTCGGCCCTTCCGCATCCTCAACATCGTCGGCGACGTCCCCAAGGAATGCCTGGGCGCCATGTCGGACACG
>NZ_JBVVPR010000201.1:0-530 GCF_055811835.1 Bradyrhizobium sp. WSM4874
GCGACGCACGATTTCGCCGCGAAGGTTGTCGCCGTCATATGCTTTGTCGGCGAGGAGCGCGCTCATCGGCGGCGCGAGCGCCAGAACATCGGGCGCCGCCGCAATATCGGCATCCTGGCCTGGGGTCAGATGCAGGACGATCGGCCGGCAGAGCGGATCGCTCAGCGCATGGATTTTTGTCGTGCGGCCTCCGCGCGAGCGGCCGATGGCTTGGTTGTGCTCCCCCCTTTTCCGCCGGAGGCGCACCGGTGAGCTTTAATCGAGGTCGAGTCGAGCGACAGCGCGACGGCATCTTTGCCGGGCCTGGCCAGTGCTTCAAAGATGGTGCACCATCGCCCACGCTTGGCCCAGCGGTTGAAGCGATTATAGACGGTCGTGTAAGGACCGTATTCGCGGGGGCAATCGCGCCATCGCGCCCCCGACTGCAGCATGTGGATGATCCCGCTGATGATGCGGCGGTCGTCGTCCCGCTCCGGTCCCTTCAGCCCCGTCGGCAGATGAGGCTCAATACGCGCCCATTGCCTATCATT
>NZ_JBVVPR010000202.1:0-524 GCF_055811835.1 Bradyrhizobium sp. WSM4874
CATGCCATCAGGCACTTTCGGCACGCTTTATCGACGAGGACGGTCCGGTTCAGCTTTTTGAGCTCCGCACGCGCAAGTCTCGAGCTGACTGATGCATCTCAGCGTCGCAGGAGGCTGAGAAGCTGATCGCCGAGCTAAGGCGAACAGAGCTGAACGGCAGCTTTGATCTCAGCCAAGGTCATCTGTTTCGCGCGCGCATGATCAGTTTTGGCCCTGACAACTATTTCATAGTGATCACCGCCCACAAAATTATCATCGATGCCTGGTCGATCTCTGTTCTGCTCAGGGACCTTCGAGAGGTACGTAGATGCCGCGGGTTTCTGCCAGAGAACTGTGTTTCGGCATGGAATAAGGACCCCGTATTCGGGGTAATCGGCATCCAATCGGGGCTCTGACGCATATTCGATGATCGTGTTTGTTTTTATGGCGCGCCAATCAGCCTAGCCCGAAGGAGATCGAGCTTAGCGCGCCCGTACATCTGCCGCTTGACCAGCTTGAGCTTGGTGATCTGAGCTTCCACTTGG
>NZ_JBVVPR010000203.1:0-520 GCF_055811835.1 Bradyrhizobium sp. WSM4874
TTTGACGTTAACGGCCCAGCCCTCCCGTTGCAGCAGCACATGAATGCGCCGATAGCCGTATCTCACCCGCGTCGCGCAGATGTCCTTGATCCGGTGTTTGAGAGCGGCCTGGTCGCCGCGCTTCGACTTGTAGACGTAAAGAGCGCGATCAACCCGAAGCGTGGAGCAGGCCCGCCTGACTGACACCTTCCAGTCAGTTCGCACCTTGTCGACAAGCTCGCGCTTGCGGCCAGGCCTCAGAGCTTTTTTGAGAGCACATCCTGAAGCATGGCCTTGTCCAACGACAGGTCGGCGACAATCCGCTTCAGCTTCCCGTTCTCTTCCTCAAGCTGACGCAGCCGCTTCATCTCCGAGGGCATCAAGCCTGCATACTTCTTCCGCCAGTTGTAGAAGGTTGCCTCGCTGATCCCGGCCTTGCGGCAGACCTCGGCCACCGCCGAGCCGTCTTCAGCCTGCTTCAGCACGAATGCAATCTGCGCCTCTGAAAACTTCGATGCCTTCATGGAATTCTCCTCTCCCC
>NZ_JBVVPR010000204.1:0-489 GCF_055811835.1 Bradyrhizobium sp. WSM4874
CGCTCCCTTGCCATTGGGGAGCAATTTACGTGAGGCAACGACTCAGCATTCAGGAACATTTCTGGCGACGCAATGCGGCTGTCGGAGGCAGATTGTTCCGAAAGGCGGGCGGCATGCCACCAGCGAAGTCAGAACTTCGGCAAAGGCGCTCTCCCGACGGTACCTCGGTTACTCCTGTGAGCGGAGCCAGCTCGAACAGTTGCAGGCCGAGTCTTTTAATATAACAGGCAAGCGGGGATGCGGCAACCACTGGTGATGGTAGGTGCTCTCTAATTCTTCTCAGAATACATATTGGGAGCACCTTGAGAATTTCAGCCTCTCGGGAGCAAAGGTGGCCAGCCTCAGTCTTCGAGGACGGGCTGGCCACTATCGCTTGCGGCGCCACCTGGCAGGCCCAACGGAATGCACACGTTCGAGCGACATATCATCTCACTGCGGTCGCAGGCGCTTGCGGTGCTTGCAGCCAATCAGGCCCGGGCGGCCGATCAG
>NZ_JBVVPR010000205.1:0-488 GCF_055811835.1 Bradyrhizobium sp. WSM4874
TAGCGATGTTCCCGGTAGACTTAATGTTGCCTCTTCTATTTTGCTCCCTGGCCCCAGGGAGCAAAAGGTAGCCGGTCGCACAACTGGTGGGCATTTCAAGCGCGCCGATGTCGCGCTCGGTCCTCGACCGAGCGCTTGCAAAGCCACCAGACCGGTGATCGGGCGTGGTCAAGGCCGCGAGCCGCCGAAGGCGGTGGCGCAACGCGCCAGCCTTGAGCACGGTCGATCACCGGTCTATTTCACACCGCCGTTCCTTTATCCAACAGCGGCGGGCTTTCCGGTGATGTGTCGATCACGTGGGTTTGTGCTGCGTTTTCCCGGGAGCTAAACAACAGTGCGCTTGCTTGCTCGCTGCGCCACGATTTGAGTCGACGTTGAAGAGTTCGGAGTACTTTGCTCGGGTAAAGCCCGGGGCATTCTGCCTGAAGCTTGCAAAGGAGTTCGCTGCCGGTTCGCCACGGCTCGGCCTCGAACCATTCGCGCAGCTG
>NZ_JBVVPR010000206.1:0-486 GCF_055811835.1 Bradyrhizobium sp. WSM4874
CTCATCTTGGCTCGGCTGCGAACGATTACAGGTTTGACCTTCTGGATAGCCCATTCAGCAACCTGCGCTTGGCAGCGGCCTCGGAACCACAAGCTAATGCACGGACGGACGACAACAAGTCCCGTGGGCTGGTCTCTAGGGTCGCATCAACACTAAGAAAAGTCTTTGGACAAAGCTCTCGTGGGTCATCCGGCTCGGCGTCCTACGTAGTCCATTCACAGCTGCGTATGGATTTCGCCAAGCGCTCCCGCCCGTCGGACGTGGACGTCGCCCTCTTCGAGTCCTTCAGGAAAGGCGCCGCCGGTAACTACAGCCCAAAGACCATTGCCAATTACGTGACCGCTTTGAGTCAGTTCAGTGATTGGCTCCGGCCACAGGGCCTGGCACTGGCCGGCCTACTTGATGACCGCGACCCTGGTCGGTTGGCAGCCCGTACGGCAGAATTTTTGAGTGGGGATACCCGCGTCAACAAGAAGCTGAATGCGG
>NZ_JBVVPR010000207.1:0-475 GCF_055811835.1 Bradyrhizobium sp. WSM4874
AGGGATCGCAAACTGGATCGCCTTCTACAACAATCGCCGCCTTCATCAGGCGCTCGGCTATCGCGCGCCGATGGCGGAGAGCCGGCCCCGGAAATCTGAACAAGACGATAAGTGGAATTTCTGCCTGACAACGGCGATAGTCGCCGTGAACAGGTGAACCCATGAGCAGACGACCCCGCCGGAACCACTCACCGGCCTTCAAGGCGAAGGTGGCACTGGCCGCCGTCAAGGGCGACCGGACAATCGCCCAGTTGGCGGAGCATTTCGACGTTCACCCCAATCAGATCACGGCCTGGAGATCGCAGTTTGAGAGCAGCGCTTCCGAGGTTTTCGGATCTGGGGGCGGGATACCGGCCATCCCCGCGATCGATGTGAAGTCGCTCCATGCCAAGATCGGAGAGCTGACGCTGGAGAACGATTCCTAAGAAACGGCACCAGCTCCCGGTTCCAAGGGGTGCAGGACAAAGCCGAATGC
>NZ_JBVVPR010000208.1:0-473 GCF_055811835.1 Bradyrhizobium sp. WSM4874
GATGGGCTCGATGGCGGAGCGGCGCCGGAGCTCGCGCTTGATGGCGCCGAACACGCCGCGCTTCTGGCCCGAAATGACGGTGAGCGCCTCGGTGCGGTCGATGACGTCCCGCAGGGTATGACCGTCGTAGGGATTATCGGGCAGCGACCCGGACCTGAGCCATTGGCGCAAACGGCTCGGCGACAAGTTGGAGCTGCTGCTGGCGAAGCAGCTTGGCATCCGTCGGAAAGGTGATGGCCTTCGGCTGCACCGGAAAGGCATGCTGAAAGAACTCTTGCCCGGTGAAGAACTGGAAATACGGGTCGCGAACCCAGCGCTCGCAGACGCCCTCATCGGACAGCCCATAAGTGTGCTTGAGCAACAGCAGCCCGATCATGAACCGGGTCTCGATCCCGAGCCGGCCATTCTCGCTGTAGAGCGGCGCGACCTCGCCGTCGATCCAGTCCCAATCGATCTTGCCGGCGAGCTGAACC
>NZ_JBVVPR010000209.1:0-471 GCF_055811835.1 Bradyrhizobium sp. WSM4874
GCCGTCAGCTTGCGCGTCAGGCGTTTCCCTTCCGTCTTGTGCTTCACGATAAACCGGCCGTCCCGGGTCCGCCCGCAATAGTGGGTGAAGCCGAGGAAGGCGAAGGTCTCGGGTCGCCGCTCGCCGCGCCGCTGACGCGAGAGGGCCGCAAACCGACCGAACTCGATCAACCGCGTCTTGCCCTCATGAAGCATCAGGCCAAAGCTGGCCAGCCGCGCCTTGAGGGCCAAGAGCATCTCCTGCGCATCCGCCTTGCTCTCGAAGCCCATGACGAAGTCGTCCGCATAGCGCACGGCCACAACGCGACCGCGTGCGCGGCGACGGCGCCATTGATGGGTCCAGAGGTCGAGGATGTAGTGCAGAAAGATGTTGGCGAGGAGCGGACTGATGCCCGCCCCTTGCGGGGTACCCCTGTCCGTTTCTTGCTTCTCGCCGCTCTCAAGAACGCCGGCCCGCAGCCACAGCTCTATG
>NZ_JBVVPR010000210.1:0-471 GCF_055811835.1 Bradyrhizobium sp. WSM4874
GTCGAGGTGCGGAGGGCGATTGAGCTGCGCATAGCGTTTTGCCTTTCGAGCAAGATGCGAGTCCAGGGGCGAAATGACCGACACTAGGCGGCCCCGCGCACCTTTGGGCGTGCGCCTTGGACATACGCGCGCGGCCCCTGGACAAGAATTGTGATTTGCCGCTTACCGGATTGGCTATCGGCTAGTGTGTTGGGCTTTCGACCCGGCAATCAGGATGCGCTCAGTTGAAAAATCAGCAACGAGAATTTTGTCGATAAAAGTCTAATACGTTAAACCAGACAGCTGAGCGCTTGAACTGATTTGCGCATTTGTCGATTTCATCGCTTTTGTCGGGTTTTGAAATCGCGCATCACCATACAAGGAATGCCTGCCCTGCAGGCGTCTTTGCGACTCTAAGTGTCGAGTAGCGCCAATGACTTAGCTCGCTCGCGCGAGGCGCAATCTTGAGCAATCGCGCTTGCAGCGCTCGAT
>NZ_JBVVPR010000211.1:0-452 GCF_055811835.1 Bradyrhizobium sp. WSM4874
AGCCGTCGGCCACAACTTCCGCCGTATCCTCGCCTGGCTCAGAGAACTCTTGTGCCTGTTCCTGGTCCGACTATGCCAGCGTGCTGGCCGGTCCCGCTCAATTCGGCTTCTTAACGGACGACTAGGGCCGTCACGACACCGACCCCCGGGACCGTCATCAGGCGACGCGTCGTCTCGTCCAGCTTTGCCAACCGGCGGACCTCGTTGTCGAACTTACCTTGTTGTTGACAAACGTTCTGATGGATCGCGAGCAGCGGCGATATCACGCTGAGAAGCAAATGATCGACGCCCAAAAGTTCGCTGACCTGGTTGCGGAACTGTTGACCGATCGCGCGAGGGAATAGCAATCCACATTCCTTGATCAAGCTGCGAACCTGGTTCTCGATGTCTCGGCGCATGGACACTAGCCGAGATCTGGCGACAAGGATCGCTCGGATCTTCTGGCTTTCCTC
>NZ_JBVVPR010000212.1:0-450 GCF_055811835.1 Bradyrhizobium sp. WSM4874
CGCGCCCACGACATTCGAATCATGGTTGCCCATGGATTCAGAAGCCCGCAACAAAAGCAACTGTAATGCTAGGACGGCGTCATCAGGCCGAGGCTCCGGCCTGCCTCATCGAGGGCCGACTGCGGACGGAGGCCACGGTCACCTAGTGTCCAAATTCTGTGAAATCAGCTTCATTTTAGGGCTTTGCGGCGAATACGAAGGCAAAAGCGTTGGATGCTGGCCAAGATGTCGCCGGCGGCCTTGGTCCATCGGAACGGTTTTAGGATCGGTGTTGGTAATGTCGATGTAAGCCTTGATCCTTTTCGAGCTCGGCGACCGAGCGGAACACGACTCGTTTCAGTTGTCCACTAAACATTCTGGATGAGGCAATGCGCCCCGAAAACGGGGTCCTTATTCGGCTCTGACTCATATGTGGAACGGCCCGGGCTGCAAGATCTTTCTCTGGTTGAA
>NZ_JBVVPR010000213.1:0-432 GCF_055811835.1 Bradyrhizobium sp. WSM4874
GATGGGCTCGATGGCGGAGCGGCGCCGGAGCTCGCGCTTGATGGCGCCGAACACGCCGCGCTTCTGGCCCGAAATGAAGACGCGACGGGGATTTTGCGTGTCGTGGCCGCGATATCCCTTGTCGACATAGGCCCGCTCGATCGGACAGCCGGTGAGCGCCTCGGTGCGGTCGATGACGTCCCGCAGGGTATGACCGTCGTAGGGATTATCGGGCAGCGACCTGGCGTGCAGTACGAACAGGCCACCGGGCGCCCGGCGGTTGTTGGTGACGATGGAGGCCTTCACGCCGAACTCGTAAGGCGCGGCGGCCTTGCCTTTGCCGATGCATTCCACCTCCGGGGCATGGAAGGAATAAAGCTTCCAGCCGCGCTGGCGCTGCTGCTGCGAGCGGATTTGCACGGCCCGGCCAAGCGGGAGGGCGAATGCCTCCTC
>NZ_JBVVPR010000214.1:0-431 GCF_055811835.1 Bradyrhizobium sp. WSM4874
GTCGTCGCGTGTATCCTGCAGCGCGGGACGGCGATCAATTCCGCTGGCGGTTATCTGCGCGGTCTGACGCGAAAAGCCGAGGTCGGCGAATTTTCGCTTGGCCCGATCCTGATGGCGCAGATCAATTCTCGCCGACGAGATAAGCAGCGGGCGTGAGGCCATGAGGCGCCGTTCCCAGACCTTGCCTTTTCGTATGATCGAAATACCCGCACTGACCCGGCTTCTGAGCTGTGTCGCCGCAAAGCAGTTCGGAGAAATCGTCAATGGCAAAACACCCTCCAATCACCCTCACGCCATTTTTCCAGCCTCGTGATGAAGGCGCCGCGGAGCAACGGATGTACGTGGCGGGGTTCGCGGACGAGGCGGGCGAGGCCTGGGGGACGCTGATTCCGTTGGATGCGGAGATGGTCGAGCACGCCGTTCTGGGACAA
>NZ_JBVVPR010000215.1:0-427 GCF_055811835.1 Bradyrhizobium sp. WSM4874
CTGGGAGAGTAGGTCGCTGCCAGGCCTGCCAAGGACAAGAAATTCTCCTCTTTCGATGTTCGAATACGAAAACGCCGTCTCCCCAGCGCAGGTATGCGCAAGGGGAGGCGGCGTTTTTGTTTGTCCGTACCCTTCGGCGTAACTTTCAATTACCCACATCGACGAGTTTCGATTGCGAGGCCGAAGGCGATGTCGTTGAGGCGAGTTAGGCCTCGCCAGACGACCATGTTTCCTGGCGGCGTATCGTGGTTGCGTGCGAGGTAGCCGCCCAGCATGGCGATCTGGAGCAAATAGGGGATGTCCCGGGTTCTGTTGAATTTCTGAAGAGGTCGGCGTTGCCCACCTTGAGCTAGGCTCGGGGTGCTGATTCCACAAAGGAGAGCAACGCCATGACGAGAGATATCACACCGGCTGGTTCGCCGGCGAC
>NZ_JBVVPR010000216.1:0-426 GCF_055811835.1 Bradyrhizobium sp. WSM4874
GCTGAGAGCACGACGTTGGCGGCGTCGCCGGCGCGGCCTTTGAGATAGCAGCGGCCAAGGTGACAAAGCTGGCCCGGCAAATTCGGACAGTAGCTTTAGTGGATTTTCTGCCTGACAGCGGCGAGGATTCTTGCCGCGAATCAGGAGCGAAGATGACGACGAAGAGCCGCCGGACGCATTCTCCGGCATTCAAGGCGAAGGTTGCTTTGGCTGCGATCAAAGGCGATAAGACGCTGGCAGAGCTGGCGCAACTGTTTGATGTTCATCCGAACCAGATCATCTGGAAAAACCAGCTCCTGGAAGGCGCCGCCGGCGTGTTTGGGCATGACAAGGCATCGGCCGAGCGCCGGTCGATTTGAAGGCGTTACATGCCAAGATCGGCGAGCTGGCGTTGGAAAACGATTTTTTGTCCGGCGCGCTCACCAA
>NZ_JBVVPR010000217.1:0-421 GCF_055811835.1 Bradyrhizobium sp. WSM4874
GTGATCGCTGCGCTGACGGCGGCCTTGTCCTTGATGACGCCGTTGGCGAAAGACATGACGAGGCTTGCGCGTGCCCGTTCCAACCATGGTTCGAGCTCTATGTGAGCCTTCTTGCGGATCATCGCATGGAAAGCGGCTATGATCTCTCGAGCTTCCACCAGAAGAGGAACGCCTTGCTCGATCGCCGCAATGGTGACGGTCTCTGACCTTGATAGTGTATCGCGGCCATTGGTCATCAGGCGGGCGATAGTTCTCGCGGACGGTACGCGCTGCAGGCTCTGAGCATCGGGCATTTCGGCACGCCGACGGCGTGTCGCCCATTCGGTAACGACTCGCACCGAGCCTCTAAATCCCTGCGCCTTGAGGCAACGCCACAGGTCGGCGCCATTACAATGACCAGCGGCCCACTGAACATCGAGCC
>NZ_JBVVPR010000218.1:0-415 GCF_055811835.1 Bradyrhizobium sp. WSM4874
GCTGATGCTGGAATTTTCCGGGGTTTAGCTCATGCCGGCGGGGGCGCCGATGAGCCATTCAACAGCGATATCGGCGCCTTGTTGCCGATCGCGCTATGGGGCCGGACTTCGTTGTAGTCTCTACGCCAATCCTCCATTTTCTGCCGGGCGTCGTCAAGGCTCAGGAACCAGTGCATGTTCAGGCATTCGGTTCTGAACTTGCCGTTGAAGGATTCGATGAAGCTATTGTCCGTCGGCTTGCCGGGACGTGAGAAGTCGAGCACAACGCCTCTTTGATAAGCCCAGATGTCGAGATCGCGGGAGATGAACTCCGATCCCTGATCCACACGAATGCTCTTCGGGTAACCGACGGTTTTGCAGATGCGCTCCAGAGTCAGCACAACGTCCTCGCCTCGATAGCTGAACCGCGGATCGA
>NZ_JBVVPR010000219.1:0-415 GCF_055811835.1 Bradyrhizobium sp. WSM4874
CTTAGAGGGCTTGCTGCATGGCTCAACGAAAACAATAAGGCCACTCTAGCTTCTCGGTTGCAAGACCCTTCAGACGGCTCACTCGCCGACGACGTCCTGCATTACCGGCGCGCTGGTTTGGACAGTACTTGCCGCCTTAAGTCGGCGCTGTCTCACCTCCGGGAGTTCGTACCTGGGATGCAAGAGTTCGAAGCAGCGGGAGCCGGCCCCCGCGTCCTAGGAAGGAGTGTGCTGCATCCGTATCCCGACGACGCAGCTCTCATTGAAGGCCTGCGCGGCCAACGCCTGCACAACCTCGGCTCCGGGGCGCCTCAACGACAGAGAGACATGCTCACCATAACGGCTTCGAGGCAACGCAGGTTTAGCGATTGGCTCCAGAGGGAGAACAAGGGGAGCTTGGCCAGTCGGCTGAAGG
>NZ_JBVVPR010000220.1:0-411 GCF_055811835.1 Bradyrhizobium sp. WSM4874
GGTCGATGATGGCCGGGTTCTCATAGGTGTCGGGCCATCCCTCAATTATGGGAGTCATCAGTAGCGCTACTCCGTTCGCTGCCAGGATCCGGTGCATCTCCGCGTCGACATGCTCAAGCACATGCGAGCACAGCACCTTACTATTAGGCTCCTGCATCTCTCCTATGAGCGACAAAGAGCTTTTCACCTCGAAGCAGACCAAGTTTTACGCTTGTCAATCCGTCTGAGGTAAATTCCTCAGTCTCGAAGCCTGCTCGCCGAATGCGGTCACGGATATTCGCGCCGTAATACCGAACATGATCCTTCTGGCCGAAGTGTATTTCTCGCTCGTTTGGGTCGATGATGGCCGGGTTCTCATAGGTGTCGGGCCATCCCTCAATTATGGGAGTCATCAGTAGCGCTACTCCGTTC
>NZ_JBVVPR010000221.1:0-406 GCF_055811835.1 Bradyrhizobium sp. WSM4874
GAAGTATCTACAGATCGTCGACGCAAACAGAGCGCTGGGTGTGGACTTCCCTCAGCAGGGGGCTGGCTCGAACTCAGCTGGACTCACCGGTTGGCAGGGGCCGGACGGGTCGAGCTCGACCTGGTTCCCGCGAGTGCCGTCCGACTTTGACGCGGGTATGTGGCCATCTCCGGAGCGGGCGCCAGCTCGGTCATCAGAAATCTACCGTGGTCTCGATTCTTTCGTTGATCTGCCGTCCACACCGGAGGAGGTTCGTGACGACGCCCAGTCATGGCGGGTGCTCGGCCCTGACGGCAGATCCCCGTTCTTCATCGCGCCATCAGGCGTGTTTCAAGAGATGGAGGATATCGGACATCTCGTCAGCGAGGATTGGCAGCATGGCTCACAGCCGGTGCCGGATTTTCTG
>NZ_JBVVPR010000222.1:0-405 GCF_055811835.1 Bradyrhizobium sp. WSM4874
TAGGAGCCGGATGAGTCGAGAGGCTCACGTCCGGTTCTCGGAGGGCGTGGGGGTGGGATTCCCCCGCGCTACTCGACCATCTGAAAGCCTATGCCGACGGGCGCGAAGCGCGCGACGGCATCCGATTATGGATGAACTTTTACAATCATATCCGCCTGCATCAGGCAATGAACAACCAGTGTCCCATGGCGGCATGGCGCGCCGGCAAGGACGTGATCGAGGCGGCAAGAACTGTGGATATGCCGCTTAGCTTGGACAACGCAAACGCGTTGCCCACATACCCAGTCGTCCGTTAAGAAGCCAAATTGACGGGAGCGGACAGGCAAACGTATGCGATAGCTGGATCAGGAAGAGCCACAAGAGTTCTCTGAGCCAGGCGAGGATACGGCGGAAGTTGTGGCCGAC
>NZ_JBVVPR010000223.1:0-400 GCF_055811835.1 Bradyrhizobium sp. WSM4874
GGCATGTGATAGGTCGTGCTGCCCCGATCCAGCTGCGCCAAAAACCATAGCCGCTGCTGCGCAAACGACGGTGCAAGAGCGCTTTCGCTTCCAACTGCTGGGATCGAGGGAGCTTTTCGGCCGCCACTGCGGTTTCTCTCCTTGGCGAGTGCAATGAGCTTCGCTAAGCCTTCCGCATCCAGCTTCTCCAAGTCGGTCCTAACGACATCCGTCATTTCTCGGCACCCAGAGAGACCAGCTTCTGAAGCTCGTCGCGATCAAATTCGCGTTCGAGCAAAGTAATGGAAGTCTCGCGAGCGAGGTCCGCCAGCACCGGCTTGGCAAACAGCGTCATCAGCGGCAGTGCGGCGCCAACAGCCTGCGCCAGCCGGCTTGAGAGCTGCACCGCCAACAGCGAATG
>NZ_JBVVPR010000224.1:0-398 GCF_055811835.1 Bradyrhizobium sp. WSM4874
CGGAAGGTGATGGTCTTGCCGTTCACGGTCAGCGTGTCGCCGTCGGCGGGCTGGGCGTTGGCCGACAGGCCGGTTGCCGTGGTGCCGTTGGTCGCGATCAGGGTGATGGTGCCGGTCAGGGCCGTGGTGCCGTCGCCGGCCGTCGCGCCGGTGCTGGCGAAAGAGCCGATGGTGGCGCCGAGGGTCGTGGTGCCGGTCGCCGCCGTGGTGCCGCCCGCCGCGCCGCTAAACACGACGTTGCTGCTTGCGGTCGCGCTGGCGAAGCTCGTCGTGCCGCGCAGGTCAGCCGCGGTCGCACCCGCGATGGTGGCGGAGACGTTGGACTTGGTGGAGTAGCCGACCGTGGTCTGCAGCGCCTGGTTGGCGATCGACTTCGCAGAGTCGATCAGCTTCTGCAG
>NZ_JBVVPR010000225.1:0-395 GCF_055811835.1 Bradyrhizobium sp. WSM4874
ACTCTCTTACCCGACAGAGAGCCAGCCACTGCGCAGGCCTGGCTCGCGGGGCAGCCACAAATCGCTGTGGTCGCGCGCGACCGCGGCGGTGGCTATGCCCTTGCTGTGGCCAAGGCACTCCCGCACGCCACCCAGGTCGCCGACCGTTGGCACCTCATGGAGAACGCCAGCCACGCCTTCCTGGATGCGGTTCGCAAATCCATGCGCCAGGTCCGGATCGCGGTCGGCTCCGCCACCATAAATCCCAACTTGTTGACCGCCGCCGAGCGCATTCAATATGAGGGTTATCTTCGGCGAGAAGACACCAACGCGGCAATTCTCAAACAGGCTGAGACGGGCGTCTCCATAAAGGAGATCGTACGGCTCACCGGCCATAGCCGGGGCCTCATCCGCAG
>NZ_JBVVPR010000226.1:0-394 GCF_055811835.1 Bradyrhizobium sp. WSM4874
ACGAGACCGGCAAGTCGAACCTGAGCATCACGGGCGTGACCTACAACTCCAAGGGTCTCGGCCTTGCTGCGCTGACCAGCGGTGTCGACTTCATTGACAACTCCGCGACCAACAAGGTGCTGTCGAACCTGAACGCCGCGTCGAGCACGCTGCGCTCGGAAGCTTCGAGCCTCGGCTCGAACCTCTCGGTGGTGCAGGTGCGTCAGGACTTCAACAAGAGCCTGATCAACGTGCTGCAGACCGGTTCTTCGAACCTGACGCTGGCCGACACCAACACCGAAGCGGCCAACAGCCAGGCGCTGTCGACCCGCCAGTCGATCGCGGTCTCCGCGCTGTCGCTGGCCAACCAGTCGCAGCAGAGCGTGCTGCAGCTGCTCCGCTAACAAGCGGACGA
>NZ_JBVVPR010000227.1:0-392 GCF_055811835.1 Bradyrhizobium sp. WSM4874
CTGCAGAAGCTGATCGACTCTGCGAAGTCGATCGCCAACCAGGCGCTGCAGACCACGGTCGGCTACTCCACCAAGTCGAACGTCTCCACCACCATCGCGGGTGCGACCGCGGCTGACCTGCGCGGCACCACGAGCTTCGCCAGCGCGACCGCGAGCAGCAACGTTGTGTACAACGGCACGGCCGGCGGCACCACGGCAGCAACCGGTACCACGACGCTCGGCGCCACCATCGGCTCCTTTGCCAGCACCGGCGCAACGGCCGGCGACGGCACCACGGCCCTGACCGGCACCATCACGCTGATCGCCACCAACGGTACGACCGCAACCGGCCTGTCGGCCAACGCCCAGCCCGCCGACGGCGACACGCTGACCGTGAACGGCAAGACCATCAC
>NZ_JBVVPR010000228.1:0-392 GCF_055811835.1 Bradyrhizobium sp. WSM4874
GTAGTCGTTGGTGGTCGAAACCGTCAGCAGGCCGTTGGCATCGATCGTCGCCGTCAGGTTGTTGGCCTGAAGCTTCGTGTTCAGCTGATCGAGCGTCTTGACCGTGCCGCTGGTGCCGTCGCCGAAGGTGACGTTGACCGCCGTGCCGCCGTTGAAGGAGGAGAAGGTCAAGGTCTTGCCGCTGAGGCCGCCGACGCCCGAGGTACGCGCCGCGGTGAACGCGGTCGAGGTCCCGGTATTGCCGGCGAAGCCAAGCGCATTCAGCGCATTGCCGGTGCCGGTGATCGACAGGTCGGCATTGACGCCGGTCGAGAGCTTGAGCTGACCCGAGGCGTTGATCGACGAGTTGGTCTGGCCGGTCGCAGTCGCAAGCGTCGCGGTGCCGTTGGCAT
>NZ_JBVVPR010000229.1:0-389 GCF_055811835.1 Bradyrhizobium sp. WSM4874
AACGAGACGCATGGAGGGAAGGGGCCAGCCCGAGGGGAGCCCGCGCGAGAAGGCCAGGGTCCGGACACAGAGCCGGGTTGCCTTGCCGCCGAACCTCGAACGGGTGAACACGGCAGCCAAGCAGGCTGCCCAAACCCGGTTCACGGCCTTGCTGCACCACGTCGACGAGGACGCTCTGCGTCGGGCGTTTCGACGACAAAAGCGGCAGGCCAGCGCGGGGGTCGACGGGATAACGGTGGCGAAGTACGAAGAGAGGCTCACGGATAACCTCCGGGAGCTCTGCGGACGCGTCCACACGGGTCGCTACCGGCCACAGCCGGTGCGACGAGTCTACATCCCCAAAGCCGATGGCGGTAAGCGGCCTCTCGGTGTGCCGGCGCTAGAGGACA
>NZ_JBVVPR010000230.1:0-386 GCF_055811835.1 Bradyrhizobium sp. WSM4874
AGCTTCCAGCCGCGCTGGCGCTGCTGCTGCGAGCGGATTTGCACGGCCCGGCCAAGCGGGAGGGCGAATGCCTCCTCCAGTGCCGGCTGGCCCTCGATCTTGCGGCGGATGTCGCGGATGATGCGGCCGAGCCGGCTGCGCAGAATGCGCAACTGCCGCTGATGCCGGCTGAACTGTTTGGCATGGGCGTAGCGGCCCGCCATCATCGCGGCGGCCTTGGCCACACGAGAATAGGATTGCCGCAGCCTGACGGCGTGCCTTCTCGCCAGGCGGTTGAGCCCCTTGATAGCCGCATGAAGCAGCTTGGCATCGGTCGGAAAGGTGATGGCCTTCGGCTGCACCGTGGTGTCGACGGTGACGCGCTTGAGGTCCTGGCCGCGTAACGC
>NZ_JBVVPR010000231.1:0-384 GCF_055811835.1 Bradyrhizobium sp. WSM4874
GATGAGGCCCCGGCTATGGCCGGTGAGCCGTACGATCTCCTTTATGGAGACGCCCGTCTCAGCCTGTTTGAGGATTGTCGCGTTGGTGTCTTCTCGCCGAAGATAACCCTCATATTGAATGCGCTCGGCGGCGGTCAATAAGTTGGGATTTATGGTGGCGGAGCCGACCGCGATGCGGACCTGGCGCATGGATTTGCGAACCGCATCCAGAAAGGCGTGGCTGGCGTTCTCCATGAGGTGCCAACGGTCGGCGACCTGGGTGGCGTGCGGGAGTGCCTTGGCCGCAGCAAGGGCGTAACCGCCGCCGCGGTCGCGCGCGACCACAGCGATCTGTGGTTGCCCCGCGAGCCAGGCCTGCGCAGTGGCTGGCTCTCTGTCGGGTAA
>NZ_JBVVPR010000232.1:0-382 GCF_055811835.1 Bradyrhizobium sp. WSM4874
TCGGCGCCGCCGTGTCCAGGGTGAAGCTCAGCGAGGCCGAACCGGTGTTGCCGAAGCTGTCGGTCTGGCTTGCCACGATGGTGTGCGATCCATCCGCCAGCCCGCTCGGGAGGAACGACCACGCCCCTTGCGCATCGGTCGTCACCGTCGTCGCGATCGAGCTGCCGTCAATGGTGAAGTGGACCACCGTGTTGGCGAGCCCGGTGCCGCTCAGCGCCGGGTTGGCGGTGATGTGGTCGGTGGCCGAGCTGCCGGTGTCGGCGACCAGGGCCTCGGTCACTGTCGGGCCGGTGGTGCTGAGCGTGTAGACCACTGCGCTGCTGGTGGTGGTGTTGCCGGCCGCATCGCTCACCCGTGCCGTCAGCGAGTTCGGGCCGTTGCT
>NZ_JBVVPR010000233.1:0-373 GCF_055811835.1 Bradyrhizobium sp. WSM4874
ACAGGAGCCATGCGGGGTGCGGGAATGAGCCTCGAAAGGTGGATGTTCGCGGAGGCCGAGTGTGTTCCCTAAACACGAAGGCAGCATGAGCATCGTCGTTATGCGAGACGATGCCGCTCCGTCGGGGTCGATGGCCGGATCACGCATGGAAGGTAATCATCGGAACATGAGAGGCCCGACCGGGTCCGTTGGATTGGTCTCCAACGGGGGACAACGGCAAGGCAGTGCCAGAGCCGCGGTCCGAGCTGAGGTCGGGAGTCGGACTGGTCCATAGTACCTGTGAAGTCGTCGAAGGAAACGAGACGCATGGAGGGAAGGGGCCAGCCCGAGGGGAGCCCGCGCGAGAAGGCCAGGGTCCGGACACAGAGCCGGG
>NZ_JBVVPR010000234.1:0-363 GCF_055811835.1 Bradyrhizobium sp. WSM4874
TGATGGTGTGGAACGGCCCTTCGAACCGGCATCAAAAGTGCCTAACGTGGTCGCGTAGAGAGGCGCCACAAAGGAAGGACCGTTCCATGGAGAAGATTATCACGGTGGGTTTGGATTTGGCCAAGTCGATCTTTCAAGTTCACGGCATCGCCGAAAACGGGAAAGTCTTGGTTCGTCGCACATTGCGGCGATCGCAGGTTCTGCCCTTCTTTCGAAGCCTTCCAGCTTGCGTGGAGCGGCGGGAAAGAAAGGCTCGGCGCGATATCAAAGCGCGGAAATCGGCAAGTACGGACGCTCCTGATCGTTGGTGCGACCTCTATCATCAAGCTTGCTAAACGAGGCTTGAAAGTCCCACTCTGGATT
>NZ_JBVVPR010000235.1:0-362 GCF_055811835.1 Bradyrhizobium sp. WSM4874
GTCGATGTGTTCAGCCGACGGGTCCTGGCCCATCGCGTCTCGATCACAATGGAGGCGGCCTTCTGCGTCGAAGCGGTGCAGGAGGCGTTGGCGAAGCACGGCAGGCCCGAGATTTTCAACACGGACCAGGGCAGCCAGTTCACCAGCCTCGAGTTCGCCGATGTGCTGCTGGACGCGAAGATCGCCACCAGCATGGACGGTAAGGGCGCCTGGCGCGAAAACGTGTTTGTCGAGCGGCTCTGGCGCACGGTCAAATACGAAGAAGTTGTGTGCTGTGAACGTCATTGTTCGAAATATGAACGGTGGCGATGCTTTATCGGAGATGAGGGTAGGCCCCTCGAAGTCGGCTTGCAGGAGCAGGC
>NZ_JBVVPR010000236.1:0-357 GCF_055811835.1 Bradyrhizobium sp. WSM4874
GCCCACTCTTCGTTGCGACCCTCGGGGCGGAGCTGACCCGAGGCGCCCGCGGTCGGCGCAGGAGTCGCTGTTGGTGAAGGAGTCGCCGTCGGTGAAGGTGTGTTTGTAGGTGCAGGGGTGGCGGCCGGCGCGGGCGCGCCCGGTCTCGCCGTGGGTGCCGCAGGCGCAGGTGACGGTGTCGCCGTGGGCGCCGGCGCGGGACGGCCCTGAGGAGTTGCTGCCGGCGGCGGCGTCGTCGTTGGGCGAGCCGCGGGCGGCGGCGTGGGTGCGTGCTGCTGCGGAGCTGCGGCGGGCGGCGGTGCTGGCGGCGTGGGAGCCGGGCGCGCGGCAGGCGGTGCCGGAGGGGGCGCATGCTGT
>NZ_JBVVPR010000237.1:0-356 GCF_055811835.1 Bradyrhizobium sp. WSM4874
TCGTCGTCAATGGCGCTTCGGCCACCGCCCGCGGCGGCACAGACGACCCAATCTCGACCGGCACGAACGGCGCTATACTCGCTTCAGCGTGCTTGCAAAACTCTTTGCGTCACCTGAACAGCTGGCTTACATGAAGGCCAGCCATGCGAGCCACCTCGGAAACGCAGGCTCCGGGCTCGAGCGATGCTGCAACAAGCCGTTCCTTCTCATCCTGCGACCACCGGCGCCGCCGCTCGACCGATGTGATCACCTCCGCCCTCGAAATCGTCATAGCGCTTCTCCTAGCATTACAGTTGCTTTTGTTGCGGGCTTCTGAATCCATGGGCAACCATGATTCGAATGTCGTGGGCGCGGGC
>NZ_JBVVPR010000238.1:0-351 GCF_055811835.1 Bradyrhizobium sp. WSM4874
GGGCGTGGAAGCCCGTTGGGGAGCGTTTGCAATCGGCGCGATGGGCGCTGTCGGCTTTGGAATAGGCGCTAATGTTCTTGCGCGTTCGACAATTGCCGCGGATTGTTGAAGCAGCGCCTCTAGTTCCTTCTTCCAGTCCATCTTGTGTGTTTCCCGAACGGTCATCGGACGAGGCTAACTTGGTGCGGTACGCGCGCCCAGCGACTTCTTTTGGTAGTTGCGAGGCCGCTGCATGTCGGCAAAATGGTGGCCGATGAGCCTTCTAGATGCACCTATGCGGTATATGATCCGCCGTGACGCGCTCGGGTGGACTGTGGTCGATGCCATGACCGGGCAGGTGGCGTACCGGGG
>NZ_JBVVPR010000239.1:0-342 GCF_055811835.1 Bradyrhizobium sp. WSM4874
GCTCATGATCGCCGTGTGCAAGGCGTCAAGCGCCATATGAGGATTCCGCCCCGGCCGGAAGCCGTAGGAGAACCCGAGGAAGTCGACGTCGTAGACGGCGCTCAACACCTCGGCTACTGCGCTTTGGACAATCTTGTCCTCTAGCGCCGGCACACCGAGAGGCCGCTTACCGCCATCGGCTTTGGGGCTGTACATTCGTGGCACCGGCTGTGGCCGGTAGCGACCCGTGTGGGCCCGTCCGCAGAGCTCGCGGAGGTTATCCGTAAGCCTCTCTTCGTACTTCGCCACCGTTACCCCATCGACCCCTGCGCTGGCCTGCCGCTTTTGTCGTCGAAACGCCCG
>NZ_JBVVPR010000240.1:0-341 GCF_055811835.1 Bradyrhizobium sp. WSM4874
GCCGGGGATCCTATTGTCTTTTTCGTCCCGGAGAAGCACCAGGAGTTTTGCGATGCTTGCCATGCCTGTGCCGGCGATAATGCCCAATTCGGCCATATGAGCACGTAGGGCATTTGCAGTCTGGCTGCGCTGCCTCATCAGCAGCTCTCGCGTTCGCAAAATCATGCTGGCCGCTTGTTGTTCGGCAGTCTTCACCGGTACGAACCGCATTGTCGGGCGGGTGACCGCCTCACAAATGGCTTCAGCATCCGCCACGTCGGTCTTGTTTCGTTTGACGTAAGGCTTCACGTAGGCTGGCGGCATCATGCGGACAGCGTGGCCCAGCGCCGCGATCTCGCGTG
>NZ_JBVVPR010000241.1:0-338 GCF_055811835.1 Bradyrhizobium sp. WSM4874
GTTCGAAGGGCCGTTCCACACCATCATTTCTGATGAAGTTCAAGCGTCGGCTCGCGTTGGTTTCACAAAGGAATCAACATGATGCAGCGAGCCCTACGTCCGTCGGCCCTGGTCCCTCGCGGGTTTGACGTGGAGAGCGCCGTCTGTGACGGCGCCGCGACCGTGATCACCATCCGTCCCACGAGCGGGACGAGCCTCTGTCCTGGATGCGGAGCCAGTTCTGGGCGGATCCATAGCCGATATCAGCGACGCCTCACCGATCTGCCGCTGGCGGGGCGGCCGGTTCGCCTGGTGATCGTGGCGCGCCGCTTCCGCTGCGTTACTGTTATGTGCGGTCG
>NZ_JBVVPR010000242.1:0-338 GCF_055811835.1 Bradyrhizobium sp. WSM4874
TTCGACTGGGGCCAGGCGAAGCCGGCCTGATCGCATCTCAAAAACTTCGTGGTCCGGTCCGCCGGGCCGCGATGTCCCGCTGGGACGGCGGTCGTGGTGACCTCGGTTAATCGGCTGGTGACGGCTTGTCCATACTCCGTTGCAAAAGATAAGGCACCCGATCCGGACATCATCATGTCGTCGGTCATCGGTGGTTCCTCGGTTGCGTTGGCGTGTCGCAGCCGACGGGCGGCTTTGCGGTGGTCACCGGCAATTCTCCGATAGGATCGTCCGGGTTTGCTCTACCGAACTACACCACCACCGGGGAGTACGTCATGCCAAGCTGATGAATGCTTGTG
>NZ_JBVVPR010000243.1:0-336 GCF_055811835.1 Bradyrhizobium sp. WSM4874
AACCGTCACCATTGCGGCCATCGAGCAAGGCGTTCCACTTCTGGTGGAAGCTCGAGAGATCATAGCCGCTTTCCATGTGATGATCCGCAAGAAAGCTCACGTAGAGATTGAACCATGGTTGGAACGAGCGCGCGCAAGCCTCGTCATGTCTTTCGCCAATGGCGTCATCAAAGACAAGGCCGCTGTCAGCGCAGCGATCACGACGTCATGGTCCAACGGACAGACCGAGGGCCAGATCACCAAGCTCAAACTGGTCAAACGCCAAATGTACGGACGCGCCAAGCTCGACTTGCTGCAGGCTCGGCTAGTCGGTGCCACATGACCAGTGCTGCACCA
>NZ_JBVVPR010000244.1:0-335 GCF_055811835.1 Bradyrhizobium sp. WSM4874
CTCATCCGCAGGGTATTGCGAGGTCAGCGATCCGACGTGTTCAGGGTGCGCGAGAGCTCGCTCGAGCACTACCTGCCGTGGCTCGACGCTCAGTAGGCCGCTGGCCATTGTAATGGCGCCGACCTGTGGCCTTGCCTCAAGGCGCAGGGATTTAGAGGCTCGGTGCGAGTCGTTGCCGAATGGGCGACACGCCGTCGACGTGCCGAAATGCCCGATGCTCGGAGCCTGCAGCCCATACCGTCCGCGAGAACGATCGCTCGCCTGATGACCAATGGCCGCGATACGTTATCAAAGTCAGAAACCGTCACCATTGCGGCCATCGAGCAAGGCGTTCC
>NZ_JBVVPR010000245.1:0-330 GCF_055811835.1 Bradyrhizobium sp. WSM4874
CTTGTGACGCGACCTCATTGAAGCCGGATTGAACGAAGGCGCGGGAGGTTATGCGCGGTTTTGCAGCTATGGGGATTATTCGAGATCGGAAGGCCCGATCTGCTGGCTCGGCGCGTG
The DNA here is from genome assembly GCF_055811835.1 of Bradyrhizobium sp. WSM4874. Taxonomy (NCBI): domain Bacteria; kingdom Pseudomonadati; phylum Pseudomonadota; class Alphaproteobacteria; order Hyphomicrobiales; family Nitrobacteraceae; genus Bradyrhizobium; species Bradyrhizobium sp. WSM4874. Next base: position 118 of record NZ_JBVVPR010000245.1, read on the forward strand.
AGGCAGAGACACGAGATGTGCGCATTGGGGAAGACTTGAGATCAGATACGCTTCGCTGGAGATCGCGATAGGCATTTTGCTGCATCGGACGGTTGTTGTCGCGCAGTGTGACAGCACGGATTCGACATCGTCCGCGATGATCGAGACGCTGGGAGCGAAATGACGAATGATGATCGTCGTGCACGGCATGACTTGGCTCACGATGTGTCGCAT
>NZ_JBVVPR010000246.1:0-328 GCF_055811835.1 Bradyrhizobium sp. WSM4874
AAATCTCTCAACAGCATCATGGAAAATCCCAAGACCAATCGGTACGAAGCGGCCAAGAACCTCATCGAAGCCGCCGGAGCCGATCCATGACCGCTTGTGACCCTGGCTGATGAAAACACCGCGCCTGGGATACGCCAGTGGCCATCTCATGACAGTGTCTCATCTGTCGTCGCGCTGTTTGCATGCAATCCGCCGCGCCACGAGGACAACCATTAGGCGAAGCGCTCTTTTGGGTCACTTAAACGCTTGCTGAAGTTTGCATCCGCGCCAAACCGGTGCTTTTGGCCCGTTGCAGACCTCCACCATTGCATCAGAGCCAAGCTTCAGT
>NZ_JBVVPR010000247.1:0-326 GCF_055811835.1 Bradyrhizobium sp. WSM4874
CTGGCCTAGTTTTGGGGAGCACTTCAAAACCCCGGAAAATTCCAGCATCAGCTGGCCTAGTTTTGGGGAGCACTTCAGTACCGGGGCCAGCTCTCTTCAAACTGGATTAAGCCCGTGGGGCAAGGTCACGAGCGATGTCCAGTGTGTCCGGAGCTATCGCTGAAAGTTGGTGACGGCGGGAATCGGAAAGGCGGCATATCGTGGGGGTGCTTGACGCCTCCACTTCTCCACCGAAGGAGCGATATGCCATGTCCAACGATAACGTCATCCAGCTGATTCAGCCAGGAATCTTCGACGGTCAACTCACAGAAGTCTTGCGCAACGGG
>NZ_JBVVPR010000248.1:0-323 GCF_055811835.1 Bradyrhizobium sp. WSM4874
GCTGAACAGATTGAGCTGCTTACAACCCGCATAGAGAAGCTCGACAGAGAGATTTTGGTTGCCGTCAGAAAGGACCCTGATGCAAGGCGTCTGATGAGCATTCCGGGTGTCGGTCCTCTCATCGCCGCTACCGTTCGGACATCCGTCGTGGATGCTCGCGATTTTGCGACTGCACGAGATTTTGCGGCTTGGACGGGGCTCACACCGAGCGGCGGGAAAGAAAGGCTCGGCGCGATATCAAAGCGCGGAAATCGGCAACTACGGACGCTCCTGATCGTTGGTGCGACCTCTATCATCAAGCTTGCTAAACGAGGCTTGAAAGT
>NZ_JBVVPR010000249.1:0-320 GCF_055811835.1 Bradyrhizobium sp. WSM4874
AAGCCGAATGCCTTGGCACGTCGGTGCAAATTGTTGATCACTCGCGTCCGATAGCGTGTCTCATAGGACGAGGCCCCTGGATCGACGTAGTCCATTCCGTGACGCACAGTGTTGTAGAACAGGACTGCTATCTTGCGGGCCGTCGCGGTGACTGCTTTGGCCTTGCCAATGCGGGACGACAGTCTTCTATAAAAGGCGCCGAGCGCGGTATCAGTGCGTCCGACGGTTACGGCAGCAAGGCGCAGAAGAGCTGCGGCCCGGCCGCCGGATCGGCGCGTTCGGGACGAGAGCATTTTGCCTCCGGAGACCTTATTGCTCGG
>NZ_JBVVPR010000250.1:0-318 GCF_055811835.1 Bradyrhizobium sp. WSM4874
GACGAATGATGATCGTCGTGCACGGCATGACTTGGCTCACGATGTGTCGCATCGGAACGGTGATGTTCGAGGGCTGGTGCGTCTGAAGCTGTGTCGAAAGCGCTCAATGATGCGCATGACGCCACCACAATCAGGACAGGCAGGAACTTCGGCCCAGGTTTGAGCTTCCGAATCCACAGGCGGCGGCTGGCTGTCGTTTGGGTCTGTCTCATGATCGAGAAGTTCGCGGCAAAGGGCGAGCTTGGCAGCGCGATGGCCGTTGGCCATGAAGCCGAAGTGGCGGATGCGATGGAAGCCATCGGGCAGCGTGTGAAGAAG
>NZ_JBVVPR010000251.1:0-317 GCF_055811835.1 Bradyrhizobium sp. WSM4874
TGACCGGTTGGAGCTGGACGACGTCCGCGCCTTCCAGGTGCATCTGGTCTCGACCGGCATCTCATGGCCGGCGCTGACCAGATCGTCTGTGCGCTCCGGTTTTTCTACGGCGTCACGCTCGGCGAGGCACTCATCCCGGAGCGCATTCCCTATGCGCGAGAACCGCGCAAGCTGCCGGTCGTGCTCAGCGCCAACGAAGTGGTTCAGTTCCTCGAGGCCGTGTCCAGCCTGAAGAGCCGTGCCGCGCTCACCACGGCCTATGCGGCCGGACTCAGGGCCTCCGAAGTCGCGGGACTGCGGATCGAAGACATCGACAG
>NZ_JBVVPR010000252.1:0-316 GCF_055811835.1 Bradyrhizobium sp. WSM4874
CGGACGATCTCCTTGAGCGGCACACCGTCGCTGACAAGAGCCGCGATTGCGGCATGGCTGTCCTGGCGCCGCAGATAACCCTGATAGCGAAGCTTTTCCGCGCAGGTCAGCAGTTTAAGATCGATCGTCGTCGCCCCGATTGCGGCTCGGATTTTGCTCATCGAACGGCGCACCGCTTCAAGGAAGGCCGCGCTCGCGTTTTCCATCAGATGCCAGCGGTCGGCGACCTGGATGGCGTTCGGCAGCGCCTTGGCTGCTGCCTCGCCATATCCACCACCGCGATCTCGCGACACAATGTTGATGCCCGGGTGCTTCG
>NZ_JBVVPR010000253.1:0-316 GCF_055811835.1 Bradyrhizobium sp. WSM4874
CGGACGATCTCCTTGAGCGGCACACCGTCGCTGACAAGAGCCGCGATTGCGGCATGGCTGTCCTGGCGCCGCAGATAGCCGTGATAGCGAAGCTTTTCCGCGCAGGTCAGCAGTTTAAGATCGATCCTCGTCGCCCCGATTGCAGTTCGGATTTTGCTCATGGAGCGGCGCACCGCATCAAGGAAGGCCGCGCTCGCGTTTTCCATCAGATGCCAGCGGTCGGCGACCTGGATGGCGTGCGGCAGCGCCTTGGCTGCTGCCTCGCCATATCCACCACCGCGATCTCGCGACACAATGTTGATGCCCGGGTGCTTCG
>NZ_JBVVPR010000254.1:0-313 GCF_055811835.1 Bradyrhizobium sp. WSM4874
TCATTCTGATCGCTCTTGTTCATTCGGACCGACAAAGCTGCGTGCGCATGCCGAGCGTCGATGCAGACCACCGGAAGCTCAACCCTGCGGAGTTCATGCCATAGCCAACTCGCCATCGCGCCGGTCTCGAAGCCGATACGCTCGGCATGAGGCGCATATTTGCTCAGCAGGTCAGTCAAGGCACCAGGATTAGACTTGGCTTTTCCTTCGAAGATTACTTGACCAGTCTCGTTGATAACGCACACAGCGGTTTCTCTCTGTGAGACGTCCAGCCCGACGTACTGCTTCATGGGAGCTCCTTCGAATCATTTGA
>NZ_JBVVPR010000255.1:0-310 GCF_055811835.1 Bradyrhizobium sp. WSM4874
CGCCATATCCACCACCGCGATCTCGCGACACAATGTTGATGCCCGGGTGCTTCGACAGCCACGCCTGAACGGTCGCCGTTTCCCGGTCGGGCAGCAAGGCAACGATCCGCCGACGCTCCAAATCGCACACGATGGTCCCGTACCGACGGTTTCTCCGGAACGCCCAGTCATCGATACCCACAACCAGCAATGGATCCGTCGGCATCGCCGTCCGCCGGCGGACCACCCGCAGTAAGGTATCGTTGCTGACAGGCAGCATGAGCCGCTTGGCGAAGCTTGCTGCCGGCCGGCCGCCGAGCGCCAACCCCAG
>NZ_JBVVPR010000256.1:0-303 GCF_055811835.1 Bradyrhizobium sp. WSM4874
AGCGCCCTGTTTTCCCCGATCAAGCTGCGCGGCCTGACCTTGAAGAACCGCGTCGTGGTGTCGCCGATGTGCCAATATTCGGCCGAGGACGGCGTCCCCACCGACTGGCACTTCACCCACATCAACAATCTCAGCCTGTCGGGCGCGGCGATGTTCTGCATCGAGGCGACCCATGTCGAGGCGATCGGCCGCATCACGCCGGGCTGCCTCGGGCTCTACAGCGATGCCGCCGAGGCCGCGCTGAAGCAGATCCTCACCTCGGTGCGGAAACATTCCTCCACCGCCGTGGCGATGCAGCTCGCG
>NZ_JBVVPR010000257.1:0-294 GCF_055811835.1 Bradyrhizobium sp. WSM4874
CCGGCGGCGAGTTTTGCCCGTCGACTTATGCTGCCCGTGAGCAACGACACATTGCTTCGGGTGGTTAGAAAGCGCGGCTGGTCGTTGCGATCGATCGCATCGCGCACCCGCGCCAGCACCCGCTGCGCCTCGCGCGACAAAGCAGGGATGTCGATGGCGACACGATGCCGGATCGCGCGTTCCTCGGCCTCATACTTGTGCCCGGCCTCGGCGCGCAGACGCACGTAGCGCTCGATGTCGTGCTTGAGCGCCGGCACATTGGCCTCGGCGCGCTGACGCACCTGCTTCTCGGCC
>NZ_JBVVPR010000258.1:0-293 GCF_055811835.1 Bradyrhizobium sp. WSM4874
TATGACCGCACCGTCATCCCTTGTTCAACCAGAGAAAGATCTTGCAGCCCGGGCCGTTCCACATATGAGTCAGAGCCGAATAAGGACCCCGTTTTCGGGGTGATCGGCATCCAATCGGGGCTCTGATGCATATTCGATGATCGTGTTTGCTTTTATGGCGCGCCAATCAACCTAGCCTGAAGGAGATCGAGCTTAGCGCGCCCGTACATCTGCCTTTTGACCAGCTTGAGCTTGGTGATCTGAGCTTCCACTTGGCCATTGGACCACCGTTGCGTGATAGCCGCGTGCACCGC
>NZ_JBVVPR010000259.1:0-287 GCF_055811835.1 Bradyrhizobium sp. WSM4874
GAAATTCTGGCCGGGCTGGAGGCGACCGAAGCCGAGCCCGAGGGCACCGACCGCGATCTCATCGACAAGCTGGAAGCCATGGTCGAGCAGGGCATGGCCGCCATGTCAGGCTCGGCGCAGCCGATGCCGGCGGCTGGCGCCGCTGCCCCCGTGGCTGAAGCGCCGCCGCTGGTGCCGGACGCGCCTGTCGCCGTTGAAGCCGCGCCGACGCCCGGCGTGCTGGCCGACCAGAGCCTGGAGCGTCCGCTGCGTCCGGGCGAAGTCTCGCTCGACGAGCTCGAGCGCGC
>NZ_JBVVPR010000260.1:0-283 GCF_055811835.1 Bradyrhizobium sp. WSM4874
TCTCAAACGGAGAATCAGCGCCATGCGGACGGGCTTTCAAATCTCATCGCTAGTACCGAGTGGTTTGGTGTTTGATGGTGTAAGTGACTCAATGGATTCGCTTATTCTGTCTGTTAGGTCGGAAGCTGCGGAGGCTCGGTGCCCTTTGTGCGCGACAGCGTCGAGCCGCATCCATAGCCGCTACGTCCGGCACGTTGCCGATTTGGCATCAGCGGGCAGAAAGGTGCGCCTCCGATTACTCACGCGGCGCTTCACATGCGAGGTGCCGCATTGCCGCCGGCGG
>NZ_JBVVPR010000261.1:0-282 GCF_055811835.1 Bradyrhizobium sp. WSM4874
GAGCGTCCGTAGTTGCCGATTTCCACGCTTTGATATCGCGCCGAGCCTTTCTTTTCCGCCGCTCGACTGTGCCCTCGGTGTGAGCCCCGTCCAAGCCGCAAAATCTCGTGCAGTCGCAAAATTGCGAGCATCCAAAACCGATGTCCGAACGGTAGCGGCGATGAGAGGACCGACACCCGGAATGCTCATCAGACGCCTTGCATCGGGGTCCTTTCTGACGGCAACCAAAATCTCTCTGTCGAGCTTCTCTATGCGGGTTGTAAGCAGCTCAATCTGTTCAGC
>NZ_JBVVPR010000262.1:0-277 GCF_055811835.1 Bradyrhizobium sp. WSM4874
TGACGATCGACCGGCCGAACCAGGCGTGGGCGGCCGTCATCACGTATCTGCCCATCGGGCGCGGCTTTCTCTATCTCGTCGCGATCATCGACTGGGCGAGCCGTGCGGTTCTGGCGTGGCGCCTGTCGAACACGATGGACGTCTCGTGTGTTTCGGCATGGAATAAGGACCCCGTTTTCGGGGTGATCGGCATCCAATCGGGGCTCTGACTCATATGTGGAACGGCCCGGGCTGCAAGATCTTTCTCTGGTTGAACAAGGAATGACGGTGCGGTCAT
>NZ_JBVVPR010000263.1:0-277 GCF_055811835.1 Bradyrhizobium sp. WSM4874
GTGGTGCACCGCAAGGGCAAGACCGTGGGCCGCAACAAGGAAACCGGCGAGTTTACCCGCCTTTCGACCGAGGACTATGCCTTTGCCGCGAACGGCGTGCTGATCGCCAGCTACCGCGTGGCGAGCCTTTCGGCGCTGGGCATGGCGCACTCTGAGCCGCTCGAAGGCGATGGCGAGCGCGGGACGATCATCCTCACGGGTTCGGTCGCGGCGCAGGATGCGCAGATAGGGCAGGTGGCTTATGGTTCGCTCAAGGCGGGCGTGGTCGGCCTCGTGC
>NZ_JBVVPR010000264.1:0-276 GCF_055811835.1 Bradyrhizobium sp. WSM4874
TTGTCCCGGCCGGGGGGGCGCGGGCTGCCGCCCCCCCCCCGGGGCGCCCGGGGGGGTGTGTGCACGGGCCGCGGGGAGCGGGGGGCGCTGGCGGAGGGGGGGTGGCGCCGGGGGGGGGGGTTGCGCCCGGGGCGGGACCGGGGCGCCCGGCGGGCAGCGTCGGGGGGGCCCCTGGCGCTGGTGGCGTCGTTGGAGCGGGCGTGGCACCCGGAGCCGGTGTTGGTGATCCCGCGGCCGGAGGCGCGCCGGGACGACCGGGCGGGGGCGTACCGGGGC
>NZ_JBVVPR010000265.1:0-274 GCF_055811835.1 Bradyrhizobium sp. WSM4874
GCCCTCGGCGAAGTTTGTTACGCGTGTGTTATCCAAACAGGTTGTGCCACGAGGAGTCTTGCAGCATTCCATGGCGTCGGAACCAGGGAGGGAGCCGATGTGCACAGTATTGCCTTACCTGGGAATTGGCCTCTGCGTGTCTCTTACGGCCTGGCTGGCGTTGGGGCTGGTGTTCTGAGCCTGGGGGACGCTCGAAGGGGGATGTCCCGATCGGTGTTGAACTACGTCGGGCCGACGTTGCCGGGATGAATGTTACGCGGCCCTCGAGACGTGG
>NZ_JBVVPR010000266.1:0-273 GCF_055811835.1 Bradyrhizobium sp. WSM4874
CTCGCCGACAAAGCATATGACGGCGACAACCTTCGCGGCGAAATCGTGCGTCGCGGCGCCAAGCCCGTCATTCCCAACAAATCCAACCGCGTCGTCATCCATCGCTTCAACAAACGCGCCTACAAAGGCCGAAATGTCATCGAGCGCTGCTTTTGCAGGCTCAAGGACTTCCGGCGCATCGCCACCCGATATGACAAGCTCGCCCGGAATTTCTTGGCCGCTGTTCATCTCGCCGCTATCGTCTCATATTGGCTCAATTGAGTCTGGACCCTA
>NZ_JBVVPR010000267.1:0-269 GCF_055811835.1 Bradyrhizobium sp. WSM4874
AGCTGTTCACCGCCTGGCCATTCCTAGGCTCGCGGCGAATGATCGCGATGCTGAAGACTGAGGGGCTTCAGGTCAATCGCAAGCGTGTGCAGCGGTTGATGCGCAAGATGGGCATCGCGGCGCTGGGACCGAAGCCGAACACGACAAAGCCGGCGCCGGGCCACGAGATCTATCCCTATCTGCTGCGCAACATGACGATCGACCGGCCGAACCAGGCGTGGGCGGCCGTCATCACGTATCTGCCCATCGGGCGCGGCTTTCTCTATCTC
>NZ_JBVVPR010000268.1:0-269 GCF_055811835.1 Bradyrhizobium sp. WSM4874
TGAAATGGACCCCGGTTTTGGGACCAGAGGCTAAGTTGGAAAAGGGCCGCTCCGTTTGATAGACGGAGGGCATGATGACGAAGAAGACGAGACGGAAAATCGACGCGGCACTGAAGGCGAAGATTGCGCTGGAGGCGGTGCGGGAGCAGGCGACGGGTGACCGAGCTGGCTCAGTGCTATGAGGTGCACCCGAACCAGATCTATGCGTGGAAGAAACAACTTCTGGAACAGGCGGCGCGGGCCTTTGACGCGGGTGTCGGGCGGGAGAG
>NZ_JBVVPR010000269.1:0-269 GCF_055811835.1 Bradyrhizobium sp. WSM4874
CTCGAGCCGCTCGACGCCGGTGCCCGTCACGACCTCCTGGAAATCCTCGAAGATCGCTACGGTCATCGCTCCACCATTGTCACCAGCCAGCTCCCCGTGGACCAGTGGCATCTGCTCATTGGAGAGCCGATGACTTCATGATGCTCCTTCTTGGAACGCTTGGTGCGTCGTACCCGGTTGCGAAGCTGAGTAATTTGTTTGTCCGAGAGCTCGATCTGCCATGGCTGGCCCTTGGCCAATTGATGACCCGCCAGCAATCCGCGCGCGAG
>NZ_JBVVPR010000270.1:0-268 GCF_055811835.1 Bradyrhizobium sp. WSM4874
GTCATAGGTCATGGCGCCGAGCGGCACCAGCAACTCGCCGGTCGGGCCGACCGAGCCCGCCACGATGACCTTGCGGCCGGCTTTATCGGCGACAGCGCGGGCGATCTCGGCGGCGCGCTTGTTCAGCGCATGCACGCGGTCCTGCGCATGGTGCAGCTTCAGCCGGTGGCGGGTGCCGCCGAAGGAGTTGGTGAGAATGATGTCGGCGCCGGCATCGACGAAGTTCTGGTGCAGGCTGGTGATGGTGTCGGGAGCCGTCTCGTTCAGC
>NZ_JBVVPR010000271.1:0-265 GCF_055811835.1 Bradyrhizobium sp. WSM4874
TCTCCTCTCCCCATCAGGGGATCATAAGTGGAAAATTCCAGTTCAAACTGGCCTAATTTGGCGGGGGCACGTCAGATGTTACGCCGTTTGGCGCGGGGTGAGCAACCTGCGATCGGCGGAGCTAGTCGGGGTTGCGCAGCCGGTCGCACGTTGCGGTGAGGTTGGCGGAATAGGCCGCGGGTGTCAGATTGCGGATTCCGACGAAGTCGCCCAGGCGTACCGATATGAAGTCGCCCGTGGATTCCGAGACGATGTCGCCCACCTT
>NZ_JBVVPR010000272.1:0-265 GCF_055811835.1 Bradyrhizobium sp. WSM4874
CCATCAGGGCCAACGGCCAGTACACGTCGGGTGGGTTGCACACCTGCACCGCGTGGGCCCCGCCGCGTAACACCTCACCGGTCAACCGGTAGCCGATGCACAGAAAGGACCAGAGGAACTCGGCGACGAAGGAGAGCACGCCGGAGCCGTTGACATAGACCGGATACGGGCGCAGGCGGGTACCGCGACTGCCCGGAAGGAACGTGAGACTGGGATCGCCGCGCGGGGCGATGACCGTGACGTCATACCCGGCGGCCTCCAGGGT
>NZ_JBVVPR010000273.1:0-259 GCF_055811835.1 Bradyrhizobium sp. WSM4874
CCTGGCTCAGAGAACTCTTGTGCCTGTTCCTGGTCCGACTATGCCGCGTGCTGGCCGGTCCAGCCCCGCTCAATTCGCCTTCTTAACGGACGACTCATTAGCGTCGCGATGTGGCGGCGACCAGCGTATAGGCCCTCCCGCCGCAGCAACGATCGCAGCATACGCCCTCCCGCGAAGGGATCATCGAGATGCAGCTCATCGAGCCGACGCATCAAGGCAAGGTCCTCGGCCGAAACTGGCCGAGGTTCATAGTAGACCG
>NZ_JBVVPR010000274.1:0-258 GCF_055811835.1 Bradyrhizobium sp. WSM4874
CCGGGTGCTTCGACAGCCACGCCTGAACGGTCGCCATTTCCCGGTCGGGTAGCAAGGCAACGATCCGCCGACGCTCCAAATCGCACACGATGGTCCCGTACCGACGATTTCTCCGGAACGCCCAGTCATCAATACCCACAACAAGCAAGGGATCCATCGGCATCGCCGCCCGCCGGCGGACCACCCGCAGCAAGGTATCGTTGCTGACAGGCAGCATGAGCCGCTTGGCGAAGCTTGCTGCCGGCCGGCCGCCGAGCG
>NZ_JBVVPR010000275.1:0-257 GCF_055811835.1 Bradyrhizobium sp. WSM4874
GTGTTTGATGCACTCGTTCGCATGGACCCTAAGGGTGTTCTTCAGCCCAATCTCGTTGTCGAAGTGCCCAGCCAGAAAAACGGCGGCATTTCAGAGGACGGACTTGTGTGGCGCATCCGCCTGCGTGATGACGTCCGCTGGCACGACGGCGAGCCTTTCACTGTCGATGACGTGAAATTCACTCTCGAGCTCATCACCAATCCGAAATTCCGCGCGTGGCGCACGGCGGGCCATTCCCTGGTGCGCGATATCAAGGT
>NZ_JBVVPR010000276.1:0-255 GCF_055811835.1 Bradyrhizobium sp. WSM4874
TGCTCACACTGAGCGGACCCTCGTGGCTGCTGAATGTGGATGCGAGTCCGGACGAGTGGGCTAGGAACCTCCCTCGCGTTGCCGGTGCCGACCACGCGCACCGCCTGGACGTAAGCCTCGGGACGTCGGCGAGTCACCCCGTGTGGTGGAGCGTGAGCGACGGCCAACTCGCCTTGAGCGTGGGCCAAGACCCCGAGAGCTACGACTTTGTCGTGTTTCTACCCGCTGCCCTTCTGTCGGAGATTCGGGCACAGA
>NZ_JBVVPR010000277.1:0-253 GCF_055811835.1 Bradyrhizobium sp. WSM4874
AGCCTCTCTTCGTACTTCGCCACCGTTACCCCATCGACCCCTGCGCTGGCCTGCCGCTTTTGTCGTCGAAACGCCCGAAGCAGAGCGTCCTCGTCGACGTGGTGCAGCAAGGCTGTGAACCGGGTCTGGGCAGCCTGCTTGGCCGCCGCGTTCACCCGTTCGAGGTTCGGCGGCACCCCGGCTCTGTGTCCGGACCCTGGCCTTCTCGCGCGGGCTCCCCTCGGGCTGGCCCCTTCCCTCCATGCGTCTCGTT
>NZ_JBVVPR010000278.1:0-252 GCF_055811835.1 Bradyrhizobium sp. WSM4874
TCGCGGGCCCGGGGGGGGGGGGGGCGCGGGAAGGAGGGGGGGGGGGCCGGGGGGGGGGGGGGGGGGGGGGGGGGGGGGCGGGCGGCGGCGGGGGGGGGGGGGGGGGGGGGGGGGGGGGGGGGGCGGGGGGGGAGGGGGCGGGGGGGGGGGGGGGGGGGGGGGGGGGGGGGTGGAGCGCGGGGGGGGGGGGGGGGGGGGGGGGGGGGGGGGGGGGGGGGCGGCGCGGGGCGCGGGGGGGGGGGGGGGGGGGGG
>NZ_JBVVPR010000279.1:0-250 GCF_055811835.1 Bradyrhizobium sp. WSM4874
GCATGGTACCCGTAAAAAAACCGGGGGGGGGGGGGGCCGGGGCGGCCGCCGGGGGGGGGGGGGGGGGGGGGGGGGGGGGGGGGTGATGGGGGGGGGGGGGGGGGGGGGGGGGGGGGCCCCCGCCCCCCCCCCGCGGGCGCGGGGGGGGGGGGGGGGGGGGGGGGGGGGGGGGGGGGTGTTTGTGGGGGGGGGGGGGGGGCGGGGGGGGGCGGGGGGGGGGGGGGGAGCGGGGGGGGGGGGGGGGGGTAGG
>NZ_JBVVPR010000280.1:0-249 GCF_055811835.1 Bradyrhizobium sp. WSM4874
GGGCCTCGGGCGCGCCCGCGGGGGGGGGGGCGGGGGGGGGGGGTTGGTGGGGGGGGGGGGGGGGGGGGGGGGGGGGGCGGCCCAACCCCCCGGGGGGGGGGGGGGGGGGGGGGGGGGGGGGGGGCCCCCCCCCCCCCCACACACCCCCCCGGGGGGGGGGGGGGGGGGGGGGGGGGGAAGAAAAAAAAAAAAAAAAAACACCCCCCCCCCCAAAAAAAAAACAAAAAAAAAGAGGAAGCACACCCCCCC
>NZ_JBVVPR010000281.1:0-247 GCF_055811835.1 Bradyrhizobium sp. WSM4874
GCCGAGCAGGTGGCTGCCGCCCGGCGCGACGAGCGTGTTCGCCGCGTCGATCTCGGTCTCGCCCCACTGGCTCAGCAGCGGCGCGAACACCGCCAGCAGCGCGACCACCGACAGGATGCTCGCTCCGGCGATGATCATGCGGCGGGCGAATCGGCTGTCCCGGTCGCCGCCGGGCACGACCACCGGCGCGGCGGCGGGACCGTCGGGGACGGTTCGCAGCTCGGCCATCAGAGCCTCACTCTCGGGT
>NZ_JBVVPR010000282.1:0-246 GCF_055811835.1 Bradyrhizobium sp. WSM4874
CATAGAGCTCCTCACCAGGCTCTGGTCCGCAGGACATAGCGCGGCGCAGATAGCGCGGCGGCTCGGGTGCAGTCGTAACGCGGTCTGCGGCATGCTGACCCGTCAGGGCCTGAAGCGCGGTCACAAGTCGCTCACGGCAAGGCCCAAGATAAGGCAGACACCGAAGCTGAGGGCGACGTCGTCGGCAGCTTGCGCCCTTCCAGTCGCAAAGAAGGTGTCGCGGAACGCAGCGGAGAGGCAGCAGCC
>NZ_JBVVPR010000283.1:0-246 GCF_055811835.1 Bradyrhizobium sp. WSM4874
TCTCTACGCGACCACGTTAGGCACTTTTGATGCCGGTTCGAAGGGCCGTTCCACACCATCATTTCTGATGAAGTTCGAAGGCGACTGTGGTTCTTCAACGGCTTTCGAATTTCATCGCTAGTACCGAGTGGTTTGGTCTTTGATGGCGTAAGTGATTCAGAGGATTCAATTATTCTGGCTGTTCGGTCAGAGACTGCGGAGGCCCAGTGCCCTTTGTGCGCGACACTATCGCGCCGAGTCCATAGC
>NZ_JBVVPR010000284.1:0-245 GCF_055811835.1 Bradyrhizobium sp. WSM4874
GCCGGGCCATTGCTGGTCGAGGCGACGCGCGAGATTGCGGATCAATTTTCAGCCTTGTCGGCGTCATCGAGCTCCCACGCCTGGCGCAGCACCCGACGGGTGGGCGCATGATGCTCTTTCGGCAGGCGTTCCATGATGTTGCGCGCCTTGTGGATCTGGCAGCGCTGGATCGCAGCGGCCGAACCGAAGGTGCGGCGGATCGCCTTCGACAACGCTTTCGCGCCGTCGGCGATGAACAGTCTTGG
>NZ_JBVVPR010000285.1:0-245 GCF_055811835.1 Bradyrhizobium sp. WSM4874
GCAACCTTCGCCTTGAATGCCGGAGAATGCGTCCGGCGGCTCTTCTTCGTCATCTTCGCTCCTGATTCGCGGCAAGACTCCTCGCCGCTCTCAGGCAGAAAATCCACTCAAGCTACTGTCCGAATTTGCCGGGCCAGCTCTGAAGGCCAGCGGTGCTCTCGGGATTACGAGAGGACGGAGCGCGCGACTCTTGAGGTTCAGAGCGCGTCTGCTCCACGACAGAATAGGACGATTGGCCCGCTCCT
>NZ_JBVVPR010000286.1:0-244 GCF_055811835.1 Bradyrhizobium sp. WSM4874
GATTACTCACGCGGCGCTTCACATGCGAGGTGCCGCATTGCCGCCGGCGGATCTTCGCGGAGCGGTTCGGAGAAGACATCGTCCCGCTGCGACGGCGCCGGACAGCACGGCTGGAATACATCGTCCATCACTTGGGGTTGGCGCTCGGCGGTCGGCCGGCGGCAAGCTTCGCCAAGCGGCTCATGCTGCCTGTCAGCAACGATACCTTGCTACGGGTGGTCCGTCGGCGGACGGCGATGCCGAC
>NZ_JBVVPR010000287.1:0-242 GCF_055811835.1 Bradyrhizobium sp. WSM4874
TCATGCCCTCCGTCTATCAAACGGAGCGGCCCTTTTCCAACTTAGCCTCTGGTCCCAAAACCGGGGTCCATTTCACTCATGATGCGGTGAAATCCGTGCTCACGATCCCGCGAAACGGGCAAGCCGTCCGCAGGCCAGCTTGGAGGCGGGATCGGGCCCCAGATGATAGAGGTCGTCGGCGTCCTCGTAGCCGCAGCAGATCGCGAACATGCGCGCGCGGAACATATCGATCAGGCTGTGCA
>NZ_JBVVPR010000288.1:0-241 GCF_055811835.1 Bradyrhizobium sp. WSM4874
GGCCCGCGCCCACGACATTCGAATCATGGTTGCCCATGGATTCAGAAGCCCGCAACAAAAGCAACTGTAATGCTAGGGTCTGTACCTGATAAGCGCCGCGTGATTCCCTTGCCTTGAACTTTTGATTCGAGGATGAGCGAATGCGCGCAAGTTTGTTTTGGCTGAATGATAGGCAATGGGCGCGTATTGAGCCTCATCTGCCGACGGGGCTGAAGGGACCGGAGCGGGACGACGACCGCCG
>NZ_JBVVPR010000289.1:0-241 GCF_055811835.1 Bradyrhizobium sp. WSM4874
CAGTGACGTTCACAGCACACAACTTCTTCGTATTTGACCGTGCGCCAGAGCCGCTCGACAAACACGTTGTCGCGCCAAGCGCCCTCGCCGTCCATGCTGATGGCGATCTTCGCGTCCAGCAGCACATCGGTGAACTGGAGGCTGGTGAACTGGCTGCCCTGGTCCGTGTTGAAAATCTCGGGCCTGCCGTGCTTCGCCAACGCCTCCTGGACCGCTTCGACGCAGAAGGCCGCCTCCATTG
>NZ_JBVVPR010000290.1:0-239 GCF_055811835.1 Bradyrhizobium sp. WSM4874
CATCATGCCCTCCGTCTATCAAACGGAGCGGCCCTTTTCCAACTTAGCCTCTGGTCCCAAAACCGGGGTCCATTTCACTGTACCTAATAAGCGCCGCGTGATTCCCTTGCCTTGAACTTTTGATTCGAGGATGAGCGAATGCGCGCAAGTTTGTTTTGGCTCAATGATAGGCAATGGGCGCGTATTGAGCCTCATCTGCCGACGGGGCTGAAGGGACCGGAGCGGGACGACGACCGCCG
>NZ_JBVVPR010000291.1:0-238 GCF_055811835.1 Bradyrhizobium sp. WSM4874
AGCTCGATCTCCTTCAGGCTAGGCTGATTGGCGCGCCATAAAAACAATCACGATCATCGAATATGCGTCAGAGCCCCGATTGGATGCCGATCACCCCGAAAACGGGGGCCTTATTCCATGCCGAAACACAGTAGTAGCCGTAGTGTCCACGCAGCACAGCAGCGAACCACTCGTGCTGGGTGGCCAGTGACTCGTGCATGAGCCGCCAGGCCTCCTGGCGCAACGCCGTCAGCTTGCG
>NZ_JBVVPR010000292.1:0-237 GCF_055811835.1 Bradyrhizobium sp. WSM4874
TGACTCGGCGAAAGGTGGCGGAAGTTCATGATGATGATGCGAAGCTCATCAGCGACTTCGCGGCAGCAGCCAAGCGGTATGGCGTCCCGGCAGATACCATCCGAAAGAATTCGGGCATTCTTAGAGGGCTTGCTGCATGGCTCAATGAAAACAATAAGGGCACTCTAGCTTCTCGGTTGCAAGACCCTTCAGACGGGTCACTCGCCGAAGACGTCCTGTCTTACCAGCGCGCTGGCG
>NZ_JBVVPR010000293.1:0-237 GCF_055811835.1 Bradyrhizobium sp. WSM4874
AACTAGGGGTAGGCATTAAAATCACTTCAGGGCCTGTCCTAGATAAACCCGGCGACTTAGCTGGCTTGCTTACTTCTCTAGAGCCCAATGATGTCCTTTTTATCGATGAAATACATCGCCTAAGCCCTATCGTGGAGGAATATCTATACTCAGCAATGGAGGATTACCGGATCGATATTATGCTGGATAAAGGACCTAGCGCAAGAAGCATTCAGATTGACCTCAATCCATTTACGC
>NZ_JBVVPR010000294.1:0-236 GCF_055811835.1 Bradyrhizobium sp. WSM4874
TGGCGGATTATATTTCCGAGATTGTAGAACGCGAGCGGGCGCTGTTTGCGGGGCGGACTTCGTAGGGTGGGTTAGCCGAAGGCGTAACCCACCATGCTTCACTGAGCGCTGGACGAAGTTGGTGGGTTAGCCGAGCAGATGCGCTTTGCGCATCTGCAGGGCTAACCCACCCTACGAAGTCCGCCCCGCAAACAGCGCCCGCTCGCGTTCTACAATCTCGGAAATATAATCCGCCA
>NZ_JBVVPR010000295.1:0-233 GCF_055811835.1 Bradyrhizobium sp. WSM4874
AGGGTCGGGGTCATCAAGTAGGCCGGCCAGTGCCAGGCCCTGTGGCCGGAGCCAATCACTGAACCGAGTCAAAGCGGCCACGTAATCGGCAATGGTGCTTGGGCTGTAGTTACCGGCGGCGCCTTTCCTGAAGGACTCGAAGAGGTCGACGTCCAAGTCCGACGGGCGGGAGCGCTTGGCGAAATCCATACGCAGCTGTGAATCGACTACGTAGGACGCCGAGCCGGATGACC
>NZ_JBVVPR010000296.1:0-231 GCF_055811835.1 Bradyrhizobium sp. WSM4874
AACCCCCCCCCCCCCCCCCCCCCCCGCCCCCCCCCCCCCCCCCTCTCGCGCCGCCCGCCCCCCCCCCCCCCCCCCCCCCCCCCCCCCCCCCCCCCCCCCCCCCCCCCCCCCCCAAAAAAAAAACCCCCCCCCCCCCCCCCCCCCCCCCCCCCCCCCCCCCCCCCCCCCCCCCCCCCCCCCCCCCCCCCCCATATTTTTTTTATTTCCCCCCCCCCCCCCCCCAGATCCAGC
>NZ_JBVVPR010000297.1:0-230 GCF_055811835.1 Bradyrhizobium sp. WSM4874
CGGTTTCCTATACCGGGGGGGGGGGCCCCCCCTTGGGGGTTTGTAAATTTTTCCCTTCCGGGGCCTCTTTTTTTTTCCCCCCCCCCCGGGGGGGGGGGGGGGGGCCCCCCCCCCCCCGGCGCCACGGGTGAGGGGTCTCTCTCCGCCCGGAATGCGCGGGGAGAGACCCCTCACCCCAATGAGATTGCGTCTACTTGCGGCGCTGCCCTCTCCCACAAGGGGAGAGGGCA
>NZ_JBVVPR010000298.1:0-228 GCF_055811835.1 Bradyrhizobium sp. WSM4874
GCGAGGACGCCGGTGAAGGCCGCACCGGTGAACTGCGAGCCCTGGTCGGTGTTGAAGATGTCCGGCTTGCCATGACGTGATCCGGACAGCGGTCGTGGTGAGGCTCATGCCGCCAGCCTCGGATCGTGTGCATGCATCGCGTAGCTCGATATATAGCGCCGTTCGTGCCGGTCGAGATTGGGTCGTCTGTGCCGCCGCGGGCGGTGGCCGAAGCGCCATTGACGACGA
>NZ_JBVVPR010000299.1:0-227 GCF_055811835.1 Bradyrhizobium sp. WSM4874
GAACTGGCTGCCCTGGTCGGTGTTGAAAATCTCCGGCGTGCCGTACTTCGCCAGCGCCTCTTCCAAAGCCGCCACGCAGAACGAGACGTCCATCGTGTTCGACAGCCGCCACGCCAGAACCGCACGGCTCGCCCAGTCGATGATCGCGATGAGATAGAGAAAGCCGCGCCCGATGGGCAGATACGTGATGACGGCCGCCCACGCCTGGTTCGGCCGGTCGATCGTCA
>NZ_JBVVPR010000300.1:0-224 GCF_055811835.1 Bradyrhizobium sp. WSM4874
CCGTTGCAGACCTCCACCATTGCATCAGAGCCAAGCTTCAGTCTCCTTCGATCCAAATTCCTGTCGGGCGAACTGGCTCAGCCAGCTCAGATCGGCTCAGGAACGCTCGTTGCCGACTTTTGCGCCGGTCTTGGCGGTACCGTGCGTATCGAAACGCAGTCCGTTTTTTCGTGCCTCCGCCTGAATGACGTCAGTCCGGACACGGCGCATTTTTTCGTACTGCG
>NZ_JBVVPR010000301.1:0-221 GCF_055811835.1 Bradyrhizobium sp. WSM4874
GGATATCTTCATGCCGCCAGGCAGGGAAACTAGCCTCAGGCGAACTCTCCTCAGGAGAGCGGAGCTGTAGCTCACCCCCCCCCTGCTGCTCGAAGCCATCCTGATCCGAACGCTCGACGTCGGCCTCTTGCCGCGCACGCTGCAGCTCCTGTTGCTCGGCGTACCAGCGCATCCAAGAGTTCGGGTCGTTATAGATCGGATCCATACCATTCATCCTGATG
>NZ_JBVVPR010000302.1:0-221 GCF_055811835.1 Bradyrhizobium sp. WSM4874
TCCATCACCTGGGGTTGCCGCTCGGCGGCCGGCCGGCAGCAAGCTTCGCCAAGCGGCTCATGCTGCCTGTCAGCAACTGGTTGTGGGTATCGATGACGGGGCGTTCCGGAGAAGTCGTCGGTACGGGACCATCGTGTGCGATTCGGAGCGTCGGCGGATCGTTGCCTTGCTACCCGACCGGGAAATGGCGACCGTTCAGGCGTGGCTGTCGAAGCACCCGG
>NZ_JBVVPR010000303.1:0-221 GCF_055811835.1 Bradyrhizobium sp. WSM4874
CGGTCGCGCGCGACCACAGCGATCTGTGGTTGCCCCGCGAGCCAGGCCTGCGCAGTGGCTGGCTCTCTGTCGGGTAACAGGGCGATAGGCCGTCGCCGCTGGAGGTCGCACACGATCTTCCGTACCGCTGATTGCGCCGCCAGTGGCGCGATATCAAAGCGTGGAAATCGGCAACTACGGACGCTCTTGATCGTTGGTGCGACCTCTATCATCAAGCTTGC
>NZ_JBVVPR010000304.1:0-219 GCF_055811835.1 Bradyrhizobium sp. WSM4874
TGGTTGTGGCCATCGAGACGACGCCAGCTTTTGTGCGCGGCCTCAAGCAGTTTGAAGACCATCGCGAGCGCCGTCCTTGGATAGGCAGCCTTTCGATCGGATGGTGCGGTGGCGCACGGTGGCGAAGGTGCTTTCGATGGGGTCCGTCGTCCGCAAGTGTTTCCAGTGCTCGGCCGGGAAGTCATAGAAAGCCAGCAGCGTGTCCCGATCCTTGTTCAG
>NZ_JBVVPR010000305.1:0-218 GCF_055811835.1 Bradyrhizobium sp. WSM4874
CAATTTTGGTGCAGCACTGGTCATGTGGCACCGATTAGCCGAGCCTGCAGCAAGTCGAGCTTGGCGCGTCCGTACATTTGGCGCTTCACCAGTTTAAGCTTGGTGATCTGGCCCTCGGTCTGTCCGTTGGACCAGGACGTTGTGATCGCTGCGCTGACGGCGGCCTTGTCCTTGATGACGCCGTTGGCGAAAGACATGACGAGGCTTGCGCGTGCCCG
>NZ_JBVVPR010000306.1:0-215 GCF_055811835.1 Bradyrhizobium sp. WSM4874
GCGATTTGTGGCTGCCCCGCGAGCCAGGCCTGCGCAGTGGCTGGCTCTCTGTCGGGTAAGAGAGTGATCGGTCGTCGTCGCTCGAGGTCACAGATAATCGTTCCGTACCGCTGATTGCGCCGCCAGGCCCAATCGTCTATGCCGATAACGCTCGGCGCAGCAAAGGGCGGACACCCGCGCTTTCTAACCACCCGAAGCAATGTGTCGTTGCTCAC
>NZ_JBVVPR010000307.1:0-211 GCF_055811835.1 Bradyrhizobium sp. WSM4874
TGACCAGCTTGAGCTTGGTGATCTGAGCTTCCACTTGGCCATTGGACCACGGTTGCGTGATAGCCGCGTGCACCGCGGCCTTATCGTTGGCAATGCCATTCGCGAACGAGGCAATGAGGCTCCGCTTGGAGTCATCAATCCAAGGTTCGAGCTCCATCTCGGCCTTCTTTCGGATCATCGCGTGGAAGCGGCCAACGAGAGCTTGGGCATC
>NZ_JBVVPR010000308.1:0-210 GCF_055811835.1 Bradyrhizobium sp. WSM4874
GTTCACGGCATCGCCGAAAACGGGAAAGTCTTGGTTCGTCGCACATTGCGGCGATCGCAGGTTCTGCCCTTCTTTCGGAGCCTTCCAGCTTGCTTGGTAGGTATGGAGGCCTGTGCGAGTGCCCATCACTGGGCACGCGAGATCGCGGCGCTGGGCCACGCTGTCCGCATGATGCCGCCAGCCTACGTGAAGCCTTACGTCAAACGAAAC
>NZ_JBVVPR010000309.1:0-208 GCF_055811835.1 Bradyrhizobium sp. WSM4874
GACCGGCTACCTTTTGCTCCCTGGGGCCAGGGAGCAAAATAGAAGAGGCAACATTAAGTCTACCGGGAACATCGCTAGTCGTCCGTGAACAAGGCTCTAAGCGATTGAGCAGGAGTCAGTTTTCCGGTTGGGGCGGCATTTGAGATTGCAGGGATTGGGGGCTTGAGGCCCCCAAACCTTGCAATTTTCGTTTGTGGATTCCCTTTCG
>NZ_JBVVPR010000310.1:0-207 GCF_055811835.1 Bradyrhizobium sp. WSM4874
GAAGGCGATCCGCCGCACCTTCGGTTCGGCCGCTGCAATCCAGCGCTGCCAGATCCACAAGGCGCGCAACATCATGGAACGCCTGCCGAAAGAACATCATGCGCCCACCCGTCGGGTGCTGCGCCAGGCCTGGGAGCTCGATGACGCCGACAAGGCTGAAAATTGATCCGCAATCTCGCGCGTCGCCTCGACCAGCAATGGCCCGGC
>NZ_JBVVPR010000311.1:0-206 GCF_055811835.1 Bradyrhizobium sp. WSM4874
TTTTCTGACTGCGCCGTCTCAGACAGCGCAGCCAAGTCCGACGCACTTCGCGATAGAAGCCGTTGAGCGCTGGATAAATTGTGCGGCCTGCCGTAGTAGCTGTCAATCGGCGTTCGAGTGGGACCCCTTATCGGCATCCAAAAGGGGGTCTGACTCATTTCCGATGAAGTTTGCCGGGCGACTGTGGTTCTCAAACGGAGAATCAG
>NZ_JBVVPR010000312.1:0-205 GCF_055811835.1 Bradyrhizobium sp. WSM4874
CCATGTGGCCGCCGAGCGCCTCGGTCCGGCACGCCACGATTGCGCTCATCACGCGCCGCTCGACCCGACCGAGATGACCGGCATGGTCACGGCGATAGGTGTCGCCATGCCGGCGCAGAATATCGGCGATCTCGATGGCGGGCCTGTTGGCGCGGCTGTCGGGGCGGATCATCACCCGGATCCCGCCGCGGATCATCCAGGTGGC
>NZ_JBVVPR010000313.1:0-205 GCF_055811835.1 Bradyrhizobium sp. WSM4874
ATACTCCTGTCTGAGGGGGATGGGCTCCAACACCCACATCCTCTCAGCCAGGAGGCGATCTACGCCACCTTGCCCCTCACGCCGCGGCAGCGGCTTCGTTCAATCCAAAAGCGAAATTGCAGGATTTGGCGGCTTCAACCTCCCAATCCCTGCAATCTCAAACCGCCTCGAATCCGAAAAAGAGACTCCTGCTCAATCGCTTAGA
>NZ_JBVVPR010000314.1:0-205 GCF_055811835.1 Bradyrhizobium sp. WSM4874
ATGCAAGCGGTTCCCGGCACGCCCGGAAGAGGACTGGGTCGTGCTGATCAGCTTGAACGTCGCTGACGAGCGGCTCACGACTGCGCACCGAGCGAAGTTGGCCTATGTCTACGTGCGGCAGTCATCCGTAAACCAGGTGCGTCAGCACCACGAGAGCACGGAGCTGCAGTACCGCCTCGTCGATCGCGCCATCGGTCTGGGCTGG
>NZ_JBVVPR010000315.1:0-205 GCF_055811835.1 Bradyrhizobium sp. WSM4874
GTTCGAAGGGCCGTTCCACACCATCATTTCTGATGAAGTTCAAGCGTCGGCTCGCGTTGGTTTCACAAAGGAATCAATATGATGCAGCGAGCCCTACGTCCGTCGGCCTTGGTCCCTTACGGATTTGACGTGGAAAGCGCCTTTTGTGATGGCGCTACGACCGTGATCACCGTACGCGCCACGAGCGGGACGAGTCTCTGTCCTA
>NZ_JBVVPR010000316.1:0-202 GCF_055811835.1 Bradyrhizobium sp. WSM4874
AAGAGCACCTGTGGTTTCTTTCGCAGCTCGATCCGTCTGCCAGGAACTACATCATTCAGGGCGGCTTGCGCGTGCGGGGCACCATCGATCTGGCCGCGTTCAATCGCGCCTGGATCGATGTCTTTCATGCCATCAGGCACTTTCGGCACGCTTTATCGACGAGGACGGTCCGGTTCAGCTTTTTGAGCTCCGCACGCGCAAG